>PKCS01000019.1 GCA_002862305.1 Phycisphaerae bacterium | reverse complement strand
CAGGGGCCATGTCCTCCACGTCGATCACGACCTCCAGCGGGACCGAGAGGATCTCGGCGTAGCTCTTCAGCTGGTCCACCGCGGCCATCCGGAACGAGTCGGTGGTCACCAGCCCGACCTTCAGGTCGTCGCGGAAGCGGCAGGCGGCCGCCAGCTTCGCGATGGTGGTGGTCTTGCCCACGCCGGTGGGCCCGATGAGCGCGACCACGTGCGGACGGCCGAGTCGGCGGGCCTCGCCGACGTCGAGGGGGTGGTCGTCGATCGGGAGCAGCCCGGCGATGTGTCGGTGCGCGACCATCCGGACCAGTCGGGGGTCCTCGAGTCCACGGGGTCCGAGCTCGTCGGTCACGTCGCAGAGCAGCTGGTCGACGAGTTCCCCCGTGACCTCCTGCTCGATCAGTTCCCGATAGAGCGAGCGCAGCGCCTCCGGGTGCCGATCGGAACCGAGGGCGCCGAACTCCCCCACGCCGAGGCGTTGCTGCCGGACCGCGGACTCCACCGCGGACTCGATCGTGGAATCCTCGGGCCGTGGCGACGCGGGGTCCTCGACGGCTGGTGCCTCGTCACCGAGCAGCGCGGCCCGCTCCCGGGTCCGCTGCGGGGGCTGGTCCTGGTCGAGCACGTACCGACGCGCGACCACGTCGGGCGGGGCGGAGACCGTGGGCTCCGCGGCGGGGCGATGGACCCTCGAGTCGATCGACCCCCGAAGCCGGGCCGAATCCTCGACGGCGGCGTCGTTCCGGGTGGTGTCCGCCCGGACCTTCCCCTCGCGCTCGAGCTTCAGCATCAGGGCCTGGGCGAGCCGCCGGGTCTTCGCGCGCTCGAGGTCCATGTCCAGGGGAGCCTCGGCCCCCGGGTCCGCCGCGTCTCCCGCGCTGGCGGCGTAGGCGGCGGCGGCGCGAGCCGTGGCGGGAATGGGTGCGGGGTCCGGTGGGCTCACGGGCTGGGCGGGCAGGCTCACGGTGAGCTCCACGATGGGACGCTGCCAGAACCCCCGGAGCCCGGGGCGCCGGACCCGGCGGGACTGGACCACCTGCACCTCCGGACCGATGTCCGAACGAGCGGCCTCGTAGGCCTCGTCGTGGGTGAATGCTCGATAGGTTCTCAGTCGCACCGTGTTGCGCCTTCCTGGCTGTGGGCCGGTGGTGCCCCCATGGGGGGCGAGGCGGCTTCCTGCCACCCGTCTTCGGGACAATCATCCACGCTTGCCGGGGTTTCGGCAACCCTCGGAGGATGAATCGAACGCGTTTAGCCGGAGTTTGTCGCAAGGGGTTCCGCGACCGCCGGGGCCGGATCGAGCGGCGGCTCCGCGACTTCGCGAACGCTTCCCTGGTCCAACTCGATGAGCCCGACGCTCTCCACCGAGACGCCGGGGATGACCTCGTTGGAACCGAGGACCACCACGTCGCTTAGGTACGGCTCGAGGACCTGCCGCAGCTGGGAACGCACGCTGGGGCCGGCGACCACCAGCGGGCGGCGACCTTCGGCGACCAGGGGGCGGACCGCCTCGACCGCGGACTGCCCGATCGCGGCGTGCAGCGCGGGGGGAACGGTGAGGGTGGTGCCGGTGACGCTGCGTTCGATGCAGGCCCCCAGCTGGTCCTCCACGCCGGGATCCAGCATCACGCAGTGGAGCTTCTGGCCACCCCCCTGTTCGTCGGATTCCGCGTACTGGGAGCAGATCGTGCGGCGAAGCGCGTTGCGCACGTACTCCACGAGCACCTCCGGATCCTTGGTGTGCTGGGACCAGTCCGAGAGGGTCTCGAGCACGGTCTCCAGGTCCCGGATGGGGACCGCCTCGCGGAGCAGCGCCTGGAGGACCTTCTGGACCTCCCCGGGCTTGACCAGCGTCGGGACCGCCTCCTCCACCAGCTTGGGGGCCTTCTCCTTGAGCTTCTCGATCAGGTTGCAGACCTCCTCACGGGTCAGCAGCTCGTCGGCGTGGGACTTGGCGATGTTGTTGAGGTGCGTGAGCAGCACCCCCGCCGCGTCGCTCACGATGTAGTTGGCGTTCTCGGCTCGGGCCCGCTGGGCGGGGTCGATCCAGATCGCCTCCAGTCCGAAGACGGGCTCGAGCTCCCGCACGCCCTCGAGCTCGGCGGTGACCACCCCGGAGTCCATCGCCATCACCATGCCCGGATGGACCACGCCCTCCGCGACGGCGGCGCCCCGGATCCTGAGCCGGTACTGCTCGGAGGAGAGCTGGATGTTGTCGCGAATCTGCACTGGAGGCAGGACGATCCCGAGCTCCACCGCCAGCTGTTCACGAAGGGACTCGATCCTCGCCACCAGGTCCCCCCCGCGCGAGGGATCCACGAGCTGCACCAGCGAGTAGCCCAGCTCGATCTGGAGGGTGTGCACCCCGAGGAGGTCGTCGACGGTGGTCGGTTCCGCGTGCTCCTCGGAGGCACGGCGCGCGTCGGCGGCCGCCCGGGCGAGCTGGCGCCTGGAACCGCGGATCGAGAGCAGCCCCAGCAGGGACAGCGCGCCCGCCGCGGTGAGCATCGGGAGCGAGGGCAGGCCGGTGAAGGCCAGCATGCCGAGGAAGATCGCGATGAGGAAGAGCACCGCGGGCTGGGAGACCAGCTGGGAGGGGATCGCATCCCCGATCGCCTTGCCCCCGCCGGCGCGGGCGACGATCAGGCCCGCGGCGATCGCCACCACGAAGGCGGGGATCTGGGAGACCAGGCCGTCGCCGATGGCCAGCAGCCCGAAGGTCCGCAGGGCGGTCCCCGCGTCGAGGCCGTTGTCGAGGACCCCGATGGCGACCCCCCCGATGATGTTCACGAGGGTGATCACGATGCCGGCGATGGCGTCACCGCGGACGAACTTGCTGGCGCCGTCCATCGCCCCGTAGAAGTCCGCCTCGCGGGTCACTTCCTCGCGTCGGTCCTTGGCCTCCGTCTCGTTGATCAGTCCCGCCGAGAGGTCCGCGTCGATCGCCATCTGCTTGCCGGGCATCGCGTCCAGCGTGAAGCGGGCCGCGACCTCGGACATGCGGGTGGCCCCCTTGGTGATCACCACGAACTGCACGACGATCAGGATCAGGAAGATGATGCCGCCCACGATCGCGTCGTTCCCCGCCACGAAGCTGGCGAAGGCGTCGATCACGTGGCCGGCCACGCCCTTGAGCTCCTCCGCGCTGGACCCCTCGGCGGAGAGGATGAGCCGGGTGGAGGCGACGTTCAGCACGAGCCGGAAGAGGGTGGTGGCGAGCAGGAGCGCCGGGAACACGGAGAACTCCAGGGGGCGCTTCATCTGGATGGTGGTCAGCAGGACCACCGCGGCGAGGGCGATGTTGGTGCAGATCAGCAGGTCGAGGAGCATCGCGGGCAGCGGGACCACCAGCACCCCCAGCAGGGCCAGGAAGGCGAGGGGGACCAGCAGCTCGCGCTTGCCGGCGATGGCATGCAGGATCGGGGGAAGGCTGGATGTGTTCGCCGTGCTCGCCATCGAGGCGTGCTCCAATCAGCCGGTCTGGGCCGGCATGCGTCCGTTCATTCGGTAGACGAAGCTGAGAACCTCCGAGACCGCCTGGTAGAGGTCGACGGGGATCTCGTCTCCGACCTGCACCCGCGCATACAACGCACGGGCGAGTGGTTTCCGTTCGAGGATCGGGATCGAGTGCTGCATGGCCAGCTGCCGGATGCGCATCGCGAGGTGGTCGGCGCCCATCGCCACCACCACCGGTGCGTTCATCGTGGCCTGGTCCCATTGCAGGGCCACCGAGATGTGCTCGGGGTTGGTGACGATCACGTCGGCCTTGGGGACCGAGCTCGCGATCCGCTGCTGGGCGAGCTGCCGGGCGAACTGCAGCCTGCGATGCTTCTGCTGGGGGTCCCCGTCCATCTGCTTGAACTCGTCCTTGACCTGCTGCTTGGTCATCTTCAGGCCGGTGCGATGCCGGTGCTTCTGCCAGATGAAGTCGATGATCCCCAGCAGGAGCAGCACCAGCCCGACCAGGAGCGCCAGCCGGATCAGGAGCTCGCCGATCGCGACCACCCCGGCGGCCATCGGCAGGGTGGGCAGGATCATCACCTGGTCGTGCATCCCGTTGACGGTGACCACCACCACCAGGAGGACCAGGAGCACCTTCATGGAGTCCAACCCGGCCTTGACCAGCGCCTGGGTGCCGAAGACCCGCTTGACCCCCTCCAGCGGATTGAGCTTGGAGGCCTTGGGGGTGATCGACTTGGGCGCGAGGATGAACCCGACCTGGAGGATGTTCGCCAGCAGCGCGACCAGCCAGATCACCAGGACCACCGGCAGCAGCCCGAGGAGCGCGGCCTGGGCCGTGACCTCGACGGAATCGGTCCAGGTGGTCTCCCCCACGCTGCGGAGGCCCGGTTCCCCGAGCACCGACCGCACCGAACGACCCAGGTAGTCGAGCATCGGGCCGAAGCAGACCCAGACCACCACCGAGCCCCCGGCGAGCACCAGCGCGGAGGTGAGGTCGACGCTGCGTGCCACCTTCCCCTCCTCCCGGGCGTCCCGAAGGCGCTTGGGGGTGGCCTCCTCGGTCTTCTCGCCGAGATCCTCAGCCATCGGCCACCCCCTCGTGCAGGTACCAGTCCATCATCACCACCAGCACCTGGTCCACGTACTGGACGAGCACCCCGCCGAGCACGGTGACCCCGGCGATGATGGTTCCCAGGCCGACCATGATCCGAAGCGGGAACCCCAGGCTCAGGATGTTCAGCTGGGGGACGGTCTTGGCGATGAACCCCATCGCGATGGTCTCGAGGAAGACCAGCGCCAGCAGGGGCGCGGCGACCCGCATCCCCACCTCGATGGAGGCCATGATGAGCCCGCTGAGCAGGTGCGGGATCGAGGCGTCCAGCTGGAGGGCCCCGACCTGCACGTAGTGGTAGCTGTTGAGGACCGCCAGCACCGTCCAGTCGATCCCCCCCAGCCCGATGAAGGTGACCAGGGCCAGCAGGAAGAACATGTTCTCGAGGACATCGGCCTCGTCGCCCACCGCGGGGTTGTAGAACCTCGCGAAGCCCAGGCCCATCTGCTGGGCCATGATGAGCCCGCCGGTCTGCATCGCGAACATCGGCATGAGGGCGATGAATCCGATGAGGGCCCCCACCGCCACCTCGATCGCCATCGCGGCCAGCAGTTGCCAGAGCGAGAGCTCCGAGGTCCCGGCGAGGACCCCCGAGGACCCGAGCACCGGCAGCGACGCCGCGGCCAGGCCCAGGAAGAGGAAGATCTTCACGCGCGCCGCGATGACGGGCGAGCCCAGCACCGGGGCGAAGAGCGCGAGGCCCCCGAGGCGGGCCGCCACCAGCAGCAACGGCACCACGGAGGCTCCGAGCCAGTTCACGGCGGCACTCATGTTCGCGACCTCGCTCACCGTGGGCTCATCCTCCGAACATCCGTTCCGCGAAGGCGGACATCTGGGTGCCCATCCAGCCCATCAGGACCACCGCGACGAGGATCATCGCCACGATCTTGGGCACGAAGGCGAGGGTCTGTTCCTGCACCTGGGTGACCGCCTGGAGGAGGCTGATCACGAGGCCCACCAGCAGGCCGATCCCGAGGATCGGGGCGGAGATCAGCAGGGTGAGCATCAGGGCCTCGCGGACCAGGGTGAAGTTCTCGACTTCCATGCCGGACACCTTTCGGGGGGACGGGGAATGCGGTCAGCCGACCGCGGCGGGGGCGACCCCCGACATCAGCTGGAACGTGACGAGGTCCCATCCGTCCACGAGCACGAACAGGAGCAACTTGAACGGAAGGGAGATGAGCACCGGCGGGAGCATCATCATCCCCATCGAGATCAGGAGGCTCGCGATCACCATGTCGATCACGAGGAACGGGAGGTAGATCTTGAACCCGAGCAGGAAGGCGGTCTTGAGCTCGCTCAGGATGTACGCGGGGACCAGGGTCAGGAGGTCGATCTGGTCGGTGGTCATCGACTCCGGATCGAGCTCCGCGGAACGGGAGTCCCTCCGGAACCCCTCGATCATCCAGACCGTCTCCCAGTTGCCGGTGTGGTTGATCTGGTCGAACATGAAGTCCCGGAGCGGAGCCTTGGCCCGCGACCAGGCCGCGATCTGGTTGTCGGGCATCGCCTGCTGCGCCGCGTCCTCCGCGAGGTACGGCCGGATGCCGGCGTCGTACATGCGGGCGAAGGTCGGGGACATGACCACCAGGGTCAGGAACAGGCTCAGTCCGATGATGATCTGGCTGGGCGGGAGCCCCTGGGTCCCCAGCGCCTGGCGCAGGAGGCTCATCACGATGACGATCCGCGTGAAGCAGGTGCAGAGGATGAACACCGAGGGCACGATCGCGAGGACGGTGAGCAGCACGATGATGTTGAGGCTCGTGGAGAGCCCGCCCTCGACCCCGAGTTCGCGCGCGGCCTGCTCCACGGCGCCGATCGGGTTGTCGACGAGGATCGCCGGTTCGCCGGGGGCCGGCTGGGGGGCCTGGGCCGCCGCGGGGGCGGAAGCGATCAGGAGGCCGGCCACGATGCCGGCCAGGACGAGCCATGGCTTCACACACCACCCCCGGAGATGCGGCCCGATCGGGCGCTGGTGAGGTCGACGGTCTCGGAGACCAGTCCCGGCATGCCCGCGACGGGGCGGAGCAGCGGCCCGTCCGGCTTGCGCTCCAGGGCCCGGGTCACCTTGCTCGAGAAGTCCGCCTCGGCGCGCGATCGCTCCTGTCCGTTGACCTGCATCCGCAGTGCGAGGACCTCGTCGTCGTCGACCACCTCGGAGAGCGTTCGCATCGAGCCCTGTGACTGGTGGACCACCAGGATCCTCTGGCCGACGCCGAGCAGCATCACCTGCTGTCCGCGCGCGACGGGGTAGCGGGCGAGGACGCTGAGCACCCCGGACGGGGCGCCCGCGCGGGCCGCCAGACCGCTTGCACCGCGACCGGAACGACGGATCATCGCCCGGATCATCCAGAGCAGGACGAGGACCACGGCGAGCCCGCCTCCGACCTGCAGGGCGTCACGGACTCCGTCCCCGCTGACCGGCAGGGTGCCGTCCTCGGCCGTCGCGCGCCGCGCACCCGGCAGCGCCCGGTCCGCCCAGCGGGAACCGGCGTCGGCGACGGGCGCGGGGGTCACGGCGGCGGACGTGGATGGTTCGGGGGCGGGATCCTGGAGGGCCGCCCACGCGGGCGGGCCTTCGGCCTCGGCGGGGGGCGGAGGTGGTGCCTCCAGCTGGAGCGGGGTCGAGAGGAGGTCGTCCTGGGGCTTCGGCGAGGGCGAGGCGACCAGCAGCGTCGCAAACACCAGGCTCGAGCTCACTCCGAGAAGGCGGGTCGGGGTCGGGGCCATGTGTGCTTCTCCGGGGCTCGGGGTCAGCCGGTTCGCGACTGGGGGTCGACGATCTCGCTCACGCGGATGCAGAAGTTCTCGTTCAGCACGAGCACCTCGCCCCGGGCGATCCGGCGCCCGTTCACGTAGATGTCGACCGGGTCGCCGGCGGCCTTGTCGAGTTCGACCACCGCGTCGGAGGAAAGCCTCAGGACATCCTCCACCAGCATCCTGGTCCGCCCGAGCTCGATCCGGACCTCGAGTTCGACGTCGTCGAGCATGCCGATCTCGTCGCTGTTCGCGGACGTGCCGGCGGCGCCGAGGTCCGGGACCTCGAGCGTGGTGGCCTGGGTGGCCGCCTGGGTCACCTTGCGGGCCGCGACCTGCGCGTCCGCGATCGCCTGCTCGGCAGCCTGGATGCTGTCGGCGGGGTGGCCGGCTCCCTCGGGGGACGCCGGGGGCGGGTCGGTCCGGGGGATGTCGGGGGTGGGGTCCGGACTCGCAAGTCCCTGCGAATCGGGTACTAGTGGCTTCTCGGGCCGCTCCGGGACCCCGGAAGGGGGGTTCGCATCGTGCATCGTTGGCTCCGCCAAGAGGAACCCGGCATCCTGCCGGGGCGCGTCCCTGCGCATGGACTGCATCGGAAAAGAGGTGGTACGCGCTGCAGAGAATCCTGCAGCAGGGCCATCATTTCACCAAAGCAGCGGCAAGGTCCGGGGTCAGCCCCGGACCCGGAACCCCGTCGAGGGCACGATCACGACCTTGTTGATGCGCGGAACCTCGGGGTTCGCCTCGCCCTCGAACCGGGTGCGAAGCAGGGTCTGGACGCGGCGGGTCATCACCTCGAGCTTGGGGTCGTCCAGGACCAGCTGGTCCGCGGAACGCCAGAGCGCGGCGATCTCGGCCCGGATCTCGTTGTGGTACTGCGAGGTGAGCTGGGTCCACCACTCGCTGTCGGGTTCGGCCACCTGCACGTAGATCTCGACCGGGTAGACGTAGACCGCACCCATGCGGTTGTTGGTCAGCTGCTCGTCGATCAGCTGCAGCTCGGCGATCCGCTGGCCACCGCGGTCGTCGAAGTCGTGATCGACCTCCGCCGAGACGGTCTGCGGTCCGGCCAGGTAGTGGTATCCGCCGAGCAGAAGCACGGCCTCCCCCACCAGGAGCCCGGCGGCGAGGACCAGGGTCCGGAAGCGTCCCCCGGAGGGGCGGCCGGAGTCGTTGGCGGTGTCGTTGGATGAGGGCTCGTGGGTGCTGGTCATGGTCGTTCTCCCGTGGATGACGATGGACTTCGCGCATCGGCCATCCGTCGGGGCTCATCCAGTGTTTCCACGATCTCCAGGGATCTTTTCCCCGGGGGGGTGGTTCTCGGACGACGGGGACCGGATTGGCAGCACGCCAGGCTCCAGGAGGACCTCGTACCGCGCCCGGGGCCCGTCCCCCCGGGCGGGATCCCCGTCGATCTGCAGGTGGGCGGGCCGGTCCAGCTCCAGGGTGACGCGACGTCCCCGCCCCACCGGTCGCATCGCCCCGGGGCCGGCACGACCCAGCCGGCACCGAACCGCCCAGGCCAGCAGGCCGATGAACGTCCGGGCGGGGAGCAGGAGGACGTCGAGCTGGCCGTCGTCCGGACGCGCCCCCCGGGCGGGGTTCAGGCGCAGGGCGTACTGCGGGGAATTGGCGACCAGCCCGAGCCCGTGCCGGGGCGCCCCCAGGGACCTCCCGTCCACCTCCAGATGGATCCGTGGTCGGATGCGCCGCCAGGCGAGCAGCTGGCGGAGGATCGGCGGCAGGTAGGAAAGGTGCCGGATCGAGCCGGTCCGTCGTACGGACAGGTCCTGCACCACCTCGGCGTCGAAGCCGACCGAGGCGAAGAGCAGCCCGAGTTCGCCGTCCACCCGGAACACGTCGAGGCGACGGGTGGACCCGTGCTCGATCGCGTGGAGGAGGACCGCGGGATCCGCTCGCATGCCGTGGTCCCGCGCAAAGAGGTTTTCGGTGCCGGCGGGGAAGTGGTAGAGGGGGACGTCGGCCCGGATGGCGCTGGCCGCGGCGAGCCGGACCGCTCCGTCGCCCCCCACCACCACGAGGAGTCCGATGCCCTCGAGCAGGGGGTCCAGCCACCGACGAGGATCCTCGGGTCGGCTGGGCGCGGCGCGGACCTCGAGCAGCTCGCCGGGGTCGGGACCGAGGCGCCGTCCGTGGAGCCGTTCCACCAGTCCGGTGGCGAGCTCCGCGGCGCGTCCGGAGCCGGAGACGGGGTTGTAGACCACCATGACTCGCACGCTGACTCCAGTCGCTACCATCTCGGGTGATGGGACACCAACGCCCCCAGTCTCCCCGAAAGTACCCGCTGAGGACCGCGCTTGGCGGATGCCTGCTGGTGCTGGCTCCCGCGGCCGGCGTCCTGGCCCAGGACCAGACCTTCGAGCTCTCGCCGGAGGACACCTGGAAGCAGGTCGACGAGGTCGATCCCCAGAGCGGGCAGGCGCGCCTGCTCCGGGCCCGCAAGGCGATCCTCGACGGCAGCCCGCAACGCGCCGTGGACCTGGCGACCGCGTTCATCAACCTCTTCCCGGACTCCCCGATGATCCCCGAGGCCTACCTGATCAGGGGGGACGCGCTCCAGGCGATGGGAGATGAGTACGAGGCCCTCTTCGACTACGAGGAGATCGCGCGGGGCTACCCGAACAGCTCGGTGTTCGTGACTGCACTCCAGCGGGAGTTCGAGATCGCCAAGGAGTACGCCCGGGGGCGCTACCGCAAGCTCTGGGGCCTGCTTCGGATCCTGCCCGCGGAGGACGACGCGGAGGAGATCCTCATCCGCATCCAGGAACGACTGCCGGGCAGTCGCCTCGCGGAGGAGGCCGGCATGGAGCTCGCCGACTACTACTTCCGGACGCGGGACCTGCGCATGGCGTCGGAGGCCTACGACCTGTTCGTCGAGAACTATCCCCGCTCCAAGGACATCAACAAGGCCCGGCTTCGCCTGATCTACTCGTACCTCGCGGACTACCGGGGGCCCCGCTACGACGCCAGCGGCCTCGAGGAGGCACGACTCAGGCTCGAGGACCTGCGCGTGACGGATCCCGGACTCGCCCAGCGGATCGGCGTCGAGGCCCTGCTGGTGCGGATCTACGAGTCCGACGCGAGGAAGATGCTGGTCACCGCCGAGTACTACCTCTCGGTGTCGGATCCGGTGTCCGCGGAATTCACGATCCGCCGGCTCCTCGAGCGCTACCCCGATTCGATCGCCTCGCTGGAGGCGCTCCGACGCATTCCCGGAATCCTCGCCAGGGTCCCGGAGACCGTGGTCAGTCGCGGTCCCGACTACCGGGCCCTCCGCGAGGAGAAGCTGGGCGTTTCCTGGGACGAGAACGTCGACCTCTCCGGGGTGGCCGACCCCCCCGTGACCCCGGAACCACTGATCCCGACCACCACCGGGGAGCAACCCGTCGAACCGCAGCCGCTCGAGGAGTCCGCGCCCGCCTCGGGACGGAGCGAGACGCCGTGAGTGGCTCGGGTGTCCGGATCGGTGCCTCGATCGCGTGGATCCTGCTCCTGGTGGGCGCCACGGTTCCCGGGACGGGATGCGGAACCCCGGATCGCACCCAGAGCGGCCAGGAGACGGTGTACAGCGTCGATTTCAGGTCGATCTCGGTCCCCGCGTTCGCCAATTCCACCCCGGACCGCATGATCGCGCCCAACATCACCGAGGCGCTGATCAAGGAGATTCAAACATTCACGCCATGGAAAGTGACCGGACCGGGTAGGGCGGATACCATTTTCCGGGGAACAGTCACGAACTACCGACTGGTCCTCCTTTCAAAGGACCCCACCACGGGCCTTGCCAACGAGATGATGGTGGAAGCCACCATCAGCTTCGACTGGGTGGATCTCAGGACCGGGGAGCCGATCCTGAGTCGCCGGGCCTTCTCGGCCTCCGCGCTGTTCACCCCGTCGAGGCCTCTCCAGCAACCGATCGACCTGGGGCGTTTCCAGGTCGCACAAACCATGGCTCGGGAAATCGTCGATACCCTCCAGGCCGACTGGTGACCCCCCGCACATCTGCCGATGCACTCCACATGCCCAAGAACACCGACACAACCCTCGTAATGCTCAACCAGGGCGGTCCCAGCCGGGGCGGCCAGGGACCCGACAACCAGAACGGCCAGCAGCCGGGAGACGGTGGCCCCCAGCCGGTGCGTCCCCGACCCAGGATGGGCAACTGGCTCTGGCTGGTGCTCATCGGGGCGATCATGCTGACGATCTTCGGGGTCATGGGCCCCCAGGAGCAGGAGATCAGCACCTGGCAGCAGTTCAAGACCATCATCAAGAACAACCAGGTCGAGGACGACTCGATCCTGATCAAGCAGGGCCGGGTCTACGCCACGGTCAAGAAGACCGCGATGATGGGTTTCAAGCACGAACGGATCTTCGTGGACACCACGAACGATGCGGAGTACTACCAGTCGGCCCTCGACCAGATGGGCGTGCCGTATTCCGTCAAGGGGTTCGTCAAGAACATCTGGACCCAGCTGCTCATCGGACTGGCCCCCGTGCTGCTGCTGCTGCTGGTGATCTGGTTCTTCATCAGCCGCTCGATGCGCTCCGCGGGGGGCGGTCCCGGCGGCATGATCGGCAGCTTCGGCAAGAGCCGCCACAAGATGAGTTCCAAGGACACCATCTCCGTGACCTTCGACGACGTGGCCGGCATCGACGAGGCCAAGGACGAGGTCACCGAGATCGTCGAGTTCCTGAAGAACCCCTCCCGCTTCACCAAGCTCGGGGGCCGCATCCCCCGCGGCGTGCTGCTCGAGGGCCCTCCCGGATGCGGCAAGACCCTCCTCGCCAAGGCGATCGCCGGCGAGGCGGACGTCCCGTTCTTCTCGATCTCGGGTTCGGACTTCGTGGAGATGTTCGTCGGGGTCGGGGCCAGCCGGGTCCGTGACCTCTTCAAGCAGGCGAAGGAGAACTCCCCCTGCATCATCTTCCTTGACGAGATCGACGCGGTCGGCCGCAAGCGCGGGAGCGGCTTCTCGACCGGGGGGCACGACGAACGGGAGCAGACCCTCAACGCGATCCTGGTGGAGATGGACGGCTTCGAGGCCAACGACCAGGTCATCGTGGTCGCGGCCACCAACCGGGCCGACGTCCTGGACCCGGCCCTCACCAGGCCCGGGCGCTTCGACCGCGAGGTGCAGGTCAGTCCTCCCGACGTGCTCGGGCGCAAGAAGATCCTCGAGGTCCACGCACGCAAGGTGAAGCTGGCCCCCGGGGTCGACCTCGAACGGGTCGCGCGAGGGACCCCGATGTTCTCGGGGGCGGATCTCGCGGCGATCATCAACGAGGCGGCGATCATCGCCACCATGCTGGACAAGGATTCGATCGACCTGCACGACCTCGAGGAGGCCCGGGACAAGATCCGATTCGGCCGCGCGCAGAAGAGTCGCAAGATCGAGGAGCAGGAGCGGGTGGCCACCGCCTACCACGAGGCCGGGCACACGGTGGTCCAGGCCCTCCTCGAGCACGCCGACCCCCTCCACAAGGTCACCATCATCCCCCGGGGCCAGGCGATGGGTGCCACCTTCAGCCTCCCCGAGAAGGACCGATACGGGTACGGCAAGAACTACGTCGAGGCCACCATGCGGGTGCTCTGCGGCGGCCGCATCGCCGAGCAGAAGAAGACCACCGACGTGTCCAGCGGGGCGGCCATGGACATCCGCATGCTGACCACCTACGCGAGGAAGATGATCCTCGACTGGGGGATGTCCCCGAGGCTGGGCTTCGTCAACTATTCGGGTGACGAGGGCCGGGAGTCATTCGTGGCCGACAAGGAGTACTCGGACGAGACCGCCCGGATCATCGACGAGGAGATCAAGCGGTACATCGACGAGGCCTACACCGACGCCGAACGCCTGCTGGAGGCCCACTGGGACAAGGTGGTCCTGATCGCCGAGGCCCTCCTGCGGCACGAGACCCTCCAGAAGGACGACATCGACCGCCTCATGCGGGGCGAGCGCCTGGACAAGCCCACGGTCGCGGACCTCCTCAACGAGGAATCCACGGTGGCCCCCCCGCCGGAGCCCCCCCGTCCCAACGACGAGGAGACCGATCCCGGGCTCGGGGGCATGATGCCCCATCCAGCCTGACGCGGCCGGCGCCCGGGTTCATCGATCGTCGAGCATCGACTTGCGACGCAGCACGTGGTGGTAGTGCTGGGCGAACCGGTGCGCCTCGTCGCGGACGCACTGGCAGAGCTTGAGGGCCAGGTTCGAGCGGCCGAGCTTGATCGGTTCGGAGCGTTCCTGGACGAAGATCAGCTCCTCCTTCTTGGCCAGCGAGATCACCATCGGCGGCTTCACGTCGAGTTCCCCGAAGGCCTCCCCGGCGGCATGCAGCTGGCCGAGCCCTCCGTCGATGAGGATGACGTCCGGGTACAGCTCGTTGCCGGCTCCCGCCTCCCGATAGCGTCGGGAGACGACCTCCCGGATCGCCTGGTAGTCGTCGTTGTCCGCGGAACGGATGCGGTAGCGCCGGTAGCCGTCCTTGAACGGACGGCCGTCGATGAAGCAGACCTTGGACCCGACCGTCTCGTTGCCCGCGAGGTGCGCGATGTCGATGCCCTCGATGCAGCGGACCGGGTGGTCGAGGCCCAGGACCTTCTGCAGCGAGGCGAGCCCGCCGCTGGGGTCGCCCGAGAAGACCGTGACCTCCGGCTGCCAGTCCACGGAGGCGTCGCCGGAGCGCTTCTCCCGATCGTCCAGCCGCCTGATCGCGGTGATCTGGTCCCGGAGGACCGCGGCCTTCTCGTACCGACGCTCCTCGCTGGCGACCTTCATCTCGGATTCGATCTCCCGGATGACGGTGGTGCGCTTGGAGGTGAGGAACCGGAGGAACCGGTCGATGTCCGC
>PKCS01000063.1 GCA_002862305.1 Phycisphaerae bacterium | reverse complement strand
CCCCGTTCGATCGCGACCTGTGCGATCCGGCAGGGGCCGAGGTTCAGGAGTAGTGCGTCGCTTCCCACCACCTGATTCTACGGTTCCCTTCGGACAACCTGACGGAGCACGTCGATCAGTCCCCATTCGCTAGTATGTGGTCATGAAGCCCACCCCCCCAGGTCGCATCGCGCTCGAGGACGGATCCGTCTTCTCGGGATCATCCTTCGGGGCCGAAGGCACCACCAGTGGGGAGGTCGTCTTCAACACCGCCATGTGCGGCTACCAGGAGGCGCTCACCGATCCCAGCTATACCGGGCAGATCCTGGTGATGACCGCCTCCGAGATCGGGAACTACGGCGTCGCGCGCGAGGATGTCGAGTCCGGCGGGATCGCGGTCCGGGGATTCGTGGTGCGCGAACTCGTGCGACGGCATTCGAACTTCCGGGCCTTCACCGGTCTCCACCAGTGGATGGCCGAATCCGGCGTCCCCGGGGTCCACGGCGTCGACACCCGCGCACTGGTCCGGAGGATCCGCGAACGCGGTGCGCTCTCCGGGGTGATCTCCACCGACTCGGGCCTCACCGACCAGGAACTCGTCGCCCGGGCCCGCGAGGAGGGCACGATGGTCGGCCGGAACCTGGCCTGCGAGGTGGCTCCGGTCGATGCCGGATCGTGGGAGGAGGGCCTCGGCGAGTGGAGCCAGCCCTGGCGACCCACCTTCGAGGGAGGGCATCGCGTGCTCGCGATCGACTGCGGCGCCAAGCGGAACATCTACCGGCACCTGGTCGATCGGGGGTGCGAGGTCCGTTTCATCCCGCCGAGCTGCACCGCCGCCCAGATCCGGGACGCGGAGGCCGACGGGCTCTTCGTTTCCAACGGACCCGGTGACCCGGCCGCCGTTGACTCCCTGATCTCCACCCTGCGGGAAGTCTCCGGGGAGCTGCCCACCTTCGGGATCTGCCTCGGCCACCAGCTGCTGGCGCTGGCGCTCGGGGCGAAGACCTGGAAGCTCAAGTTCGGCCACCGAGGGGCCAACCAGCCGGTCCGCAACCTGCTCACCGGCCGGGTCGAGATCACCAGCCAGAACCATGGGTTCTGCGTGGACCGCGAGAGTCTCGAGGCCGCCGGGGCGGAGGTCACCCATATCCACCTGAACGACGGGACAGTGGCCGGGTTCCGCCATCTCGAGCGGCCCGTCTTCAGTGTCCAATACCACCCGGAAGCGTCCCCTGGGCCGCACGACTCGGCCTATCTCTTCGACAGCTTCATTCGTTGCATGGCCACCGGGCGTTCCCCCGAGTCCGCCGATTTCTCCGAATTCCAGCAGCTTCGGTCGAGGCCTCACCCCATCGGAGGCTGATCGGCTCTCCGGCCGACCCGGCGACCGGCCCCGGCCCCCCCCGGGGTTTCCACGAGCACCCCACCTCCGGGGGGCTCTGGTTTGGCCCTCCGGGCCATAATCCGCTACTCTGCTTCACTTATAGAGAGGTCCGTTCGATGGTTCAGTCGAGCTGTCGGCCCGGATCGATTGTCGAGCAACTGCAGAGCTGCATCGCACCGTCCACGCGTCCGTAGACCGTGCCGTGCAGCGGGAGCTACCCATGGTCCCCGAAGAGCGCCCCGAGAATCATCGAAGCGTGTCCGCCACCCGCATTCCTGCCCACCTCCTGCTCAGCGGTCTCCTGAGCCTGGGACTGGCGACCGTGGGTCTCCACGCACAGGACGACCAGCCTCCCGCCTCCGATGAACCGGCATCGCCGGCGCCGTCCGAGCCGTCCGAAGCGGAGGCCACCACGCCACCCGCGGACGTCTCGAACATCGACACCGTCCGCAGCGACGCTCGGAAGGCGATGAGCGAGTCGAAGTGGGATCAGGCGGTCGCCGACTGGAACCGCGTCCTCGCCCTCGCTCCGGACGACGCCGAGGCCAAGGCCGGGCTGGCCCGGGCCCAGGCCGCGCTCGACCAGGCCTCCACCATCTCCTCCGTCGAGTCCGACATCGCGGTCCGCAGGGAACAGGCGATCGTCGAGTTCAACTCGGAACTCGCACGTGCCCAGTCCCAGATCGAGGAAGGTGCCTACGACACCGCGCAGCGGACCACCCTGACCGCCAAGGTCCGCCTCGAGCGCAACCGCACCATCCTCCCCGTTCCCGCCTACAACGACATGGTGCGGCGCGCCGAACAGCTGCTCGTCCAGATAAGCGACGTCAAGATCAACGCCCAGCTCATTCAGCAGGACATCGAACGCCAGCAGGCCAGCAGCGCCGCCAGCGAGCAGCAGCGCATCGAGGCCGCCGATCGGCAGCGGCAGATCCGCGAAAGCATCATTCGGGTCCGCCAGCTCCAGATGGAGCTCAAGTACGACGAGGCGCTGCAGATCCTCGAGCAGATCCTGTTCATGGATCCGCTCAACCCCGCGGCCCAGGCCCTCCAGGATGTGATCACCACCAGCAAGATCTACATGAACGTGGCCGACTACAACCGCCAGAAGAGCCTTGCCTACGGCCAGATGTTCGCCGAGAACCAGTCGGCGATGATTCCCCCCCGTGTGAACCTCACCGGTCCCGGTCCGAAATCCACCAATGCCCTGGTCAGCTACCCCGAGGACTGGCCGCAGCTGAGCAAGAAGCGGATGGGTGCCTCCGGCTACATCGAGTCCCCTGCGAACATGCGCGTCCAGAGCGCGCTGCAGACCCCGGTCTCGGTCAACTTCAGCCGGAACTCGATCCAGCAGGTCGTCAACTACATGAAGACCGTCACCGAGGTCGAGATCTACGCCGACTGGAGGGCCCTGGAGGGGATCGGGATCCGCCCCGAGGACGAGGTCACCCTCGAGCTTGGAAGGGTCCCCGCGGAGGTGGCCCTTCGCCGGGTGCTCGAACAGCTCGGCGACCGGCTCGACCGTCCGCAGTTCGGCATCGAGGACGGGATGGTCGTCATCACCACCGAGGACACGCTCCGAAAGCGCATGGTGACCCTGGTCTACGACATCCGGGACCTCCTGCTCGAAGTCCCGTACTTCGACAACGCCCCTGACTTCGATCTCGACGACAAGGTGACCGGCGGTCCCGGCTCCAATGGTGGTTCCGTGGCCGGACTCGCCCTCGAGGCCGATCGCGAACGTGCCGAGGTCTTCGGCCGTGACATCAACGCCGGCGGCAAGGCACGACGGCAGTCACGAGACCAGCTCGTGGACGAGATCGTGCAGATCATCCAGGACGTCGTGGACCCCGAGCAGGGCTGGTACGACACCTCCGGCCAGGGCGGGAAGATCCAGGAGCTCAACGGCAACCTGATCATCACCAACACCCCCCGGAACCACCGTGCAATCGAGGGGCTCCTTGACCAGCTGCGGACCATCCGCTCGCTGCAGATCAACGTCGAAGCCCGCCTCCTCAACGTCCAGATGGACTGGTTCGAGGAGATCGGGCTCGATCTCGACCTCTACTTCAACACCAACGACCAGATGTTCCAGCAGGCACGGGCCAGTGACCCGACCTTCCAGCTCAGCGATTTCTTCACGGCCGGTGGCGGGCGGCCCGCCACCCCGTTCTACTGGGTGACCGAAGCGGCTTACGACCCCACCAACCCGAATCAACGGCCGATCCTGCCCACGTTGGACTCTGGCCCGGCTGGGCTCCTCCCAACCCCCGCGTATCCGGGCGGCCCGTTCGCCCCGGTCGGGCGTGAAGACGGATGGGATCCCATCGGGGTCAGCCAGAATTCACTCAGCTTCATCCAGTCGCTGGCCGGCGCGGTCGGTGGCACCTTCGTGAACACCGCCCTCGCCAACCCCGCGCTGAGTGTGGGGCTCAGCTACCTCGACGACATCCAGGTCGATCTCCTGATCCAGGCCACTCAGGCCGACCAGCGGAATTCGGTGCTCACCGCACCCCGCCTCACGCTCTTCAACGGGCAGCGCTCATGGATCTCGGTCGCGGAGGGCTTCACCTACGTTTCCGGTCTGGTCCCCGGTACCGGCGATTCGTCAGGTGCCTTCGCCCCCATCACCGACGTGGTGTATTCGGGCTTCGTCCTCGACGTCGAGGCGGTGATCAGTTCCGATCGTCGGTACGTGACCATGACCGTGAGCTTCAACCTGAACCAGAACGTCGAGTTGGTGCCGTCGACCTTCGAGGGCGCCGCCGGCGGCGGTGGTGGAATTGGCGGAGGCGGCCGAGCCTCGACCTTCTCCGCCACGATCCAGCTTCCAAGGCTCCAGGGCACCCAGATCAGGACCACCGTCTCGGTTCCCGACAAGGGCACCATCATGCTCGGCGGGCAGCGTAACGTGAGCGAGGTCGACATCGAGGCCGGTGTCCCGGTCCTCTCCAAGATCCCCTTCGTCAACCGCTTCTTCACCAATCGCCTGACCACCAAGGAAGAGAAGACCACCCTCCTCCTGATGCGTCCCGAGATCATCATCCAGAGGGAGAACGAGGACGATCTCTTCCCGGGCCTTTCCGAGGAACTCGGCACCGGGTCGGGCTACCTCGGATTCTGAGTGCGCGATCCGGTCTACGGCCCCCACGGCAAGAAATGGAATCAAACATGGCTGCCCAGGCTTCAAAGCTCAAAGTCTCCCAGGTCGGCGCGGTGACCCAGGTCGAGTTCGTGGACCGGAACATCCTCGATGAGTCCAACATCCAGCAGATCGGGGACGAGATCTGCGCTCTCGTGGATGAACAACCCACCCCGCTGGTGCTGATCAGGTTCGGGAACGTCGAGCACCTCTCCTCGGCCGCCCTCGGCGCCTTGATCACCATCAACAACCGAATCAAGGGCAAGGACGGGAAACTCCGGCTCTCGGAGATCGACCCGCAGATACGCGAAGTCTTCGCGATCACCAAACTCGACAAGATCTTCCTGATCTTCGACGACGCCGACGAGGCGATGTCGAGCTTCGGTTGAACCCAACTGCAGCAGTCCCCCTGCCGGGGCCGATGCACACGGCGATCCTTCTGGAGCCCGCTGCCCGATGAACAGCCATGGATCAGATCCGCCTCCTGCGCAGGGCCCGTTCGAGCGTCGCGTCGACGTTCCCTACCGGGAGCTGGACATCGAGGGCCTCCAGTCGGAGATCGCCTCCCAGCTGGCGGAGCGACGCTATCCCCGGGAGGGGGTCTTCGCGATCCGGCTCGCCATCGAGGAGGCCCTGGTCAACGCGTATCGCCACGGCAATCGCTGTGATGCCGGCAAGCGGGTGAGCTTCGCCTGCAGGATCGACGACGAGGCGGCTCGTTTCGAGGTCGGGGACCAGGGACCCGGGTTCGACATCGACTCGGTCCCCGACCCCACCGACGAGGAGAACCTCGAGGTACCGTCCGGTCGCGGCCTGCTGCTGATGCGGGAGTACATGACCGCCGTGGAATTCGTGGCCCCGGGCAACCTCGTCCGGATGCACTACCTCCGGGACGCCACCTGATCGAGATTCACAGCTTCTCCGGGGGATCCTTGAACCGGTCCAACCGGCTCATGGCCATGAGCTCCTCGATGCTCAGCGAGTCCGGTCGTCTCCCGGGGTCGATGCCCTCGGGAAGCACTGTGTTCCGACCGAGCAGGGTGCCCAGCTGCTTGCGGCGTCCGTTGAAGAGGGTCCTCACCGTGCGTGCGAGCGCCTCGCGTCCGGAGAGGTCCCGTCCATCCAGCGGGATGATCGAGATCATCACGCTCTCCACCTTGGGGGCGGGCCAGAAGCAGTTCGGACTCAGGCGGCCGATCAGCCGTACGTTCGCGTAGGCTCGCACGTGGATGCTCAACGGACCCCAGGCCTTGGTGCCCGGTTCGGCCAGCAGTCGGTCACCAACCTCCCGCTGGATCGTGACGAACTGGCCGAGGCACCGTGCGTCGGTCGCAAGCAGCGACATCAGCGGGCTCGCGACCCCGTAGGGAAGGTTCGCCACCAGCTTGAACGGTTGTGCCCCGAGTGCGCGATCGAGTTCCGGATTGAGCCGACGTGTGCCTTTCAGGCAGTCGCCCCGCACCAGTTCCAGCTGGTCACCCAGCCGCTCCTGGATGATCGAACACATGTCCTCGTCCAGTTCCCCGGCCACGACCCGGCAACCTGACTCCAGGAGCGATTCAGTGAGGGTTCCCGTCCCGGGTCCGATCTCGAGTACCCGTCCGCCAGGCTCGACCCCGGCGGCCCGGACCAGCCGCCGCAGCTGGTTCTGGTCGTGCAGGAAGTTCTGCCCCAGCCGGTGCTTAGGCCGGAGGTCCCGGGTCTCCAGGAGCGTTCGTATCTGGTTCAGGGACTGCATGACTACCAGGTGTAGCGCACCGTGTACTCGATGGTCCGCTTTCCTTCGGCCGGTACGTCCAGCAGCCAGTGCATGGTGCTGGCGTCGACCTTGGTCCCGCGCTTCGTGCTCTGGACCACCTCCCAGTTACGCCAGCGGAACATGTTCTCGACCACCAGCACCTGTTCCGGGACGTCCTTCTGGTTGCGGATCTCGATCGTGTAGGACTCGGTCATGACCTTCGCATCCTGGTCCACCGTGAAGTTGGTCCGGGTCCGTTCGCCCAGCACGTCGAATGATTCGCCCAGCCTCAGTCGTACGGTCTCGTTGCGTGGGGTGTGGTCGATCATGTCCTCGCCGACGAACTCGATCCCGGAGTCGTTCGGGTTCTTCTTGTACACCCGTACCTTGCCCGCGGGGAGGGGAAGGCCGAGACCGTCCTCCCGGTCGTTCTCGAAGTAGACGTAGACCGCCACCTTGCCCTTGACCCCGCCGCCCCAGTTGGGTTCGGTCCGGGGGGACCTCGGGGTCCCCCAGTTCGACACCGCAGGTCCGTAGACCAGCCTCTTCTGGACCGGGAAGTCCCGGATCGGGTTGAAGAGGGTGATCTGCTGGGTCCCGTTCGAGGCTATGTCGGTCCGTCGTGGCAGGGTGTAGAGGTGGTACTCGAAGAAGGACTCCTCCTCGAAGGACTCCGCCCTGCTGCCCACGGTGGCCGGGGCGGATCGATCCCGCATCATCATCGCCTGCGGGGCGGGCTGGATCCTCTGGACGTCCCCGGCAACCAGCTTGAGCCGGGTGTTCTCGTACCCGATCCCCGAGAGGTTCATGAGGCTGACCCAGGCCGTCAGGTCGGCGGTCCGGTCCGCATCACCGAGCACCATGTTGTAGTCCGCCCGCCAGGTCAGTCCCGCGGTCTCGTAGGTGGTCTGGACCAGTTGGTCCCCTCCGTCCTCGCTGTCGATCTTCCAGACGAGGGTGGGCCGGGTGATCAGTCCGCCGGGAAGCTGGTCCATGCTGATGACCGCGTCGTCCATGGGCAGGATGGTGACGGATCCCGAGGGTTCGCTCCGGAGCACGACCTGCCCGCCCGAGGCCGAGAGCAGGGTGCCGTCCCAGCTCCGGTCCCGGTATTCGAGCGAGATCCGCTGGTCGACGTACTTCGCCAGCATCTTCCCGGGGCTGACCAGGTCGAACTCGAAGTTCTGTTCGAGGACCTGCGTGGTTCCCGAGGTCAGGTTCGTGAAGCCGACGGTGGTCGGATCGATGAAGGCGGCGACGTCGGTGAACCTCAGCTCCGAGATTCCCGCTTCGAGCTTCACCGTCCTGGTCTCGCGAACCACTCCAAAGCCCGGGACCTGCCAGACATAGTCCGCCGTACGCCCGCTTCTCTGGTTCGAGATGAATCTCCTCGGGTCGAAGCCCGCCGGATCCGCCGAGGAATACACCGTGAGGGAGGTGCCCTCCTCCACGGCCGCCGGGGGGGGGTCCTGCGACGGGTCCGCCGCCGGTACCGAGGCTCCCGAGATCACGATCATCCCGCTCAGCAGTGTGTGCATGGAATCAGCTCCTTGTGGGTGCCCGGGCGGCTCATCCCGGACGGTTTCTCCTACCCCCGGAACGGGATTCGGTTCAGAACCAACCTCGTTTTCCTGAGATATAGGTCTGGAAGAAGTCCTCGTCCGACTTCGTCAGGTAGATGATGCCCTCGATCAGGGCGATCACGTTGAAGATCACCGCAGGGATGCAGAGGAGGCTCACCAGCAGGGAGATCAGCCCCTCCTTCTTGTAGCCCAGCATGAACTTGTGGACGCCGATCCATCCCAGTCCAAGAGCGGACAGCACGATGGCGACGCTTCCGGTCGCCACCTTCCTGCTGTGGGCATCGCTCTCGTTGTACTGTGCGCCGACCATGGGTTCCATCGGATCACCTCCGTCCCGAGGATAGCAGGATTCACCTGGCGGAAGCCTCCGCCCGAACCTCCCGGAGCACGGTTACCTTGATTTCACCCGGATAGGTGAGTCGTTCCTCGATCCGTCGGGCGATCTCCCTCGCGATACCGTGGGTCCGGTCGTCATCCACGTCGCCGGCGTCGACGATGACTCGGACCTCCCTGCCCGCCTGCACGGCGTACGCCTCCCGGACCTGGGTGAATTCTCGTGCGATCGCTTCCAGATCCTCGAGACGCTTGATGTGCATCTCCATCGATTCCTTGCGGGCTCCCGGCCTCGCCCCGGAGATGGCGTCGGCGGCCGCCACGATGGGGGTGTAGGGCGTGGTGCACGGTATCTCGCCGTGATGTCCCCCGATCGCGTTGAGCACCTCCTCGGACTGCTCCCCGTACTTCTTCGCGAATGCCATTCCGATCGCGGGGTGCCCACCTTCCAGTTCGTGGTCCATGGCCTTGCCGATGTCGTGCAGGAATCCCGCCCTCCGGGCGATCCCTCCGTCGAGGCCGAGTTGGTCGGCGATGACCTGCGCGATGTACGCCACCTCGATCGAGTGGCGGAGCACGTTCTGGCCGTAGCTGGTCCTGAAGTTGAGCTCACCCATGGTCTCGACGATCTTCCCGTGGAGCCCCCGGACGTCGGCCTCCAGCACCGCGTCCTTTCCCGCCTTGCGCACTCGCTCCCGGATGTCTCGCCTGGTCTGGGCGACGACCTCCTCGATCCGGGATGGATTCACCTTGCCCTGAGAGACCAGCTTCTCGAGTGCTTCCGCGGCGATCACCCTTCGGATCGGATTGAAGCACGAGACCGTGATCAGTCCGGGGGTGTCGTCCACCAGCACGTCGGCACCGGTGGTGCGTTCCAGGGCGCGTATGTTCCGGCCATCGCGTCCGATGACCCGCCCCTTGAGGTCGTTCGAGGGCAGCTTGACCGGTCGTACCGTCGATTCCGCGACGTTTTCCGCCGCGAAGCGCTGGATCGCCATCAGGGTGATCTCGCGAGCCTCCTGCCGGGCTTCCTGTTCGGCCTCCTCGATGATCTTCCGGGAAAGCTGGTCCGCCTCGTGCTCGACCTCGCCCCGGACGTCCGCGAGGAACACCTCCTTCGCCTCCTGGCGGCTCATTCCCGTGATCCCCTCGAGTCGCTCGCGGAGGTCTCCAAGGGTACGCTCCACCTCACTGCGTGCCTCGGAGGTCTCCCGCTCTCGCCGCACCAGTTCCTGTTGGTCGGACTGCAGCCGGAGCTCACGTCGTTCCAGTTCCGCATCGCGCCGGTCCAGCGATCCCTCCCGCCGGCTCGAACGCTCGTCCCTCGACTCCGCCTCCTCCAGCCGCTGCCGGACCTCCTGCTCGGCGGCGTCACGCCTCTGTCGGATGCGTTCCTCGGAGGCCTGCTCGAGTTCACGGTCCCTTGCCTCCGCACGTTCCCACGCGGATTTGACGATGCGTTCCCCCTCGAGGCGCGCGGCGGTGAGGCTCCTCCCGGTCACCGCGGCATGGATCGCGATCCCCGCGAATGCGCCGAAGAACAGTCCGATGATGATCGCAACGACGTCCCAGGGGCCGGGGACGTCCAGGGCTAGGAGCAGTGGCTGGGTGAACATGGCTGCCTCGACAGACTCTCAGGGGGATCCCTTGCGGGATCCCGGTTGACTCTGGTCGTCGGCGGCGTGTGGGACGGCGGTCGTGGCCGGGTGGGACCCGGGATTCCTCACGCAAGGGGTTCATGGAGCCGGCCCGCCGACCGGCGGGCGATTCCATTCATGTCCCGCAAACTTCGTGCGGGTGGTGTCCAGTCGTGTGCGGGGTCCTAGGTCCCGCTTGGGGGAAGGGCTGGGGTCTTGCGTAACATACTGCCATCAGTCAATCTATGGACGTCGAGGGCCCGTTCCCACCGGGTGGGTCGAGCGCCCGACGCCGGGGTCGGAGGCGATGCCGCCGGCCCCGAGATCGGTCCACATCGCCGGTCGCGACCGGGCTGGTACCGTGGTCTTTCCCGACCGGGTGGGCCGGGGACCGGTGGAAGGGTAGAGTTTCGTTCCGTTGGCTGTCAAACCTCTCGAGTGGTTTTCCCCAGCCCGGGACCCCACGCGGGGTATTACGGCCCCCTGACGGGATCGACCATGTCCGGACTTCTCAACTGGTGTCTTCGACTGGGACCCACCAATCCCATCTGCACCCGCCTGGTCAGCACCGGGTCCCGCCGTGAGTTCCACCTCCTCATCAGGATCATCTACCTACTCATCCTGATGGCGGTCCTCTTCATCGCGCTGGTCGGCGATGCCGGCACCCTGCGCGCGATGGCCCAACGTGGCTCCCAGGCCTTCACGGTACTGAGCTTCGGCCAGCTCACCCTGATCTGCCTGCTGACCCCGGTGTTCATGGCCGGGGCCATCTCGCAGGAGTCGAATCCCAACACCTGGGACATCCTCCTCACGACCCCCCTGAACGCGTTGCAGATCGTGCTCGGGAACCTGCTCGGTCGGATCTTCTTCATCGTGACCCTGCTGGCTGCCTCCCTGCCCATCCTCCTGGTCACCCAGTTCTTCGGCGGCGTCCCCGGATCAGCCATCTTTTCCGCGATGCTGGTGTCGGCCGGGACCGCGTTCCTGGTCGCCACCCTCGCGATCCTGCTCAGCGTCAGTCGAAGCGTCGGTCGGCGTGCGGTCTTCGTCTTCTACATCTGCGTGGTCTTCTACCTGGTGGGGACCTGGGTCCTCGACCTCCAGCTCCGGGCCCCGATCTCCCCCGGGGATGCCGCCATGGGCACCACCTTCATGACCCCGATGAACCCGTTCCTGGTCCTGGAGTCCGTGCTCTACTCGAACTCGTACATGCCCCGGGTCCAGTCCGGTTCATGGCTGCTGGAGCGGATCTGGTTCGGCAGGCCGATGCTCGCCTTCGGGATGCTCTCCGTGGTGATCGGTTGTCTGCTCGTCGTGGTCTCGACCGTGAAGGTGCGGCGGCTGGGAACCAGGGATGCCGGCCGCTCGCGGTCCATGTGGCCCTTCGGCACCGCCGCCCACCGCGGCCCCACCGCCCGGGCCCCCCGCAAGGTCGGGCAGAATCCCATCGCCTGGTGGGAATACGAGGGAAGGGGGCGGTCCCGGGGGGCGGTGATCGGCCGCTGGTCCTTCTTCGCCGGTGGGCTGCTCGCCGCACTGGTGGTCCTCGGGCTGTTCCTCAACGGCTCGATCTCCGCCACGCTCTTTCGTTCGATCCTCCTCGGACTCCTGTCCGTCGAGACCGTGGTGGTCCTCCTGACCGCCCTGAACCTCAGCGCGACTGCGGTCAGCCGTGAACGGGAGGACGGCACCCTCGACCTGATCCTGACCACGCCGATCCAGCCGGGCCCCTACCTCGCGGGGAAGCTTCGTGGGCTGATCCAGAACCTGTTTCCGATGATGCTGGTCCCGGTGCTCACCCTCGCCCTGACCGCACTGATGGTGGTCATCCGACCCTTCGGGATCGTCACGGAACTCCAGTCCATGGTGGGGACGAACCAGGTCACCCTCCCGGTGGTCCTGCCGGAGTCCGCCATCGTCTTCCCCCTGGTCTTCGTCGGTTGCACGGCGATGTGCGTCATGATCGGTCTCCAGTGGTCCTTGCGCAGCCGCAGCACCATCGGATCGATCAGCTCGGCCCTCTCGGTGGTCCTGGTGATCCTTCTGGTGGTCGGCTTCTGCAGCATCAGTGCCGGTGACGGCATCGAGGTGGTGGGGGGGCTCCTGGCCACGATCAGTCCCATCAACCTGCTCCTCGCCGCGGTCCAGCCGGGCGAATTCCTCCGGGCCAGCTTCGCCCAGGATGCCAATCCGGGGGCCGTGCGCGTGGCCTTCCTCGTCGGGGGATTCCTGTCGGCGGCGGCCTACCTGACCGTGGTCTACTTCATGCACGGTGCTTTGAAGAAGAGCTTCATGGTCACCGTGCGACGACTCGCTGGGATCAACTGATCACTCGCCGTACGTCCAGTCGCTCAGCAGGTACGTCAGGTCCTGGCCGTCCACGATCCCGTCGAGGTTGAAGTCCGCGCTACCCCCGGCGTCGCCCCACTGGACGAGGAACAGCGTCAGGTCCTGGCCGTTCACCAGGCCATCATGATTCAGGTCCGTGCTCGCACCCACCTTCGACAGGTCGAGCACCTGCTGGTCCATGATCGCAGGGACCATCCCGTCGTTCTCGAGCCAGAGCCGCTTCGCCGTCGCCCCGGTGCCGTCCCTGGAATTGGCTTCCAGGAAGTCGATGTACTCCCCGGTGGTGGTCTGGTAGTAGAGGGTCACGATCGCCCTGGTCGCCCCGACGGGCAGGAGGTACCTCGTGTCGTCCCAGTACTGGTTGTCCTCGTAGGTGTCGGCGGGGACGTTCGAGGCCCTGACCGACGCCAGTTCCGCCCGGGTGGCTCCCATGGGGGGGATCCGGTTGTCGAAGTAGGTGACGTTGTTCAGGGAGAGGTGGAAGCCGGGTCCCGAGTCGAGGTTGGTCATCGCGGCCATGTCCTCATCGATGCCCGCCTTCATCTCGTAGACCTTGGTGTCGCCAGGCGTCACCAGGTAGCCGGCCTTGAACGCACCTCGTTCCTCGGTCTTGATCTCCTCGTCGAACTCGTCGAAGTACCTGACGTTGATCCACATCCGCCGCCCCTCGGGGTAGCCGGTGGGCAGCTTGTGTCCCGAGAGGTTGATGATCCGCACGTTCATCTCACCGGGCTCGGGCACGCTGAGTTCCATGTCCGAGGCGCTGGCGAGCATGTCCAGGGTGCGCATCTTCGCCGCGGCCACCCGATCCTCGGTGAGGCCGATCTGATTCGCTTCCTTGCCGGCCTGGGCCCGGATCGCGCCCACCACCCAGGTGTTCGCACCGGCGAAGGAATGCTGCCCGATGTCGTGCCGGTAGTCGTCCTCGTCGTAGGCCATGAAGACGCATCCCGCCCCGACCTGCTTCGGCATGTGGCAGTCCGTGCAGGACTCCATGATCCCCGTCGGGTGGGCACCGCCGAACCGTCGGTCGCCGAAGTAGACCCCGCCGGAGGCGAAGTCGCTGACCAGCCATTCGCTGTAGGTCCGCTGCTCGGGATACATGTCCATGGGGTTGTGCGTGGGATGCGATTCCTGCGTCGAGGTCAGCTGGTTGCGGCCGGTTTCCGGATCGTAGAGGTACAGCGGGTTGCTGACGTCGTGGCATTCCCCGCAGAACGAGCTCTGCCGGTGGTAGGGTGATTCCACCAGCCAGACGTAGTTTCCGTACCCATCGAGCCCGTGCACCCCGTAGTAGCTTTCCGGGACGTCCGCGTAGGGTCCGCGGCGGCTGTCGGCGGGATCGATGACGAGGGTGGCGTTGCCGACGTAGTGGGTCGCGTGCCCCATGCTCTCGAGGGCGTCGAGGATCGGCTTGTCGGGATCCAGCGGGCCCGACTCCGTCGCACCGGGCTGGGGCGGGTACCCGACCGCGCTCTCCTCCCCGTACTCGGGATTGACGGCTCGGTGGCAGAAGTTGCAGTTGATGCCCTCGTAGTCGGTGGCATCGAAGTCATCGATGAGCCCGTCCCCCGACTTGCCGCTCAGCCAGGCGTTGGGTGCGTGGCAGCGTATGCAGGTCTCGCCCCCGTGCTGGATGTCCTGGTTGGCGATCGAGAGCGCCGCGTGCCAGATGGGGTCCCTCGCCGACTGGCCCATCAGGCTGGTGATCCAGGAGTCGTAGGGTGCGGTCTCCACATCGAAGTCCGAGTGGCAGTACGCGCAGTTCGTCGAGGAGAGGATCGGCTTGAACAGGTCGATGTTGGTCTCCGGCTGCGTGCCGGGCTCGAACAGCGCGGATTCCCCGATCTGCAGCTGGATCTGATCGTCCTCACCCGACATCGCGACCATCCCCAGCGTGGCGACGGCAACCAGGCCGAGGGCCCCGTGTCTCCATGTCCTGGGATGTGGGTGCCGGGTGTTCACGCTGTTTCATTCGTCCGTATGGAAACCCTGGATCACTGCCGTCGCCGTGAATCGGCCAATCCGGGTCCGTGGTCGGTCCTGAGCCAGGCCGGGGGGTGATTATGGGGCCGGTTTCCGACTCGGTGGGGGGGCCTGGAGATGGTTCTAAGCTATGGCAAGTGGTGCGCGGGTCAAGAGCCGCCAGCCCAAATGAACGATTCCTACGCCACTCGGATGCCCCGGGATCGGCGCCGTGCGAAGTCCGATAGAATCAATCCTCGTGATGAGACGGTTTCTCAATGCCTGCAGCTTTCGTGCCGGGCCCCGGCCCGCCCTCGAGCCGTCCCCCGGCCTCGGCATCGACCTGCACCGGTGCTCGGCGGGTGCCTTGTTCGCCATGCTGCTCCTCTCGAG
>PKCS01000062.1 GCA_002862305.1 Phycisphaerae bacterium | reverse complement strand
CAGTCGACCGTAGGGGACCTCGGTACCGTCGCGGTTCACCCACATGATGCGGATCGGCTGCTGGGTGTCGTTCTCGAAGCGGATCGGGACCTCCCCCCCGCGACCGCGCGACGCGGTGACCCGCCTCCCCGGCGCACGGTCACCGCCCCCCGCCTCGGCCGTGGCGTCCGAGAGCACCCCGGTCTCCCGGTGGATGCGCAGTCGCCGCACCGTGCCGTCCTCGGTTCTCGAGAACTCGAGGTGATCGGGATCGACCCAGCGGGGGTTCACCCGTTCATCGATCACCCGTCCCTGCGCGGCCGCGGGAGCGGTCGAGGCGGCGAGGACCAGGACCGATAACAGGACCAGGTACAGGGCCGGGGCATGGAGGCGGGTCGTCGGTTGCGGGGCTGGTCGGTTCTGCATCGTGGTTCCCTTGGTGGAGCGATGGAGGCGGGCCGCTGCGGAGTGGCTCGCGAAGGTGGACCCGAGCGTACCAATAAAGGAGTCGTGACTGGCGGGAGCTGGCGAACGGGGCGTGTGGGGGCACCTGCCGGGCGTCCCGGGACCCGGTACCAGTCGAGAATGGATTGGGGGGGGTGGACTCAGCGTGTCCCTCTCGTCGACATCACCTGACTGAGCGATCGTATGATTCACGAACGAAGGCACGCTACCTACCAGAGGAGCCGATCCATGCCAGATCACGTTTCCGATTCCGACCCAACGAGGGACGAGTCTCCCACGCAACCTGAAGCCACTACCCGGGACGATTCCGGCGGGACTCGACTCACCGATGAGCAGTTGAAGAAGGCAGCGGGTGGGCACGCACCAGACGAACCAGGTTACGTACCAGACCGACCGTCAGGCCCCGCTCGACCGCCCGCCGACTGAGTGGCTCCATGACCAGGGCAAGGTAGTACCGGGGCAACGAACACCAGGCAGGCTTGCCCCCGGCATGAGCCGTGGATTTGTTCAAGGCGGGTACCGAAGTCCGAATGCCGGATCCGCGTATTGGCCATGGGGAAGTCCAGACCCCAAGCGCACCCTTCGCGTCTTCAACGAAATTCTTCGTCTTCGCCTGATGCGGTCGGTACACGTAGGTACACGAGTACGCAGGCGTAGGCGCCAACCCTGGTGAGCACGGGCGTCCTCTCCGAGGAGGAGCTGGACTCCTTCGTCGACATCATCGACGAGGACTAGGACGCGGTCCCGGCGAAGCTCACGTAGGCAATCCAACCGAGCAGTGAAAGCAGCATGAGCACGCTGTAGAACCCCATGCACCGGCGTGCCAGCGACGACCCGGAAGATTGCGGCCCCGCAGTCGACTCGGCAGTCGACTGATCCGCACGCTTGCTCGATCGATCCCACCACCCTGTCGGGGAATCACGGTTGCGGGTTGTGAAGACCGAAACCGGATGGATGAGGGCCGCGATGCCGATGAGGCTCAGCACCGGCATCCAGATCGGCAGTGCATGCCGGTGCGAGATTCCCAGAACGACCAACGAACACGCGACCGCGGCAGCGAAGCAGAACAGCAGCTGCAGTCGCGGGATCCCGGTACTGAACAGCATGCACATCAGGCCGGCGAAGATCCACGCCACGACCACGTACAGTCTGAACAGGATCGTGGAATTGCCGATCACTGCACCAACGGCTTCCCCCAGATCAACTCCCTCGGCGGGCGAGGCGGACAGCATCGGTGGGCAGATCAGTGCCCTGGCAACCACCCATTCAGTGTCGTCGACGAATGGCATGATCGCGATGGTCGCCAGGAAGAGTGCAAGGCCGAGCGTGAAGGGGATGCACGCGAATGAGACGAGGTATCCGATCACCGTGGACAACCAGTTGGGCAGCCTGGTGGACATGATTCCGCTCCTGCGTTCGCCGATCTACTCGTTCGTGATGATCCCTGGGGTGCATGCTACACGCCCTTCAAACCGGGGGCGACGCCGCGCGGAGTCGAAGGCGGCTAGGATCCGGGGGCCCGGAGGCCGCACCATGACCGGTACCGATCCGATTCTGCGACGACCCCTGAGCTACCTCGAGTCCAGCCTGCACTGGGCCACGACCGACCTCGCGAGCAGCATGATCTGCGCCTGGGCGGCAGGCACGGGCCCCGTCGAGTACGCCGACCTCCGACGGGCGGGCGCGGTGCTCCACCGCCGTCATCCCCTGCTTCGGTCCCGGGTCACCGGCCCTCCGGGTGCCTACGAGTTCGTGACCGACGTCCCCTGGGAACGAATTCCGGTGGTGGAACACGCCCTTCCCCCCGGGGCCCCGATCAACCAGGTCATCGAACCCATGATGAACACCCCCCTGCCGGTGACCGAACGATGCTGGGAGATCGCGTTCGTGCGGGCCCCCGACCGGGATCGCTGGTGGCTCGTGCTCCGGACGCACCACGCGATGACCGACGGCCATGCGGTCTCGCGACTGCTTGATCAGTTCGGCGAGCTGCTGGGACACCTGGCCACCGGCGCGGCGGTCGACGAGGCCCCCCGCCCCCTTCCCGATCCGATCGAACACCAGCTCCAGCCCCCCGGCACCATGGAGGCCTGGACCCGGGCGGCCCGCGAGGCCGCCGACCAGGTCGGCACCATCAGTGCCTGGCCGGTGGACCAGGAGGCCGATCCCGACCACCGCCGGTGTGCCAACGCCTTCACGGTCCTCGACCGGGCGTTCACCGCCCGGTTGATCGACCGCTGCCACCGGGAGGCGACCACCGTCCAGGGCGCCCTCGCCGCCGCCGTCACCCAGGGGATCGCCACCTACCTCGGCGGCCCGGTGACCATCGACACCATCACCCCGGTCGACCTCCGACGGTTCGCGGACACCACGATCGATCCCGGGGAGGTCGCCTGCAAGATCCTCTGCCTCGACACCGGGCTGAGGAGGGTCGCGCCCGATGGCGATCCGTGGGACGTGGCCCGGACCTACCGGGAGCGGCTGCAGGCGCAGCTCGAGGCTCGTTGCTTCCCCCCCGTGGACTTCACCGCCGCCGACATCGAGGCCTCCGGGCTGGGGTGGATGGATGCCGGGGGACGGCACACCCACGGCTTCAGCCTGACCAACATGGGGGTCCTCGAGCTGCGCGGGGACTACGGTCCCGTTCGGTTCGAGGAAGTCGACCTGACCGCGACCGTCCGCTGGGGTGGGTTCCCCGTCCTGCTGTCGGCCTGCACCTTCCGGGGTCGGCTCCGCTTCACCTACACGTGGACCGAGCCACTGCTGGACCGGGAACATGCCGAGGCCCTGGTCGCCGACGTGGAAGGTCGACTGCGGGCGATGGTGCAGGGCCGGGGATCCTCGTCGGACTGATCCGGCCGTGCCGTCCCTCCACGTCGACGTGGCTGGGATTGAAGTTCATTGACCACCTGCTCGGGGAAGACCCCGGGAACCGTGCGGGTCGTCCAGGTCTGCCGGGTCCCGGTCGGTTCGACCGGGATCGGGACGGCGAGGTCGAGCAGGCTCACCCGCCGCAGGGCAGTCCCCAGGCGCCGAGCACCACCGCGAGGTCCTGGCCGTCGATCTGGCCGTCGTCGTTCTGGTCCACGGAGGGGACGTCCTGGCCCCAGGCTGCGAGCATCGCAGCCAGGTCCGCGCCATCGACGACGGCGTCACCATTGGTATCGCCGATGCAGGCGATCGGACAGACCTCTTCGACCGAGTTCCCGCCGGCATCGTCGTAGGCACCGCTGAGCTGGCCGGATTGATTCCCACAGATGATCGAGCCGCTGATGATGGGCGTGCTGTCGAAAAAAGAGCTGCCCCAGATGAAGCCGTAGACCCCGCTGCCACCGTTGTTCGTGATCGTGCAGCCACTGATCGAGGGGTTGCTGCTGAGCTGGGAGTAGATTCCGTTGCCGTCGTTGTCCGAGATCGTGCAATCGTCTATGGCGGGACTGCCGTTGGAGTCGCAGCTGATCCCGAAGGCGTTTCCCGTGATCGAGCAGTCGCTGATGGTGGGATAGGGTCCGCTGCCATAGTCCGTGCAGAAGATCCCGCCATCTGGATTGTCCGAGATCGTACAGCCGCTGAAGGTTGCGAAGCTTCCCCAGAGATGGATCCCGGCGGTGTTGCCCAGTTCGACGTTCGACGAGTTGTTCGTGATCCTGCAGTCGATGATGGTGGGGCTGGCGCCCCTGCAGTAGATCCCGCCGCCGAACTGGGCGGAGTTGTCCGTGATCCTGCAGTTGCGGATGGTGGGGTTGGTCAGAAAGCAGTAGATCCCGCCGCCCTGATAGTCCAAACCGCCGGTGATGATGAGGTCCCGGATGACGGTTCCGCTCCCTTCATTGGTGCCGATCCTGAATACACGACCGACCTGTTGGGCATCGATGGTGGTCGCGAGGGAACCATCTTCATTCAGCGTCCCCTGAACGGTGATGGCCCTGCCGCGGGTCGTCAGGTTGGCCTCGTAGTAGGTACCAGCTGCGATGAGAATCACGTCGCCACTGGCCGACGCAGTAATCGCCGCCTCGATGGTGGGGTGATCAGCCGGCACGTTGATCGTGTCCGCGACAGCGGGGCAGAGAATCAGGCCGGCGAATGCCAGGGCGACCGGGTGGAGGCGAGGTGCCATCATCGTTTCTCCGTTCATGATTCCAGGTGGGGAGGAGGTGTTCACAAGCTCCGGGGACATGACCAGAAGTACCAAATCCGCGTGCTGGGGTCGAGTCTGTTTACCCAGGACGCACGTTTTCTGGTCATTCGCCGGGTGAGAAGCCGACCACGGCATCCACGGAGGCATTCCGGAAGGGCAAGTGCCACGATTCGGACGCCCGGACCGCACGTCGGGAGCGTGCGAGGGCACGGCCGCCTCGCCCCGAGCGGGGCGAGCGCACCCCGCGGGGCCTCGAGCCCCGGGCCGTGACGGCTGGACGTCGCGGGACCCGGCGCCGGGCCGATGGTCACTCCACGTCGATGTGGTTGAGGTTGAAGTCGCCGTCGTCGATCTCGAGCCTGAGTTGATGGACCCCCTGCTCGAGGAAGACCCCGGGAACCGTGAGGGTCGTCCAGGTCTGCCAGGTCCCGGTCGGTTCGATCGCGATCGGGCCGGCGAGGTCGACGCCGTCGATGGTGAGGCGCATCACCGAGCCGTCGCCCGCGCTCGCGACCCGAAGGTCCAGCGAGTAGTCGCGGGATTCCGCCACCTCGACGGTGTAGTTGATCCACTCACCATCCCGCAGCCAGCCGATGTTGTGGCCCTGGACCTCGTCGTAGGCGATCTCGACGTCGACGCCGTCGTTCCTGAACTGGCCGCCCTCGTTGATGTTGTCGAGGTCCGAGTACGCGTGGCCGTTGCACCCGACATCGTAGTGCTCCGCCTCGAGGCGGCCCGGCAGCTGGATCGGTCCGTCGCCGTAGGGTTCGGAGCCCTGCTCGGCGCAGGCATCCGTCCCGTCACCGAAGGGCACGCTGAAGGTGAACGCCGAGCTGGCGTCGGTTTCGTGGAAGTCCGACCACGTCGCGTACGTCGTGGCGGTGACCGCGTTCGACCCGGGCTCGAAGGTGTAGTAGCGGAGCATCCCGTGGTTCGGGTTGTCCCACTGGTAGTCGGTCAGGATCGACGGGACCCGGTTGCCGAAGTCGTTGGTCAGTTCGAGGTAGCGCTCGCGCGCACCCTCGTGGCCCGAGACGATCAGGAAGACGTTGTCGTGCCGGGTGAGCACCTCGTTCCAGAGCACGTAGTTCCCCGGTGATTCGTGGGTGGAGACGATCACCCGTCGTTCGGGGTGCGCGGCGAGGACCCCGTCCGCCCACGCGCGCACGTCCGCGGGGGGATCCCACTGGAGGTGCATCACCAGGTACTGCTCGCACCCGGCCTCGAAGTGCTGGTAGCTGTTGGTGTTCCTTCCCGCCGGGTATCCATCCCCGTACCAGGCGTTCCCCGCGTACCGCTCGCGGGGGAAGTACTGGTTGTAGACGATGTCGCTCCGGCCCCAGACCGCGTCGTCGGCGTCGTGGTTCCCGAAGGTCAGCCCGTAGGGCACGACCCCGTCCAGGGTGCTCATCGCCTGGTCGGCGACGTTCCACTGGGCGTCGATCCAGCCCAGGTCGACGATGTCCCCGAGGTGGGAGACGAATCGGATGTTGAGGTCCTCGACGTTCTCCGCGATCCACTCGGTCTGGCGGTAGAACATCTCCGGGACCTGCCCGGTGGAGTAGGAGGTCATGTACTGGGTATCGGGGATCACCACGTAGGTGAAGGGGGCGCGGTCCGGGCACGGGGTGCTGCACGCACCCCAGTCCACGAGCAACCGGGTGATGTCGGCGCCGTCCACGACCCCGCTTCCATCGAGGTCGGCCTCGCACCCCCCCCCGCAGGCCCCCCAGCTCGAGAGCAGCCGGGTGAGGTCCGCTCCCCCGATCGTCCCATCCCCGTCGAAGTCCGCCGAACAGTCATCTGCCGCGAACGCCGTGCTTGCGGCACAGAGCGCAAGCAGGGCACCGCCGCCGTGGTAGAGGCGCGTCATGTGTGGTACTCCAGGAAGTCCCCGTCGGCATGAACAGCACTGCCACCCCCGCATGCCCACGGCAGGTCAGGTCCCCATACGCGGGGACGTGCTGGTCGGTTCCGATGGACCGGCGACCAGGCCGCCGGGGTGGGGCCACGCCCCTGCCCCACCGGTCGGACGTGGAGTCCCGATGGGGAGACAACCCGGCACCCGGCACAATCACCGGCCGGGCACGGTCTTTCACGATCGCGGTGGAGGTGGGTGAGCTGCCGGCACCTGCCGGGGGCTGCTGCCGCCATGCTCCGGGGGCCGGCCGACCGGTGATGGACTTCGGACCCATCCGTCATGTACTGTCTGTGCGAGGCCACGGCCTCGACGTCCGCACGCCCTCACCGCTGGCCCCCCGGAGCACTGGATCACATGTACGACAAGGAACGAATCATCCACCAGCTGGAGCGGACCAGGGTCCTGACGCTCCAGATGATCGAACGAGTGCCGCATGACCGCTGGTTCGAGATGCCCACGGGCGTCACCCACGTCGCGTGGAACATCGGCCACATCGCCACCGCGGAATACTTCCTGGGCATGGCGTTCGTCCGGGGTGCGAGGGAGGACGACGCCGGGATGATCGACGGGAGCTACGCGGGACTGTTCGGGTACGGCTCCGTGCCGCATGCCGACCCGGGTGGGTACCCGAGCCCCGACGAGCTGATGCGGACCCTCGAGGCCGTCCATCGCCAGCTCCTGCTCGAGACCAGGGCGATGCCTCCGGAGGCGCTGGTCGAACCCTGCCGGTTCGACGATGCGTGGTTCGACCACCATCCGTTCTTCAAGGAGGTGGGCGAGGCGCTGGAATGCGTCGCCTTCCACGAGCACATCCACATCGGGACCCTCGGGCTCCTCAGGCGCGAGCTGGGGTCCGGCCCCATCGACTACTTCCAGGAATCGAGCGAGGGCAGGCGCTTCGTCTGACCGGCAGGCGCCCGGCGCTCGAGCGGCAACGGCGGGCCGTCCATGCACCTGAATCGACTCCTGCACCGATCGGCAGGTACACTGACCCCGCGATCGACAGCCGAGGACACCAGGATGACCCAGGAAGACCCACTCACCGACGAACAGAAACGCGTGATCGCCTCCCTCGGGATGAAGGAGTCCACCGGCCGGAAGCGATTCCGACACAGCCCGCTCCTGGTGTATGGGATCCTGATTCCGGTCATCGGGGTGGGCATGCTCCTGGTCGTGCTGTTCTTCCCGATGCTGATGTGCTCGGGCCACTCCACGGCGGCGATCCTGGGGTGCGCCGTGATGGCGGCGCTTCGCGGCGGTCTTCCCGGCTCCTGAGGTCCGGTGCGTCCCGGCCGGCGAGCGCACGCCTCAGGGCCATACGGTCCCACGCCGCACCCGCTGGTCGTCCCGGGACCCGGTGCCAGGTACGCCCCATGCGCGACACCCGACACCGTGGTTGGATGACCCGATTCGCGCGTGTTTCAGGCGGTTTGTCATGGTCAACGGTGCCGGTCGAGGGTAGGTTGGAAGTCCACTCAATCTTCCAAACCCCCTTAACCCCCTTGTGCTGACTGACTGATGACCGCACACGCTGTCCCCTGGAGAAACGAACCATGACTGAACAACGAAACCAACTCGCCGACCTCTTTGCTGCGTGCTGGAAGGACGAGGCCCTGAAGCAGCGCTTCATGAACGATCCCAAGGCGGTGCTTGCCGAACATGGCATGGACGTCCCCGAGGGCATGGTCGTGAACGTCGTCGAGAACACCGACACCACCGTGCACATCACGATGCCGGCACCGCCCAGTGGCGCCATGGACCTTTCGGATGAGGAGTTGAGCAACGCTGCGGGGGGTAACGATCCCTTGGGAGGCAGTTGTTATGACGTCGTGAATACACCGAACACGAAACCAACGTGTGATCCCTGACGGATGACCTGGACGGGTTCCTCCGGAGCACCGAACACCAACGAACACCGCCCTTGGCATCGGCCGAGGGCGGTTTCCTCAAGGCGGGTGCCGTGATTCGAACGCCCGACATTCACGTTGGCAACCGGGGTGTTTCAGACCAGAAGCGGGCGCCTCACGTCTCCAGCGGGGTTCATTCCATGCGTTTGGTGCAGTTGTTGCGCGTGGATGCGGAGCCCTGCGGAACACCACCCCGCGCCGAAGCGCGAGGTGGTGAAGGGCTTTCTGACTGGCCGCCACGCTACGTGGCATCGAGGCGCTCACTCTTCGCAGGGCAGTCCGGCGACGTGTTGCTGAAGGGTGCTGCGATCTGCTTCACCGAGTGATGGCTCGACCGACTCGTCCGTTGGTCGCAGGCATCAATACCGGAATCAGGCCAGGTTGGACGACGATCTCCATTTCATGACAGGGCAGTCCGTCCTGATAGGCATCACCATCTATCTGCCACCTGACCGCTTCCTCGGAGGTGATCCTGACCTGGCTTCCGGCGTAGTGCTCGAACCGACGACTTCTCATCAGGCTTCCACGCAGCCGTGCTGATCGGAGCCGGGCATGCATCATCCATTCCATCGCACCCAGCGCACCCTTCATGGGTACGAAACACGTGTCGATCAAATCATCATCCATCACCGCTTTGGGTACGGGATCGAATCGACCACCATAGTCGGGAGAGTTGGCGACGAAGACCCACCCGGTCCTTGAATCAACCTTCCGCACCCCGTCGATCTCGATCGTGTAACGAGCCGCCTTCCAGCTCGGAAGACTTCGAATGGTCGGCAGGATGTAGTCAAGGTTGGAAACGGCTCCGTTCCGATCTCGGCTGACCCTCGCGACGATCTCCGCATCGATGCCGGAAGATACGATCAGGAGACCCGACTCCGTTCCTGCCTGGAATCGGTCGATGAAGTGGATCCGGCGCTGCTCGATCGCATTGAGCAGGGATGCGCAGGTCGCCTCCATGCCAAGGCTTCGAGCAAAGAGATTTTCATTTCCTGCCGCATGCTGCCAGATGGGAACGTCCGTTGCGATCGCGACATCCGAGAAGAACCTCACTGTTCCGTCACCACCCGCAAGCACCAGGACTTCAGAACCTTCAACACGTTCCGCGACCACCTCAGCCGACTCCCCGGGCGATCGACCCGTTCGATTGACGGTCCACCCCTCGGACGCAAGCGCCGATTCCAGGGAATCAGCATGCTCCATCGCCTTGGCTGAAGTGGGATTGGCGAGGATTGAAAGGAAACGAGGCATCTGGAGAACCTGTGATCGTTTGAACTCGGACTGAACAAGTGGTCCGTCAAGCCCGGACTGACTGGCGTCTCGTCCCGTCAGTACCCCGTTGAAGTACCAGGAGGATCATCGTCAAGGAGGACCACGACACATGACCCTCGATCGAAGACATTTTCTGCAACGAGCAGTTGCCCCTGCGGGTTGTCGAATTCGACCACCTGAGGATGGGCGGATCCGGTGTGGCAGTGAACCTGCCGGAGCAACCGGGACAGACCCCTGGTCCGGTTGCTCCCGAGAGTCCCTACTGCATGCCGGCGCGGATATTTCTTCACGCAATTCTCACCAGAGTTCGACGCTATCCCAAGAATTCGAGACGAGAAGAACAAAGGTACGGTCCTCAAAGCAGGAGGCTTGGACATGAACGGGAAGACGTACTACCGAACCTTGTTCCTCAGCGATCTTCACCTCGGCAGCCGAGCCTGCCAGGCAGAGCCGCTTGCCAGATTCCTCAAACACGTCCAGTGTGACCAACTCTACCTGGTCGGTGACGTCCTGGACATGTGGCGGCTGAAGCAGAAGTGGTACTTCCCCAACGACCACTCGAAGGTCATCCGCCGCATACTGAAGATGTCCGAGAAGGGTACGGAGGTGGTCTTCATTCCCGGGAACCACGACGAGGCGGCCCGTCGTTACAACGGACTCGAGTTCGGCGGGATCACCATCAAGCTCGCGGCGACCCACGAATCGGCGACGGGCGAACGCTGGCTCGTCTGCCATGGAGACCGCTTCGACCTCGTCGTCCAGCATTCGCGACTGCTTGCGAAGATCGGCGGCGTCGCCTACGAGACGCTGGTGTCCCTGGACCGAAGGGTCAACGCCGTCCGCCGAAGACTCGGGCGTCCTCATCTCTCCCTCAGTCAGATCGTGAAGTATCGGGTCAAGAAGGCCTGCAACTTCATCAGCAAGTTCGAGGCGACCCTTGCCGAGGCCGCCATCACGGACGGTTTCCATGGCGTGGTGTGCGGCCACATCCACAAGGCCGAGATCAGGGAGATAGATGGGGTCCACTACTACAACTGCGGGGACTGGATCGAGAACTGCTCGGCGATCGCCGAACACGAGGATGGCCGAGTGGAGCTTATCGATGCGAAGGCGTTCCTGGCCGAGATCGACGCCGAGGGGCTGAAGGAGGAAACGGATCCGATCGAACTCGAGACCGAGCCCGACTGGCACGCGCTCCCCCTGACCTCGGCATTCTCCGGGGGACTCATGGACGATCTCGAGGAGGCGAGTTGAACATGAAGATGCTGCTTGTCACCGACGCATGGAAACCGCAGGTCAACGGCGTGGTACGCACCTGGGAGCAGGTGACCGGGGAGATGAGGGCCCGTGGAATCCAGGTCGAGATCATCCACCCGGGTCTCTTCAGGTCCTTCTCGGCCCCGAAGTACCCGGAGATCAAGCTCGCCGTGCTGCCCGGGCGGAAGGTCCGCCGGATGATCCGCGATTCCGGCTTCGACGCCATCCACATCGCCACCGAGGGCCCGCTCGGGATCGCGGCCGTGCGGCATTGTCGCGCCAAGGACATCGCCTACACCACGTCGTACCACACACGCTTCCCCGAGTACATGAAGAGCTACTTCGGCCTGCCGATCGGAGTCACCGATCGATTCCTGAGATGGTTCCATGGTCCCGCGAAAGCGACCCTGGTTCCGACGAAGTCGATGCGGGAGGAACTCGCCGGTCGTGGATTCAATGACGACAAACTCGTCACGTGGTGCCGGGGCGTGGACACCACCGTCTTCAAGCCCGAGCCCCGGGTGAGCATCGACCTTCCTCGTCCGATCTTCGCCTACGCCGGACGCATCGCGGTGGAGAAGAATCTCGAGGCCTTCCTTTCGCTGGAACTTCCGGGGTCGAAGATGCTCATCGGTGACGGGCCCGCACGTGCCGGTCTCGAGAAGAAGTACCCCGACACCTATTTCGCGGGGTACCAGTTCGGAGAAGACCTCGCCGCAAGCTACGCGGCGGCCGATGTCTTCGTCTTTCCGAGCCTCACCGACACCTTCGGGGTGGTGATGCTGGAGGCCAATGCCTGCGGACTCCCGGTTGCAGCCTTTCCCGTGACCGGCCCGGTGGACGTGGTCATCGAGGGGAGAAACGGTGCACTGGACGAGGACCTTCGTGCCGCCGCCTTGAAGGCGTTGGAGATCGACCGGCAGGGTTGCATCGATCATGCCCGCACCATGACCTGGGCACGATGCGCCGAAATGGTGCTCGACAACCTCGCCTGTGACGAACCGGCACTCGGTCTGGCGGGCGGTTGAGCGGCACGATGCCGGCCGTGAGGGATTCGGTCCGGCGGGATGGGCGAGGGGGCGGGGTCGCATCCGGACTCAAACCAGGCGAAAGACCAGCTCACAGAAGTCTGCGTGAGGCAATGAGCAACATCACTCTCTTCATCCCACTCCTGTTCGTACTTCTGGCTGGCTGTTCCCATGACGAGTCAGCGACCAGGGTGGCCGTTGAATCCGGAATCGATCACTCCACCCCTCACGTACTGACAGGACCATCTGGTGGAACGCCAGAGCAGGTCCGAACGTCCATGGATCCCGGTGTCGATGTGGATGAAGAGGACGGTGAAGACGACAGGACTCCCCTTCACCTCGCGGATCGGTCCAATGGGGAACCTCCGCCCGCGACGCGATCGTACCCTGTTCATTCACACAACGACTACCTTCGGCATCGTCCCCTGCACGAAGCGCTTGCTGCGGGGTGTTCGAGCATCGAGGTCGACGTGCATGCAGTGGACGGTGATCTTTCCGTCGCACACGATCGGGACCAGGTCGTTTCCGGCCGCACGCTCGGGAGCATGTATCTCGAACCACTTGCTGCACGGCTCGAGCGTTCGCCGAGGATCTACGCGGATGATCCGGCCCCGCTCATCCTCATGATCGACGTCAAGTCCTCGTGGACGGAAGCGGCGCCGATCCTCCGCGAACAACTCGCGCCCCTTGCTCGACATCTCCTGCCGCCAGCGGGCATGCATTCCGGCGACGGAGGCGTCATGGTGGTGACGAGCGGGACGGGAGCGGGTCGTCAGGGACTCGACGCGGGCGTTGCCGCAGTGGATGGTCGACCAGGCGACCTCGGTAGCGGTGTCGATCCCGTGTACATGCCCGTTGTCAGCACGTCCTACGTCGAGATGTTCCGCGAGGGATCCATCGGAGGGCTCGGCGAGTCGGACCGTCGCCGACTGCGCTCATTGGGCGAGGCGGCTCGCGGGGAGGGCAAGTGGTTGCGTTTCTGGGCAGCACCCGACACCCCTGATGCCTGGGACTTCCTGATCGAACACGGATGCGGACTCATTTCAACCGATCGACCGACGACGTGTTGTGCGCACATCGCCGCTGAATACAAGGAGGGCATCAAGAGGCGATGACGGCCCCCTGCAGGCAGGTGCCGATCTTCATGCGGACGAACTTCATCGGGTAGGCCCGTATCGACCGGCAGGGCGGCATCGATCATGCACGCACCATGACCTTGACACGATGTTCCGAGATGGTGCTCGACAGCCTCGCCTGTGACGAACCGGTACTGGGGTTGGGGCGGGTTTGATCGACACGATGCTAGGCCGTGGTGGAAGCGTTTTCTTGATGCAGATCTGATCGGTACGCGAACCACACGCTCGGCAGCAGGGAGACGAACACGACGACTACCAGACTTGGGATGAAGACCGACAGGCTCTGGCCCTCCTTGGGGACATGCTCAAGGGTTCCGAAGGCTTCCTTCATGCTTCCCGCCATGTCGATTGCGGCATGAAGCACGATGCAGGTCCAGAGCGATCCAGAGTAGGCGTAGGCCGCGCCGAACGCCAGTCCGACGATGGTGGCGAACACCGAATTGAAGATCGTCGGCATCAGCGGTGCTCCGCCCAGTAGATTCAGGACGTGCAACGAACCAAACAGGAGTGCCTGGACCACGCAGGCGGCGATCAGTCCGCTTCGCGTCCTCCCCCAGGCCTTCAGTAGGATGAAGAGGAGCAGACCTCGATACAAGGATTCTTCGACGAATCCGATCGACACATTCGTGGCGATCCATCCGAGAAGCGATCCCGGCGTGAAACGAAGCGACGACCAGTCGACCCGGCGAGGTTCGCGAGCAGGAAGAATGAAAGCGGCAGGAAGGCGATCCACCACCATCGCTTTCCAGTGGTGGTCAGCCGGGTGACGCCCGTCGCCTTTCCACAGCCCGTACGAATCAGAAAGGCGAGTGCTGCCGTGCCGATCATGAATCTCAGAACGCTGCGATACAAGGGCCCATTGGCGGTGTCCGCCAGACTCGACACCAGCATGTCCGCAAGGACAAGTACGGCCATTCCAGCAAACACCAGAAGGAGCGCGCGAATGACCGGTTTCTTACTGGAGCAGAGGCCCATGAGATCCATCCTCGGTTTTAATTGTTAGGACATGGTTTCCAGATGACTGACGGCCATTAAGCATTCGGAGAAGGAACCCCTGAATTTCAAAGGTGGTCTTGGAAGATGGATAAAACAGTAGCTGCCACAAACGAACACCGCCCTCGGCATCAGCCAAGGGCGGTTGCCTGAAAGCGGGTGCCGCGATTCGAACGCCCGACATTCACGTTGGCAACAGGGGTGTTTCAGACCAAAAGCGCGCGCTTCGCGTCCCCAATGGGGTTCATCCCATGCGTTTGGTGCAGTTGGTGCGCGAACACGCGTAGTCATTCATCCAGCAAGCGCCCCGATTGGCCGGAACGTGGGGAGGGATGGCTGGCAGTCGGTGACCCATCCCGGGGCAGCTGACCCGGGACCCGTCTTTCAACGCGTTCATCGCCCATCAGATCAAGCGCAGGCT
>PKCS01000081.1 GCA_002862305.1 Phycisphaerae bacterium | reverse complement strand
CGATGTCGCTTGGCGACCTCCGGGGTGGAGACCCCGTAGCGACCGTCACGCTTCCGGATCCTCGCGAACTCCGGGTACGCGGTGAGCGCGTCGCCGCCCTGCTCGACGAACTGCATCGCCCAGGTCCACTCCTCTTCGGTGAGGGAGCGGAACGCCCAGCTGGAACGGACCTCCTCGAACAACGACTCCTCGACGAACCCCCGTCCCGCCATCGACGCGGTGACCAGGTGCTGCACCAGGATGTCCAGCGGCTTCTCGATCGGGGGGCGGGCCTCGATGCTCCCGGACTCGATGAGTTCGCGCACCGAGGCGAACTCGACCAGTTCGAACGCGTTGGTGGGCACGCAGATGATCCGCGAACACGCCCCCGGCTGGTGACCGCTCCGTCCCGCCCTCTGGATCATGCGCGCCACGCCCTTGGGGGATCCGATCTGGATCACCTGGTCGACCGGTTCGAAGTCCACCCCGAGGTCCAGGCTCGAGGTGCACACCACCCCCTGCAGCCGGCCGTCGGCGAGCATCGCCTCCACCCGTTCCCGGGTCGAGCGGTCGAGCGATCCATGGTGGAGGGCGATCCTGCCGACCAGCGAACGTTCCGCGCGCATGAGTTCGCGGAACCAGGTCTCGGTCTGGGAACGGGTGTTGGTGAAGACCAGGGTCGAGCGTCCCTCGAGGATCCGCTTGGCCACCGGACCGATCAGGCGGGTCCCCAGGTGACCGGCCCACGGGTAGTGCTCGATCGAGTCCGGCAGGATCGTCTCCAGCTCGATCCGCTTGGGCGAGCGTTCCCTGATCAATCGCGGCGGCTCGCTGCGAACGCCCACCAGCACCTCGCCCGCCTCCTCGAGGTTCGCGATGGTGGCCGAGAGTCCCCAGGTCCTCGCCTCGGGCGCGAGCCCCCGCAGGTGGGCGAGCCCGAGCTCGAGCATCGACCCGCGCTTGGAGCCGGTCAGTTCGTGCCATTCGTCGCACACCACGGTGCGCACCCCGGCCAGCTGTTCGTGGGTCTGCTTCCAGCTCAGCAGCAGCGCGAGGCTCTCCGGGGTGGTGACCAGCACGCTCGGCAGGCGCTTCTTCTGCCGGGCCTTGACGCTGGAGGAGGTGTCGCCGGTCCGTTGCTCGACCGTCCACGGCACGCCCAGCGCCTCCACCATCCCCGCGAGGGCCCGGGTGGTGTCCGCGGCGAGCGCCCGGAGCGGCGTGATCCAGAGCAGCCGGATCGGGTCCGGCTCCGCCTCGGGTTCCACGCCCTCGCCGAGCCGCTCGAGCATCGGGCCCATCGCGGCCGCGTGGGTCTTGCCGCTCCCGGTGGGGGAGGCGACCAGGCCGTGGCACCCCTCGAGGTACGCGGACCACGCCTCCTCCTGGAAGGCCAGCGGGGTCCACCCCTGCCGGCGGTACCACTCGAGCGCGGGCCCGAGGGGATCGGTGGTCTTCGGGGCGCTCATCGGGTCTCCACCTCCCCGAGCAGCGCCTGCAGGGTGCCGACGTCGTCGGCTTCCCCGGCGGGCTTGTCCTTGCGCCAGCGAAGGATCCTCGGGAAGCGCACCGCGAGTCCCGAGCGGTGGCGGTCCGACCGTTGGATGCCCTCGAACGCCAGCTCGAAGACCTGTTCCGGCCGCACCACCCGGTAGGGTCCGTTGCGATCGGTGGTGTTGGTCCGGATCCAGCGATCGAGGGACTCGATCTCCTTCTGGTCGAGCCCGGAGTACGCCTTGGCGAAGCTCACCAGCTCCGGTTCCCGCCCGGTGCGATCCCAGATCGCGAAGGTGTAGTCGGTGTAGAGGTTCGCGCGGCGGCCCGATCCGGGCTGGGCCCCGATCATCACCGCGTCCGCGGTGTAGGGATCGATCTTCCACTTCAGCCAGCCGTCCTCGGAGCGGGTCCGGCCGACGCCGTAGATCGAATCCCGGCGCTTGAGCATCAGTCCCTCGGTGCCTCGTTCCCGGCAGGCCGATCGCAGGGCCTCCGCCTCCGACCAGTCGGTGATCGCGAACGGTTCGGAGAGCCCGATCGTCTCGTTGGCCCCCGCACGCACCATCCGTTCCAGTCGCTCCCGCCGTTCCTCGAGCGGTCGGGCGCGCAGGTCCTCGCCGGCCTCCTCGAGGAGGTCGTAGGCGATGAACCTCGGCGCATCACCCCCGAAGAGGTCGAGCTGGGGATCCGGGGGGTGGGTGCGGTTCAACCTCGTCTGGAGCTCGAAGAAGCTCCGGGGTCCCTCGCGGTTCCAGAGCAGCAGCTCCCCGTCGAGCACCGTCTCGTCGGGGAGGTCCAGGCCCGCGAAGAGCTCGGGGAAGAGGTGGCCGATCGGCTCCTCCCCCCGGGACCACAGGCGCGCCTCGCCGGAGCGCACGATCAACTGCCCCCGGATCCCGTCCCACTTCTCCTCGATCATCCAGTCCTCGGGATTCCCCAGGAAGTCCACCGCCCGGTCCAGGGAGTGAGCGAGGAAGAACGGGTAGGGCCGTTCCCGATGCTCGTCCGGTCGTTCGGCCGCGAGCAGCGAGCGGTAGCCTTCGGCGGTCGGCTCGAACCGGCCGGTCAGGCGGTGCGCCAGCAGGTCGAACTCCAGTCCGCTCACCTCCGACAGTGCGCGGATCACGGTGCGTTTCTGCACCCCGACCCGGAAGCCGCCCCGCACCAGCTTGTGGTACACGAGCCGTTCGTCCCGACGCAGGACCGACCAGGCATCGAGGATCAGCTCGCGCTTCCGAGGCGCGGGCGCACCCACCAACGGCAGGACCCGTTCGCGCATCACCCGGTCGAGGCTCTGGTCGCGGGGTGCCTCCGGCTCCGGCAGCAGCAGGGAGATCGTCTCGGAAAGATCGCCCACCGCGGTCCGGCATTCCTCGAACAACCACTCGGGGTGCCCGGTCACCTCGAGGCACAGCGACGTGAGCAGCTTCGAGGCACCCATCCCCCGGGGCCGGTTCCCGGTGAGCAGGGCCACGGTCCAGGCCGCATCCTCCTCGGCCACGGATCCCAGGTACCCGGAGAGGAGTTCGGTCTTCTCGCGCACCGAGTTGGTGCCGTCGAGGGCCAGGTAGAGTTCGGTGAACCGGATCACGCCTCGTCACCTCCCCCCGTGGAGGGCGGTGGCTCGCCGGTGAAGCGAGTCGGCACCTCGAAGGACTCGAGCCCCTCGTGCTCCCGAAGGTGCCGTGCCAGCACCCGGGTGGAACCGTGGGTCACCCCGATCCGCCTCGCCCCGCTGCCCCGGATCGTGCGGAGCAGGCCGTCCCAGTCCGCGTGGTCGGAGAGCGCGAACCCGCGATCGACCGACTGCCAGCGTCGACGACCCCGGACCTGCATCCAGCCGGAGACGAAGCCCAGCCGCAGTCCGCCGGGTCCGTTGAAGCGCCTGATCCAGGGCGTACCGGTGGCCGAGGGTGGACAGATGATCGCCCCGCCGCCTTGCAGGTCCTCCGCGGTGGTCCGGTCCGCTCGCAGCGTGTCCGGCAGCGCGATCCCCGCCTCCCGGTAGACCTCGGTCGGTCCGGTCAGCGCACCGTGGATCCCGATGGGGCCGATCGAGGGATCCAGTCCGGCGAGGATGCGCTGAGCCTTCCCGAAGGCGTAGGCGAGGAAGACGGTGGTGCGTCCCTGCGCGGCGTTCGATCGCCACCATGCGTTCATCGCCTCGAAGATCCGTTCGGGGGCGTCCCAGCGGTAGATCGGCAGGCCGAACGTGCATTCGGTGAGGAGGGTGTCGCACTGGACCGGCTCGAAGGGCTCGCAGGAGGGATCCGGTTCGCACTTGTAGTCCCCGGTGACGCACCAGGATTCGTTCCCGTGCCGGATCAGCACCTGGGCCGAGCCCAGGACGTGCCCCGCGGGGTGCAGGCTCACCGAACACCCCCCGAGGTCCCGCGCCTGCCCCCATTCGAGGACCTCGCCCTCGAGGTTCTGGTCGAACCGCGCCCGCATCACCTCCAGGGTGTTGCGGCTGGCGAGGTACCGTCCGCACCCCGGGGTCGCGTGGTCCGCATGGGCGTGGGTGACCACCGCCCGTGCGACCGGTCGCCACGGGTCGACGTGGAACTCCCCGGCCTCGCACCAGAGGCCGTCGCGGGTGGGTTCAAGCAGCAGGGGGGAGGCCATGCTCGATGGTAGTACGGTCGCACCCCGCGGGGGGGACCCGGACCCGGCCGGTCTTCCACCCGGCGCTCCCCACCCGTGGTGGATTCGATCTATCCTATACCCGGCCCCACACGAGCCCGGAGGCGCAGTGCGCTGATGGGTGCAACTGGAAAGGTCCCAGCATGCCCGGTCCCGGACAGAGCCTGACTCAACGCATCCTCTACATGACGATCCTGACGATGCTGATCGTTCCCTCGATCTGCCTCTGCCTGCTCGGGCTCCTGGGGGTGTTCGGGCTCCTGGCCGAGAGCACTCCGGGATTCGACCGGGCGATGGGCCTCCGGTACATCGGGCTGGGGATCATCCCGGCGCTCTTCGCGGGGTTCCTGGTCGTGATCACCCGACCGTACCGGGAGCGTGGCGGCCCAGGCTGACCGCTCCGCCAAACCCCGCCTCGGGCGTTGGCGCCCGCGGAACCGATCGTTCCGGGGCGGCCCCGCGTCCACTAGACTTCGTTGATGCCTTCGCCCGTTTCGTTGCTGATCCTCGCCCTCGGCCTGGCCCTGGGGCAGGCCGCGTCCGATCCTCCCCCTGCCGAGTCGGAGGCCGATTCCACGCGCACCGATCCACCGGGGATGGCCTGGATCCCCCCCGGGACGTTCACCATGGGTTCGGACCGGCCGGAGGCCCGCCCCGACGAGCGCCCGGCCCACCTGGTCCGCCTCGACGGGTTCTGGATCGACGTCACGGAGGTCACCAACGCCCAGTTCGCCCGCTTCGTGGAGGCGACGGGCCACCGGACCACCGCGGAGCGTCCGATCGTCTGGGCCGAACTGGCCGCCCAGCTGCCTCCCGGCACCCCCGCCCCCCCCGAGGAGTCGCTTCAGCCGGGCTCGATGGTCTTCAGGGTGCCCCCGGATCCCGAGGACCCCACTCGCGAGGCCGCTGGGTGGAGGTGGGTCCCGGGCGCCAGCTGGCGTCATCCCGAGGGGCCGGGGTCGCATATAGAAGATCGAATGGATCACCCCGTGGTCCACGTCTCGTGGGAGGACGCCGCGGCGTACGCGGCGTGGGCCGGCAAGTCCCTGCCGACCGAGGCCCAGTGGGAACGTGCTGCTCGGTTCGGCCAGGGGGGGCGACGATTTCCCTGGGGGGACGACCTGGTCCCCGGCGGCGTCCACCAGGCCAACATCTGGCAGGGCCGTTTCCCACTCGTGGACACCGGGGCGGATGGATTCACCGGGACGGCCCCGGTCGGCAGTTTCCCCCCGAACGCGGCGGGGGTCGCGGACCTCTCCGGGAACGTCTGGGAGTGGACCGCCGACCGGTACCGGGCGGATGCCTACGCCCGAAGGGTGTCGACGTCACCAACCGGTCAGCCCCCGACGAATCCGACCGGACCCACCGAGGGCCTGGATCCACGCATGCCCCACGCCACCCGCACCCACGTCCAGAAGGGGGGGTCCTTCCTGTGCCATGCATCGTACTGTTCGAGTTATCGGTCCAGTGCGCGCATGTCGTCGACCCCCGACTCCGGCATGAGCCACCTGGGATTTCGGTGCGTCATGGTCCGAGAACCTGACTCTTCATCCACCATGGCCCCCTCAGGTGCTCCGTGAGGGAGCATGAAGGCCCGCCGTGATCGGTACCGTGGTCGGTCCGAGGGCCGAGTCAGGTCCCATAGAGTCGCCCTCTCGGGGAGCCGGTTACGCCGGCTCCCGGTGCTAAGTTGCAGCGGTTCGGGGCTTTTGATGCAGAATGATGCACTTTTTGCTTTGAAATACCCTCGTGTTGCCTCAAAGTAGTCCTGTTCACCGGTTTCACCACCGGTCGGGGGCCCTCCAGGAGTCAACTCCTTACAGGGTGCGCACTCGTTCCCAACAAAGCCCGAATGAAGAGATCCAAAGAAGAGATAACAGGAGACTCAACGATGAATCGTTCTATTGCTGCAATTGCCACGACGCTGGCACTGTGTACGGGCCTGGCGTACGGCCAGGGAAGCGGCTGTCCCGTAGCCACCGACTGCGCGGGGAACTGCGTACTCAACTACGACTACATTGGCGACGGCTACTGCGACGGCGACGCTGCTCTCTACGGTGAGAACTGGTGCTGCCAGAACAACGACGGTGGCGACTGCACCGAGGAAGAGTGCGCCATCACCAACGCGCAACCCGACCCTTGCAACAATGGCGTCAACGACTGCGACGGGAATTGCCAGCAGGACGACTCCTACGTCGGCGACGGCTACTGCGACGGCGACGATGCCCTCTACGGTGCGAACTGGTGCTGCGTGAACAACGACGGTGGCGACTGCACCGACGCTGAGTGCGCCATCACCAACGCTGACGGCGGCGACGGCGGCGACGGCGGCGACGGCGGCGACGGCGGCGACGGTGGCGACGGCGGCGACGGGGGCGACGGCGGTTGTGCCGGCGTCCTCGACTGCGTGGGCACCTGCCTGGCCAACGATGGCTACGTCGGTGACGGCTACTGCGACGGCGACGCCGCTCTCTACGGCGAGAACTGGTGCTGCGTCAACCTCGACGGTGGCGACTGCACCCCGGAAGAGTGCGCCATCACCAACGGCGACGGCGGCGACGGCGGCGACGGCGGTGACGGCGGCGACGGCGGCGACGGCGGTGACGGCGGTGACGGTGGCGACGGCGGCGACGGTGGCGACGGTGGCGACGGCGGCGACGGTGGCGACGGTGGCGACGGTGGCGACACCGGTTGCGACGGCGTCCTCGACTGCGCCGGCACCTGCGTGGCCAACGACGGCTACGTCGGCGATGGCTACTGCGACGGCGACGCTGCTCTCTACGGTGAGAACTGGTGCTGCCAGAACAACGACGGTGGCGACTGCACCGATGAAGAGTGCGCCATCACCAACGGCGGCGGCGGTGACGGCGGCGACGACGGTGACGGCGGCGACGGCGGTGACGGCGGTGACGGCGGTGACCCCGCGTGCCCGGCCGGCCAGGTTGTCGACTGTGATGGATCCGGCGATTGCCACACCGAAGGCTGGGTCGGCGACAGCTACTGCGATGGTGTCGCTCAACAGTACGGCGCCAACCTCTGCTGCTACGACGGCGGGACCGAGGGCGCGTTGGACGGTGGTGACTGCACCGAGGCAGACTGCATCGAAGCGGTCTGCGGCGACGGCGCCTGCGGCGCTGGTGAAAGCCCCGAGTCCTGCCCCGAGGACTGCAGCTCCGCTCAGTGCACCAGCACCACGACCGCGACCTCCGCGAACTGCGCCGGCTCGGTCACCTTCAGCTGGACCGGTGGCTGCCTTGCCACGTACCTCTTCGTGGAGGTGACGGATGCCGATGGTGTGGTCTCGACCGTCTACGACGGTGACCTGACCAGTTTCAACTTCACCAGCGCCTTCTCGTTCACCGGCCTGTCGGACGGTGAGTACACCTACCAGCTGTCGTTCGGCGCGGCCCGCATCGGTGGCTCCGTCACCGTCGCCTGCGATGCGAACAACTTCGAATGCGAGGCCGGGACCATCCCGGACTGCGTGCAGGAGACCACCTGCTCGGACGAGACCTGGGTCGCCGACGGCTTCTGCGACGGTGTGGACCTCCAGTACGGCGTCAACCTCTGCTGCTACCCCGAGGAGGGTGGCAACGACGGTGGCGACTGCACCGAAGAAGAATGCTTCTCGTGTGCCCCCGGCACCGTCGCGGATTGCTCGGGCGAGCTCGAATGCGCCCCCGAGGAATACATCGGTGACACCTACTGCGATGGACCGAACCAGCCCTACGACTTCAATCTCTGCTGCTACGACGGCGGAACCGAAGGTCAGTACGACGGTGGTGACTGCACCGCCCAGGAATGCTTCGCCGAGGCGTGCTACGACCTCGACGGCGACGGCGACGTCAATGGTGCGGACCTCGCGATCGTGCTCGGCGGCTTCGGCCTCGGTGCGACGGAGGGCGACCTCAACGGCGACAACCTGACCAACGGTGCCGACCTTACCTACCTGCTCGCCAACTGGGGTCCCAACGGTTGTGCAGGCGGCGAGGTCCCATGCGAAGACTGCCCTCTTGGCACCTTCACCTCATACGGCAACACCGACGAGAACGGTTGCCCTGTCTGCGTCGACCCCAGTTGGGTTGGTGACGGCTTCTGCGACGGTGACAGCCTGCAGTTTGGCGCCAACCTGTGCGGTGTCGGCTCCCAGTTCTGCCTCTGGGACGGTGGCGACTGCACCTACGAGGAGTGCCAGGTGGCGATTCTCGAATCCAACAACTTCGGTAACGGCTACACCGGCCCAGGCTGCGCCGAGTACGATCCCGACGGTGGCGACGGCGACGGCGACGGCGACGGCGGTGACGGCGGCGACGGTGGCGACGGTGGCGACACCGGTTGCGACGGCGTCCTCGACTGCGCCGGCACCTGCGTGGCCAACGACGGCTACGTCGGCGATGGCTACTGCGATGGCGACGCTGCTCTCTACGGTGAGAACTGGTGCTGCCAGAACAACGACGGTGGCGACTGCACCGATGAAGAGTGCGCCATCACCAATGGCGACGGCGGCGACGGCGGCGACGGCGGCGACGGCGGTGACGGTGGCGACGGTGGCGACGGCGGCGACGGCGGTGACGGCGGCGACGGCGGCGACGGCGGCGACGGTGGCGACGGTGGTGACGGCGGCGACTCCTGTGGCGACGTCTTCAGCTACTGCGTCTTCGATACCCTCGACCTTCCCACCGGACCGTTCGACCTCCCTGGTCTCATCGACTGCACGGGTGCCTGCGTGTCCGAGGCTGAGATCCAGGCTCTTGGCAACGGCTACTGCGACGGCGACAACCCAGATGGCTTCAGTGATGCCAACTGGTGCTGCTCGAACTTCGACGGCGGCGACTGCACCGAGTCCCAGTGCGCGGTTACCGGCGGTGGAGACTGCACCTACGGAGGCGGCCTGGTCGACTGCGTCGGCAACCCCGTCGCGAACGAGAGCTACATCGGCGACGGCTACTGCGACGGCGATGCCCTTCAGTACGGCGAGAACTGGTGCTGCCGGGATCTCGACGGTGGCGACTGCACCGAGGCTGAGTGTGCCAACACCATCGGCGGCGGCGACGGTGGCGACACCGGTTGCGACGGCGTCCTCGACTGCGCCGGCACCTGCGTGGCCAACGACGGCTACGTCGGCGACGGCTACTGCGACGGCGACGCTGCGGCCTACGGTGAGAACTGGTGCTGCCGTGACAACGACGGTGGCGACTGCACCGACGCTGAGTGCGCCATCACCAACGGCGACGGCGGCGACGGCGGCGACGGCGGCGACGGCGGCGACGGCGGTGACGGCGGCGACGGCGGTGACGGCGGCGACGGTGGCGACGGTGGCGACGGTGGCGACACCGGTTGCGACGGCGTCCTCGACTGCGCCGGCACCTGCGTGGCCAACGACCTCTACGTCGGCGACGGCTACTGCGACGGCGACGCTGCTCTCTACGGTGAGAACTGGTGCTGCCAGAACAACGACGGTGGCGACTGCACCGACGCTGAGTGCGCCATCACCAACGGCGACGGTGGCGACGGTGGCGACAACGGCGACGGTGGCGACAACGGCGACGGTGGCGACGGTGGCGACAATGGCGACGGTGGCGACACCGGTTGTGCCGGCGTCGTTGACTGCGCCGGCACCTGCGTGGCCAACGATGGCTACGTCGGCGACGGCTGGTGCGACGGCGACGCGGCCCTCTACGGTGAGAACTGGTGCTGCCTCGACCTCGACGGTGGCGACTGCACTCCGGAGGAGTGCGCCATCACCAACGGCGGCTGAGCCCCTCGCTCGTTTCTCCTGACTTCATCACCCCCGTCCGAGTCCGCTCGGACGGGGGTGTTCGTTCAGCCCTGGGGTTCGACCCCGCTCCGCGGAGTCGGCATCACGAGTCCGCCCTCGGCGCGGTGATCGCCAACTGGGGCTGCCCTGCACCCGCGGTTGAGGCCGCCTGGACGATGCGGAGGCGCGTCCCGTGCACCAGCGCCTACCGTCCGAGCCTTCCGGGGCGTTGGTGCACGTCCTTTTCATCTGGAAGTCGCTTCGTTGATCAGCTACGCTGGCGCCCTGCCCCTGGGCCCGGTCGCGCAGCGTGACCCTGCGGGATCAAGGGCCACCCGAACCCGACGAGGAGCCAAGGATCGATGATTGTCCGCCCCCGAAGCTGGTGTGCGATGGTGCTGGTGCTTGCAGGCAGCGTGGTGGCCTCCGGCCAGGACTGCGAGCCCGGCCAGGTGCCTGACTGTTCCCCCGATGGTGACTGCGCAGAGTCCGGCTGGATCGGCGATGGTGTCTGCGACGGCTCCGTCCAGCCGCACGGGGTTGACCTGTGCTGCTACGAACTGGACGGCGGCGACTGCTCGGAGGTCTCGTGCCAGCCAGTCGTCTGTGGTGACGGGATCTGCTTCGGCGAGACTCCCTTCACCTGCCCGGATGACTGTGGCGACGGGAGCGAATGCCCCGACAGCCTCGTCGTCGCAGGTTCCTACGATGGACCGTGCATGCTGGGCGCCGGCTACGTCTACATCACCTGGGAAGGCAACTGCCTCGCCTCGCAGGTTTCCTACAGCTACGCGGGGGGAGACCCCACGGTGCTCGACCTTGCAGGGTCCGGATCGGGCATCGTCGTGTTCGACCTCGTCGACTACGATTGCTCCGAGGCCGCGTACGAGTTCACCGTGACCTTCGAGGACGGGAGCGTCGCCACCAGGACCGCCTGCCCCGATTGCGTCCTCCCCGATGAATGCGGCAATCTCGTCTGTGGGGCGGGTGAGGATGCTGCCAGCTGCCCCGAGGACTGCACCACCTGCGGTGACGGCCTGTGCACCGGCACCGAGGACACCGCCAGCTGCCCCGTCGACTGCCCCGTCTGCCCGGTCGGCAGCGTCGAGGACTGTGATGGATCCGGGGACTGCGGACTCGAGGAATGGATCGGCGACACGTACTGCGACGGCGTGGCCCAGCAGTTCGGCGTCGATTTCTGCTGCTATCCCGAGCCCGGTGGCAACGATGGCGGCGACTGCACCGAGTCGGAATGCACCGCCTGCGGTGACGGCCTGTGCACCGGAGACGAGACGGCGGACACCTGTCCCGGGGACTGCTTCTGCGGTGACGGTGCCTGCGATGCAACCGAGGGCGTCGGCAGCTGTCCCGCGGACTGCTACTGCGGTGACGGCGTGTGCTCGGGCGACGAGGATGCCACCGACTGTCCGGGTGACTGCGACTGCGTCTTCAGCTTCACGGCGTCCGGTTCGGGGGACCTCGACCGCGACGGCGTGCCGGAGCCCTGCCTCGACGGCAGTCCGGGGCCCTACTACGTCTTCTTCTCCTGGAACGGCGGGTGCCTCGCCACGTATGTCCAGTGGGGTCCGGTCGGTGAACCGCACACGAACTCGCTCGGCTTCGCTGATCTCTCGTTCAACGAGCAGTTCCTGATGGGGCTTGGCGACGAGTATTCCTGTACGGACTACACCGTGACGTTCGAGGACTTCAGCACCGTGTCCGGGACCGTCTGTCCCGATTGCGGCACCGATGCCTGGACCTGCGGTGACGGTGCCTGCGATCCCAACGAGGACGCCGACACCTGCCCCGTGGACTGCGACTCCTGTCCGGACGACCCCGACAAGTCCGAGCCCGGCGTCTGTGGATGCGGGATTCCCGACACCGACCGCGACGCCGACGGCACCCCGGATTGCGAGGATGGCTGTCCCGACGACCCGGGCAAGACCGCGCCCGGCCACTGCGGCTGCGGGGTCGTCGAAACCACCGTCATCGGTGATGTCGACTGCGACGGCGACTACGACGCCGAGGACATCCGAGCCGGGATGACGCAGTTCGGCATCGCGGAGGCCGGCGCCTGCAGGGCGGACACCAACGGCGACGGGGTGGTCGACGGCATGGACCTCGGCGCGGTGCTCGCCAACTGGGGATTGCCCTGCACCGGCGGCTGAGGCCGCCCGGAGGACTCGACCGATCCTGCGGTACCCGACCACCCCCGGGGGCCGACCCCGTTCCGGGGGCTCGGACCTCAGGGATCCGGCCTCGTTTTTCCTCGTGTGCACCCGTCCGTTTCGCTACACTGTGCGGCACGTCGGTGGTCCCGATTCCCGGAGTGTCCCGGCGGATACCGCAGCCTACCCAACCCGAAGAGGAGATCGAGCACGATGACGATTCATTCACGAACCTGGTGTGCCACGGCGCTGGCCCTCCTGACCACCACACTGGCTCATGGACAGGGGGGGGGGACGTGCCCGGCGGGCTCAGTCCAGGACTGTGTGGATGCTGATTGCGCACCCGAAGGCTGGGTTGGCGATGGCTACTGCGACGGCTTCTTCCAGGCGTATGGTGTCAACCTGTGCTGCTACGAAAATGATGGCTATGACTGCACCGGCTGGGAATGCGGCTATCTCGACTGCGGCGACGGCCTCTGCGACGATTTACTGGGGGAAGACTACATCAGCTGTCCCGAGGACTGCCCACCCCTTGCGGTCTGCGGCGACGGCCTCTGCGACGAGTTCTTTGGGGAAGACTACTTCAGCTGTCCTTCGGACTGCCCACCCCTTGCGGTCTGCGGCGACGGCATCTGCGACGAGTTCTCCGGGGAAGACTACATCAGCTGTCCTTCGGACTGCCCACTACCCGTTTCCTGCGGCGACGGCTACTGTGATGAGGCGTACGGGGAAGACTACTTCGGCTGCCCGGAGGACTGCCCACCCACCCTGTACTGCGGCGACGGCCTCTGCGACGCGGCTTACGGCGAAGACTACCTCACCTGCCCCTCGGACTGCGAGCCCCCCTCGTACTGCGGCGACGGCTACTGCGACGAGGCGTACGGGGAAGACTATGGCACCTGCCCCTCGGACTGCGAGCCCACCGCGTACTGCGGCGACGGCCTCTGCGACGATTTCCTGGGGGAGGACTACGACACCTGCCCCTCGGACTGCACACCTCCCGATGTCTGCGGCGACGGCCTCTGCGATCCGGCCTGGGAAGACTACGCCAGCTGTCCCGAGGACTGCGACTTCTGCCCCGACGATCCCGACAAGTCCGAGCCCGGCGTCTGCGGATGCGGGATCCCCGACATCGACAGCGACCTCGACGGCACCCTGGATTGCGAGGATGGCTGCCCCGACGACCCGGACAAGACCGAGCCCGGCCACTGTGGCTGCGGGAGCCCGGAAACCACCACCTTCGGTGATGTCGACTGCGACGGCGACTTCGACGCCGAGGACGCGCGTGCCTCGATGGCGATCTTCGGCATCGTGGAGGCGGGCGCCTGCAGGGCGGACACCAACGGCGACGGCGTGGTCGACGGCATGGACCTCAGCGCGGTGCTCGCCAACTGGGGCCTGCCCTGCACCGGGGGCTGAGGCCACCCGAGCGACACCAGGGAACCATCGGTACCCGAACGCCCCCGCTCGAGCACGCTCGGGCGGGGGCGTTTCATGGAACGGTGGGGGCGGGATTCGAACCCGCGAAGAGGACAAGCCCCTTGCCGGTTTTCAAGACCGGTGCCTTCAACCGCTCAGCCACCCCACCTGGGTTCCTGCCGGTCCCGGTCGCGAATCCAAGTCTAGCACGGTCGATCTGGCTGGGCGTCCGGGCTCACCCGCCGCCGCGCTTCCCGGCTCCGCCGGTCGCGCCAAGGCCCAGCTCGGCCTCCTCCTGCTGGTGGCCGTCGGTGCCGGATCCGTAGTAGCGTTCGATGATCTTCGCGGCCAGGCCGGTCCAGCCCGTCTGGTGGCTGGCCCCGCACCCTCGTCCGGTCTCTCCGTCGAAGTACTCGTTGAACTGGATCAGGCCCTGGAAGTGGGGGTCCTCCTGCAGCGTGCGGTTGGCTCCGAGGAACGGTCGGTGGCCCCGGACGTCCTTCATGAACAGGGAGGTGAGTCGGGAGGCCAGCTCCCGGGCCGCCGCGCGGATCGTGACCATGTTGCCGGAACCGGTCGGGCACTCGATGGTGAAGTCGTCGCCGTAGTAGTGGTGGAACCTCTGCATCGCCTCGATGATCAGGAAGTTGATCGGGAACCAGACCGGCCCCCGCCAGTTGCTGTTGCCGCCGAAGAGGGTGGTGCGTGACTCGCCGGGTTCGTAGTCGATCCGGTAGCGCTGCCCGTCGATCTCGACGGAGTAGGGGTTCGACTCGTGGAACCGGGAGACGCTCCGGACCCCGTGGTCGGAGAGGAAGCCCTGCTCGTCGAGCATCCGCCGGAAGAGGCACTTCATGCGGTGCCCGCGCAGCAGGGAGAAGAGTCGACGTTCACCCCGGCCCGGGACGTTCCAGCGCGAGACCAGGTCGCAGAGGTCCGGTCGCTTCTCGAAGAACCATTCCAGTCGTTCGTTGAACTGGGGGACCTTGGCGAGGGTCTCCGGCTCCAGCACCTCCACCGCGAACAGCGGGATCAACCCGACGATCGAGTGGATCCGCAGCGGGATCCGATCCCCCTCCGGCAGCAGCAGCTGGTCGTAGTAGAACTCGTCCTCCGCGTCCCACAGGCCGTCCTTCCCGCCCCCCATGTCGGTCATCGCCTCCGCGATGGTCAGGAAGTGCTCGAGGAACTTGGTCGCGAGGTCCTGGTAGACGGGACTCCGGGTGCCCAGCTCGATCGCGATCCGCATCATGGTGAGGGAGAACATCGCCATCCAGCTGGTGGCGTCGGCCTGTTCGAGGGTCCCGCCGCCGGGCAGCCTGGAGGATCGATCGAAGATGCCGATGTTGTCCAGTCCGAGGAAGCCGCCCTCGAAGATGTTGTTCCCGGCCGCGTCCTTCCGGTTGACCCACCAGGTGAAGTTCATCAGCAGCCGGTGGAAGACCTGCTCGAGGAACTCGTAGTCGGGGGTGCCGCTCCGGGCCGCGTCGATCTTGAACACCCGCCAGCTCGCCCAGGCGTGCACCGGTGGGTTCGCGTCGTCGAACGCCCACTCGTAGGCCGGGTCGCCGCCGTTGGGGTGCATCATCCGGTCCCGGGTGAACAGCGAGAGCTGGTGCTTGGCGAACTCCGGGTCGATCGAGGCGAAGGTGACCGCGTGGAACGCGAGGTCCCAGAGCGCGAACCAGGGGTACTCCCAGCTGTCCGGCATGGTGATCACGTCGTGGACGTCCAGGTGCGTCCAGTGGCAGTTCCGGCCGGTGCGCCGGGAATCCGGCGGGGGGGGCTGGGTGGGGTCCCCGTCGAGCCAGCGCTTCACGTTGTAGCCGTAGTACTGCTTGCACCAGACCATGCCCGCCCAGGCCTGGCGCTGGATCAGCCTCATGTCGTCGTCGAGGACCTTGTCCTGCAGGGTCCCGTAGAAGTCGTCGGCCTCGGCGATCCGCTCCTGCATGACCGAGTCGAAGTCCTTGAACGGGGTCGCGTGGCGCTCGACGGAGAGCCGGACCCTGATGACCTTCGACGCCCCGGGATCGATGGTGAACCGATGGTGCGCGGCGACCTTGGTCCCCGGTCCGGACGGGGCCACCGCCTTGCGGTCGCCGTTGACCACGTACTCGTTGATCCCGTCCTTGGACGGCCC
>PKCS01000008.1 GCA_002862305.1 Phycisphaerae bacterium | reverse complement strand
GTCTTCTTCAACAAGAACTCGATCGCGGTCGGGAACTTCGGCATCGGCTTCGACGACGGCTGGTACGTCCAGAGCAACTTCGGGCTCAAGGGACGGATCTTCGACGTGGAGATCACCAGTGCGGATCCCACCGCGAGCAGCTTCGCAGCCACCGGCAACCTGCTGGTCTCCGCGTTCTTCGCGGACCTGCTGCTCGGGGCGGGGCTCGCGGGTTCGGACCTCACGGGCGCCAACGTGGGGACCGCGTCGATCCAGGCGTACATGAGCAGCAGCGCGGTGCCCGCGCCCGGGGCGGTGGCCCTCCTCGGCATGGGCGGCCTGCTGGCCAGGCGACGGCGCGGCTGAACCGGTCGATCCACGACCGCCAGTCCACGACCCCCGTTCCGGCGACTCCCGCCGGAGCGGGGGTCATTCCATCCAGGGCCCCTCGAGTCGGGTCGCGTCCCCGAGCGCCCGGCCGAGCATCGAGGCGTAGACCCGGTCCGGGACCTCCAGGGCTCCGAACTGCAGGAGGTGCGGGTTCACGAACTGGGCATCGAGCAGGCTGGCACCGCGAGCACGAAGCTGCTCGACCAGGTGGACCAGGCAGACCTTGCTCGCATCGGTCCCCCCCGACCCCGGACGACTGAACATGCTCTCCCCGAAGAAGGCCGAACCGAGGGTGACCCCGTAGAGCCCCCCCACCAGCTCGTGCCCCAGCCAGGCCTCCACCGAGTGGGCGAACCCCAGGTGGTGGAGGTCGAGGTAGACCTCCCGCAGGGAGTCGGTCATCCAGGTGCCGTTCTCCTCGGAACGGGGCTGCGCGCACTCGCGGATCACCCGGTCGAAGCACCGATCCAGGGTGATCCCGAACCGGCCGGAACGCACCCGACGACGCAGCGACTTCGGGACCCGGAAGCCGTCGAGCGGGATGATGCCCCGTGGATCCGGTCGGTACCACGACACCTCGCCGGTCGGTCCGTCCGCCATCGGGAAGCAGCCCTGGGCGTAGGCCGAGAGCAGCTGCCCGGCATCGAGGGTGGGATCACCTGGATCGGGGTGGTCGTCCATCGCCACAGGATAGGGCCGGGACTGGCGAGGTCGGGTCCGATTGGGCATGATGGGATTCATGCACGGCGAATCGCGAGCACTCCCGTTCTTCGGCGCCATGACCATCGAGGTCCTGCAGGCGAGCCAGACCTCGATCCACGGCGACCTGTACTTCGACCTCCTGGCCAAGGAGGCGGGGGATCCCTCGAGCACGCCCTTCACGATGCGCGTGGCCCGGGGAGTCTGCACCATCCCTCCCACGCCGGGTGCGATGCTCAAGGCCCACTTCCTCAGCGGGCAGGTCGAGCGGCTGACGCCCGTGGGGTGAGCGCGGCCGGCCTCGTCGTCACTTGGGAACCGAAACGGTGCGCACCTGGCAGAACTGGCGATGCCCGAGCGGCCCCGAGTGGAAGCCGTAGCCGGAGTGCTTCGCGCCGACCCACGGGGAGCCGGAGGCCCCCCCGCAGCCGGAGTTCACGCCCACCATCCCGGCCTCGATCCGCCGGGCGACCCGGGAGGCGTGCTCGACCTCCCCGAAGACGCAGGCCCCGAGTCCGTACGGGGTGTCGTTGGCGAGCTCGATCGCCTCCTCGTCACCGTGGACCCGCTGGATGCAGGCGATCGGACCGAAGGTCTCGTCGTTCATGATGCGCATGTCGTGGCTGAGTCCGGTCAGCACGGTGAGGGGCACGAAGTTGCCCGCTGCGTCCCCGCCGCCGTGGGCGACGACCGCCCCGTCCTCGACCGCCTCCGCGAGCTGCTCCACGACCAGCGCCTTCTGGCGCGCGGAGATCATGGGACCGATGTGGATCCCGTCCGCCATGCCGTCTCCTTGCTGGAGTTCGGCGGTCCGGGCCACGAATCGATCGACGAACTCGTCGTGGACGGCGTCGTCGACGTAGATGCGCTCGGTGGAGACGCACACCTGGCCGGCGTTCCGGAAGGCGTTGCGGACCCCGAAGGTCACCGCGGCATCGAGGTCCGCGTCGTCGAGGACCACCATCGGGTCCTTGCCCCCGAGCTCGAGGATGACCCGCTTGAGTCCGTTGCTGGCCGAGCCGAGGATGTGCTCCCCCGCGGCCTTGCTCCCGGTGAAGACGATCAGGTCCACCGGGCTCGCGACCAGGGCCTTGCCCTGGTCCTCGGTGCCGTGGATCAGCTGCAGCAGGTCCTCGGGCAGGAACTCGTTGATGACGTCGCAGTAGGCCTGGGCCACCAGCGGCGTCTCCTCCGAGGGCTTGAGCACCACGCTGTTGCCGGCGACCAGCCCCGCCAGCACCGCCTGGTGCGGCATGAGCACCGGGAAGTTCCAGGGGGTGATGGCCCCGCACACCCCGAGCGGATCGAAGTAGAGCCGGGTGAGCCGGTCGTCGTCCTCGATCACCTCGGGTCGCAGGGCCGAGACGATCTCGTCGATCTCCTCCGACCATCCCTTGGCGGCGTAGGTCACCTCGCCGATGCCTTCGGCGAGGGGCTTGCCCATCTCGCGGGTGAGCAGGGTGCCGATCGCCTCCGCCTCCGCGGCCAGTCGCTCGCCAGCGGGGCGAAGCTGCTCCGCCCGCTCCTCGATCGGCCGGCTCGCCCACCGCTTCTGCGCGGCGGCCGACCGCTCGACCACGACCGACACCTGGTCGACGGGGGTGATCGGAAGGGTGCCGACCGGTTCGTTGGTCGCGGGGTTGTAGGACACGAGCTCGGGGTGGGTCTGGGTGGTGTTCATGGGGGCATGGTAGGCGAAGGTGCCGGGAAAGTGCCCGCCAAATCCCCGCCCCGACCGGGCGGGCCGGTCGACTTGGGTACCATCAGGGGATGAGTGAGTCGTTCGACACGGAAGTCGGGGCGAACGGGGCCGAGATCCTCGAGGTGCTCTCCCGGTACTGGGGGTTCCGCGAACTCAGGCCCCTGCAGCAGGAGGCGATCGAGGCCAACCTCGAGGGACGCGATTCACTGCTGGTGCTGCCGACCGGGGGAGGCAAGAGCCTCACCTACCAGCTTCCCGCCATGGTGCGCTCGAGCCTGGACGTGGTGATCAGCCCGCTGGTCGCCCTGATGAAGGACCAGGTGGACGCCCTCACGACCTCGGGGATCCCCGCGGTGGCCTACCAGGGCGGGCTCACCGCGACCGAACGACGACGGATCCGCGAGGAACTGGCCGATGGCCGGTACCGCCTGCTGTTCCTCTCCCCCGAGATGCTGCTCGGCAGCTCGATGCCGGGATTCCTCAGGACCCTCGGGGTCCGGACGGTCGCGATCGACGAAGCCCACTGCATCAGCCAGTGGGGGCATGACTTCAGGCCCGAGTACCGTCAGCTCTCGGGGCTCCGCGACCTCCTCCCCGGCACCGCGCTCCACGCCTGCACCGCGACCGCCACCCCGCGGGTCCGCGAGGACATCCTCCACCAGCTCCAGCTGCGGGATCCGCAGGTCCTGGTCGGCTCCTTCGATCGCCCGAACCTCACCTACCGGATCCGCGCCCGGGAACAACGGAAGCAGCAGATCCTCGAGGAGGTGCGTCGCCATCCGGGCGGGGCGGTGATCATCTACGCACTGTCGCGCCGGGACACCGAGCAGATCGCGGAAGGGCTGCGCGAACAGGGCGTCTCGGCCGCCTTCTACCACGCGGGACTCTCCCGGGAGGATCGCGACGAGGTCCAGGAGGCGTTCACCCGCGAGCACATCGACGTGGTGGTGGCCACCGTGGCGTTCGGCATGGGGATCGACCGAAGCAACGTGCGCGCGGTGGTCCACGCCGCGATGCCCAGGTCGATCGAGCACTACCAGCAGGAGACGGGCCGGGCCGGACGCGATGGGGACCCCGCGGAGTGCGTGCTCCTGCACTCCTACGCCGACGTCGAACGATGGCGCGCCCTCTCGGAGCGGTCGTTCAACGAGGCGATGGGGTCGTCCGAGGATCCCGCGGCGCTGGAGCAGGCCTACCGCAGCCAGCTCCGCCTGCTGGAGGACATGAACGCGCTGGCCACCGGCGCGACCTGTCGCCACCGGGCGCTGGTGGAGTACTTCGGTCAGGCCTACCCCCATGAACGGTGCGGGGCCTGCGACGTCTGCCTCGGGGAAGTCGACCTCCTGGAGGACTCCACCACGGTCGGGAGGAAGGTCCTCTCCTGCGTGGCGAGGGTGGAGGGCCGTTTCGGGGTCCAGCACGTCGCCGACGTCCTGTGCGGCTCGGACACGGAGATGATCCGACGCTGCCGCCACCACGAGCTGTCGACCCACGGGCTGCTGAAGGACCTGAGCCGCTCCGCGGTGTCGAACCTCGTCCACCAGCTCATCGAGCAGGGATGGCTCACCCGCACCCCCGGGGATCGCCCGATCGTCCAGCTCAACGACCGATCGGGCGCCCTGCTGCGCGGGGAGGTCGAGATCTCCCTGCTTCGCCCCCCGTCGGGCCGTGCGCGCCGGACCTCGGCCGCGGAGGAGGCCTCCTGGACGGACGTCGATCGGGGGCTCTTCGAGTCCCTGCGGTCACTGCGCAAGCGGATCGCCGACGAGATCGGGAAGCCCCCCTACGTGGTCTTCCCCGACACCACCTTGCGGGCGATGGCCAGGCACCGACCCTCGACGAAGGACACCCTCTCGTTGATCAGGGGCGTCGGGGACAAGAAGCTCCGCACCTACGGCCCCAGGTTCCTCGCCGCGATGGACGACTGGGACCGGGAGCACGGTGGTGGACGGGACCTCGAGCTCGCGGCGAGCTAGGCCGAGGTCGCACCGGGGGGGAACTTCTGCATGATCGTGGTGACTTCCTTGTCGATCGCCTGCTGCTGCTCGTCCGGGGCCTTGGGATCGGTGAGCCGGGTGGCACCCGTGCCTCGCCACATCAGGGAGCCCTTGGGGTTCTGGACGTCGATCAGGAGGGTCGCCTGGGTGTAGGAACTCACGACGGTCGAGGTCCCGAACACGGGATCACCACCGAGGTCGGCTCCGTAGTTCGCCCCGCCGTACCAGTTCGACGAGGAGTACCCCATGTAGGTGCTGACGGAACTGTGGGTGAGCTTCTTGTCGACGACGCGGAAGAAGGCGATGCGAAACGTGGGGACCTCGCCCTCCCCCGCGAGCCGGTACCCCTTGGACTTGAGATCGGACTCGATCGCACTCCGAACCCTCTCCCGGTAGAGCTCGTCGTTGTACAGCGAGTTCATGAGCGGGGTTTCGGCCGGGGGGGAGGTGAAGCTGTAGGTGCTGAGCGACGAGAAGTCGGCCTTCGGGTTCCAGTCGGTGGTGACGTGCACGCATCCGGCGAGGACGAGGAAAGCGGCGATCAGGGCGATTGCGGGAACGCGGTGCATCGGCATGGGGTGGTCTCCATCGGTTGGGGAGAGCCTAGGACCTGAACGGGGCGAAATGGTTAAGGATCAATGAAGAGCGATCCCCCCGGTCACTCCGACCCGGGGTCCCCCCGGTCCGCTCCGGCCAGTTCCTCCCGGTCCTCCTCGTCGCGCAGCTCGATCGAGATCGCCTCGACGTCCGGCTCCTGGACCACGCGGATGTGCTGCTTCCTGGCGAGCTCGAGCACCGCGAGGAACAAGCCGATCATCTCGATGCGCCGCTTGCCCTTGAGCACCTCGAGGAGGGTCAGCCGGCGTTCGGGGGCACGACGAAGCCGATCGGCGAGGTCCTCCTCGTGCAGCGCGATCGGGGTGTCGTCGTACTCGATCTCGTGATCGCCCATCTTCCCGAAGTCGACGGCCTCCACGATCCGCTGGTAGGCCTCGATGAGGTCGCCGAGGTGGGCGTCCTCGATCTCGATCTGGTCGTCGGCACCCTCGTCCTCGTCCTTCTCCGCGGACTCCGTGACCCGGACGCTGGCCTTGTGCATCTGGGAGTGCTCGAGGCGATGCACGTCGAGCCGCTCGGAGGCCGCGCGGTAGCGCTGGTAGGCGAGCAGCTGCTGGACCAGTTCGAACCTGGGATCGGCACCCGCGAGGTCCTCGCCGATGTCCTCCGGCTGGTCGTCGCCCTCCTCTCGCGTGACCGGCTTGAGCGAGCGGCTCTTGATCTCGATCAGGGTCGCGGCCATGACCAGGAACTCCCCGGCGAGCTCGATGTCGATCTCGTCGATCTGCCGGAGGAAGTCGAAGTACTGCCCGGTGATCTCCACGATGGGGATGTCGTGGATGTCGACCTCCGCGCGCCGGATCAGGAACAGCAGGAGGTCCATGGGACCCTCGAAGTTCGAGAGGCGTACCTGGTAGTCGTCCTGGAGGGGCATCTGTCAAGAGTGTACCGCCAGCACGCCCCGAGGGCAGCCCGGACGAGGCACTCATGGGGTTCCCGACGGGTTCCCGGTACACTGTGGTGATGAGCAAGCAGACCGACAACGCCCGGACCGAGGCGGAGGCCGGATTCCTCGAGGAGGTGCTCCGGGCCGAGTCCGAGGGGGTGGCGCGGATCGCCGACGCGGTGAACGACCAGCTCGCGTCGTGGACCCGGGCCCTCGACCTGCTGGAGTCCTGCCGGGGCCACGTGGTGCTCTCCGGGATGGGCAAGTCGGGCCTGGTCGGGATGAAGCTCTCCGCGACCTTCTCGAGCCTCGGCCAGCCCAGCAACTTCGTGCATCCCGCGGAAGCGGTGCACGGGGACCTCGGGCGCATGCGCCGCGGGGACGTGGTGCTGATGCTGTCCTTCAGCGGGGAGACCGAGGAACTGGTGAGCCTCGCGCACATCCTCAAGGCCGACGACGTCGACGTGATCGTGGTCAGCGGGGCGCCCGACTCGACCCTCGCGAGGGCCGCGAGCGTGCACCTGCACCTGGGCGCGATCAGCGAGGCGTGCCCGCTGAACCTCGCCCCCACCGCCTCCACCACCGCCATGATGGCGATCGGCGACGCGCTGGCGCTGGCCCTGGCCCGGCGACGGAACTTCACCGCGGATGACTTCCACCGCCATCATCCCGGCGGCATGCTCGGGGCGGGGCTGCGTCCGGTGGTCGAGGCCCTGCGCTTCCGGGTGGGTGAGAACCTCCCGATCGTGCGGGACGACCGCACCGTCCGGTCCGCGCTCTCCGAGGCCGGCGGCACCCGTCGGGCGGGCGCCATCGTCCTGGTCGACGAGGCGGGACGCCTCAGCGGGATCTTCACCGACGGGGACCTCCGACGCCTGGTCAACCAGCAGGCGGACCTCGCGCAAGCCCTGGAGGAACCGATCGCCGGGCACATGACCCGGAGTCCGCGGCACCTGCACCGCGACGACCTGGTCCGGGACGCGGTGCGACTGGTCCGGGAGCTCCGGGTCGACGAACTCCCGGTGGTCGACGAGCAGGGTGCACCCCTGGGACTGATCGACGTGCAGGACCTGATCGCCATGAAGGTGGTCAGGGAGACGGGAGACGAGTGACGCCGCATGGAGACCTACCTCGACGAGATCGACGACGAGATCATGGTGCTGGTGGCGGACGGCGGCCTCGACGCGCGGAACGCCCGGCAACTCGGCGAGAAGCTCGAGGCGCTGGTCGACGCGGGCATCCGGGAGCTGATCGTTGACTGCTCGAAGCTGACCTTCGTCTCGAGCGCGGGCCTCGGGGTCCTCCTCAAGGCGAACCGCCAGCTCGGCGCCCTGGGGGGACAGGTCCACCTCGCGGGCGTCGGCGGTCCCATCGTCCAGATCCTGAGGATCGCCAGGCTGGACGGGATCCTCAAGCTGCACGAGGACGTGGGCCGCGCGAAGCACGCCCTGAGGAAGCACTCCTGAGGCACCAACCACCGGGCGGGACCGACTTCGGGGAATTCTGCGGGGAATCGGTGAATTCGTGGGTCCGGGGTCGACACCACAACCCTTAGTGGTCGAGTCCCACGAGCCACCAAGGGGATGGGGTGGCGCGTGCGGTCGTCCAATAAAAGCCCTCGCTGCCTCGAGGCAGCGAGGCTTCGGAGGGTCAAGGCGGTCGAACCCCCTCGCCGATGGAAGGGGCGCAACGGAGTGCGTTTCCCGGGCGGAGCCCGAATCCAGACTCGACCGGCCCGAACGGCCGACCGAGCAGCCCCCAGGAGCACGCACCATGATCGAGAAGAACCGACTCATCGAACTCATCCAGCAGACCAACCAGAGCAGTGACCGGGAATGGCTGGAGCAGTTCGACCAGGCGGACCTGCGCCTCTACCTCGATCACCTCGACATCACCCATGAACCACGAGGCGGCGGCAGCAGCTGGACCCGTCGGGGGGACACCCCGGCAGTGGTCTGGCGGAAGGCTGGCTGAACGCCAGCGCCGGCCGAGGCCTGGGTGGATGAATCCAGGATCAAGGCGACGCGCCGCAGGATGGAGTCGTGGAAAAGGCCCGCGCCGTTCACTCGGTGCGGGCCTTTCTTGTGGACGGTGCGAGGACCCGGTGGCTAGTCGCCCATGAGCTCGTCGAGCCGTCGACGAAGCAGCGCCACCCGCAGCAGGCTCCGGACGCGGGTCAGCAGCTCGAGCTTGTTGACCGGCTTCGAGAGGAAGTCGTCGGTGCCGCTCTCGACGGCGCGCTCGTAGTCGGCGACCTCGTGCAGGGCGGTGACCATGATCACGACGATGCCCCGGGTCTCGGGATTGCTCTTGAGCTTCTGGCAGACCTCGAAACCGGACATCCTCGGCATCATCACGTCGAGCAGGACGAGGTCCGGGGGGTCCTGGTTGATGAGCTCGATCGCCTCGATCCCGTCGCGGGCGGTGGTGATCCGCACCGGCAGGGCCTCGAGGTAGGCCTGGATCAGCTCGAGGTTCTGCTGGTTGTCGTCGACCAGGAGGATCTTCGAGCCACTCAGGTCGGTGTTGGAATCGATGGAGTCCACGGGGTCGGTCATCGGGGAGGGGTCCATGACGGGGTTCCTGGGGTCCGCGGGGACGGATCGTGCCCACGGTCACATGCTACCAGCTTGGATCGGGCGGGGAGGACGACCACCGGGGCCGCCTGGTCAGGTGACCGGGTCGGACGGGGGTTCGTGCAGCGCGGCGTGGAGTTCCTCGATGGTGGCCCCGAGGACGGGGTGCACCAGGGAGGGCGCGACCTCCACCAGCGGGTCGAGCACGAAGGCGCGGGTGTGCATTCGCGGGTGTGGCACGGTCAGTCCCGGCTCGTCGAGGACCGATTCCCCATGGAGCAGCAGGTCGAGGTCCAGGGGACGCGGGGCGTTGGGCACCGCCCCCTCGCGCACCCGTCCGGCACGTCGCTCGAGGTGGTGGAGCAGTTCGAGCAGTTCGCGGGGATCGAGGGTGGTCCGGAGCAGCACCGCCCCGTTGAGGAAGTCACCCTGGGGCGGCCCCCCCACCGGCCGGGTCTCGAGGCATCGGCTGGCCGCGAGGACCTCCACTCCGTCGTGCGCGGCGAGTCCGGCCAGCGCCGCCTCGATCTGCCCGGCTCGATCCCCGAGGTTCGAGCCGAAGGCGACCGCGGCGAGGACCGCGGTCACGACTGCTCCCAGAGGAGCGTGGCCTCCTCGCCGAGCAGGTGGAGCCGGAGCAGCTGCAACGCGGCCTTCATCGTGCGGTCGCGGACCTGGTCGCGGGAGCCCGGGAACCGGAATCGCCGGGCGGACATCCGGGGCTGCGTCCCGGAGGCGTCGCAGAGCCCGATCCACACCGTTCCGCAGGGCTTCTCCTCGGAGCCGCCGTCGGGACCGGCGATGCCGGTGGTCGACAGCCCGAAGGTCGCGCCGAGTCGTCGCGCGGATTCCATCGCCATCATGAGGGCCACGTCGCGGGAGACCGCACCGTGGCGCTCGATCACCTCCTCGGGAATCCCCAGCAGCTGGTGCTTCAGGTGGTTGCTGTAGGTGAGGAAGCCCCCGAGGAAGACGCTGCTCGAGCCGGGGACCGAGGTGAGCCCCCCACCGAGGAGTCCCCCGGTGCAGCTCTCGGCGACCACCACCGTCGCCCCGCGGGACCGAAGCAGCTCCAGGGTGACCGAGGCCAGGGTGTCCTCCCCGCCACCGAAGGCGAAGGGGTGCCAGCACTCGCGGATCGCCTCCGAGACGGTCGCCGCCCCCGGACCATGGACGTCCGCGCGCACGACCGAGTCACTGACCTTGAAGCAGACCAGGGGGATTCGGTCGCGGTCGGCGAGCTCGCCGAGTCGTTCCGCGGCGTCGGATTCGGCGATCCCGAAGGACTGCACGCTCGAGGACTCGCGAGGCTCGCCGTCGAGCATCGGGAGCACGTGCTCGCGGTACATCGGCTGCATCTCGTGCGGGGGGCCGGGCAGGAGGACCACCCGGGTGGCGCCGAGGGAGGCGAGGATGCCGGGCGCGGTCCCCTGCTGGTTCTCGAGGCAGGCGGCGTCCGCGGGTCGCATCGCCTGGCGCAGGTTGCCCGGACCGGGCACGCGGCCTCGCGCGGAGTATCGCTCCTCGAGCCGGCGTCGGGCCCCGGGATCCTCGACGAGTTCGGTGCCGCAGGCCAGGGCCAGGGCCTCTCGGGTGAGGTCGTCGCTGGTGGGGCCGAGTCCCCCGGTCACCAGCAGCAGGTCGCAGTCGCCCGCGAGCCCGCGGATCGCGCCCGCGATCGCGTCGAGCTCGTCGGGCAGGACTCGGTGCTCCACGTGGATGCATCCGTGCTCGACGATCCGTTCCGAGAGCCAGGGCCCGTGGGTGTCCACCGCCCGCCCGTCCAGCAGTTCGTCACCCACCGCGAGGGAGCTGATCCGCATCCGCCGACCTCCTCCCCGACCCGGCGAGGTCGATGATCCGCCGGTAGTTGTCCGCGTAGAAGGCCCCGAGCCTGACCCGCAGGAACTGCGAGGGGTCGGCCACCCGCGGCCAGAGTCCTCGGTCCGACCAACCGCCCCGGAGCCATCCGGCCTTGACCGTCTGGAGCACCCCGGCGTCCCCGAGGTCGAGGGATTCACCCTCGGGTCCCGGCACCGAGGGAAAGGCGTCGAACAGGCGCAGCATCTCACGGAGCACGGGATCCTCGACGTCGGCCTCGGTGACGATACCGGGTCGATCGGGGTAGCCGGGGTGCTCGATGATCGCGCGCCAGGCGCGCGTGAGCAGCGCCGAATCCCGCATCGCCATGGAGTCGAAGAGGATGGGGATGAACGTCCGGAAGGCGGAGTTGGGGTACTTCACCGGCTCGGCGATCCGGTACGGATCGACCTGGTCGGTGAATCGTTCGATCATCGAGTACATGCTCTTGCGGATCGGCATCCTCCGGAGCTCGAACTCGGTGGGACCCAACCCGTCGTCCACGGGGTCGTCGACCTTGAACTGCCAGAGCGACTGGCCCTCGGGGCTGAGGACGAACTCGATGAAACGCCGGGCGAGCTCCGGATCCGGTGCGTTGCGCAGCACCCCGATCGGATCGGGATCGATCACCGTCTGGCGGGGCGGGTCGATGTAGCCGATCCGGTCCGGCTGGTCGGGGGTCCGGGTCCCGTGACGCAGGTCACTGGTCTTCATCGCCTGGGCCTGGTAGCGACCGTAGAAGTCGATGCAGATGCCGGCGGCGGCCTGGCCGGCGGACACCATCAGGGGGGTCACCGGGGCGCTGGGGGCGAAGGACCGGGCGTTCGCCGCGGTGCGATGCAGGATCCGCCAACCCTCCTGCCAGCCGAGCCGGGCGAGGATCGCCTCGAAGGCGGTGGTGACCGAGCCGGATTGGAGCGGGTTCACCAGGGAGACCTCCCCGACCAGGCGAGGGTCGGCGAGGTCCGCCCAGACCTCGGGGTCCGGGACCTCCAACCGGGCGAGGAGATCCCGGTTGAACACGATGCCGAAGCCACTCAGGGCGGCGCCGAACCAGTAGCCGTCCGGGCTGTAGAGGGGGACGTCCGCGATGGTGTGGGTGGTGCCGTAGATCGAATCCAGGAAGGCCGGGGGGAACGCCAGGGGCTCGAGGATGGTGGCGGACCGCTCGGCACCCGACGCGTCGGTCACGGTCACCGGCTTCGAGAGCTGGGTGAATTCGTAGGAGCCCCCGCCGAACATGAGGTCGGCGTCCCCGCCCACCGGCACGTCCTCGAGCAGGGCGGCCTCCCACTGGGATCGGAGCATCCGGCGGATCTCGCTGGTCCCCCCGGGGGTCGACCAGGCCACGTAGACGCCCTCGCCGTGGGTCCCGGCGTGCCAGCGCTCGAAGGCGCGGGCGAATTCCGTGCGTATCTGCTCGTTGTGCGGGGAGATGATCACCAGCTGCCGCAGTCCCTGCCCGTCCTTGAGGGGCTCGCGGCTGAACAGCAACGGCAGCAGCACCAGCGCGACGATCACGGCCGGCACGGCCACCCGCTCGATCTTCACGAGGCACCCACTTCCGTGGCGAGCAATCGGGAGAACTCGGTGGCGGCCGCCTCCACCGCGACCTGCCAGTCGCCGACGCCGTCCTCGAAGGCGTAGATCACCGAACGACTCGCGGTGACCAGGGCCCCGAGCCCGTCGGGGTTGAAGCAGGCCAGGACGTCCTCGATCCCGCCGCCCTGGGCACCGAACCCGGGCACCAGGAAGATCTGGCGGGGCATGCGTCGCCGGAGCTCGACCGCGTCGCCGGCCTTGGTGGCGCCCACCACCGCACCCAGGGCGCTGTAGCCGGATCCCCCGAGGGAGGTCTCGCCGGCCTGCGCCACCAGGTCCGCCACCGACTGGGCGACGGTGCGGCCGTCCTCGAGTCGCAGGGCCTGGATCGCGTCACCGCCGGGGTTGGAGGTGCGGACCAGGGCGAAGGCCCCGAGGGGCTGACCGGACGCGGTCGGTTGGATGAACGGTTCCAGCCCGTCGACCCCGAGGTAGGGGTTGGCGGTCAGCCAGTCGCAGCGCCCGGCCGCGCTGGCCGCGTAGTGCGCGGCGGAGATGCCGATGTCGCCCCGCTTGAAGTCCAGGATCACCTGCAGGTCGCGCTCCATGGCCAGGGCGCAGAGGCGATCGAGGAGGGCGACGCCGTCGGGGCCGTGGCGTTCGAAGCAGGCGGATTGGAACTTGCAGGCGGGGACCCGACCCGCGATCGCCTCGATCACCCCCCGGCAGAAGCGCTCGATCCCCTCGACCGGACTCGCGGCCCCGGCCCGGCAGGGCTCCGGGATCCGCTCGAGGACCGGGTCGAGCCCGACGCAGGTCGGGGACCCGACGGCCTTGACTCGGTCCAGTAGTCGATCCGCTGGGTGGTGCATGAGAGGAGTATACGTTCTCGCCTGTGGCACGAGACGGGCGGGTACACTGGGCCTGATGGATCCACGGCCGCATCATCTGGACCTGAGACGGGACTCCGGGCTGCACGTGACCTGGAACGACGGCCGGGAGAGCTTCTACCCCACCGCCCTCCTCCGACGGTCCTCCCCCAGCGCCGAACAGAAGAACCTGGTGGAGGAGATGGAGGCCAACCCGCTGGCGGTCCTGCCGGCGTCGATGGCCAGCAGCGACGAACTCGTCGCGGAGGACGCGGAACTCATCGGCAACTACGCGATCAGGATCCGGTTCTCCGACGGGCACCAGACCGGGATCTTCAGCTGGAGCTACCTCCGATCGATCGATCCCGGCGAGCCTCCCCCGCCGGCGGAGCCGGACTCGTGAGGTTCCAACGGACCATGCCCGCCCCCGACCAACGGGACCTCCCAAACGAGGTCCTGCACCCCCGCCCGATCGTCTTCGACTGGACGGTGGGACCGGATTCCCTGAGCGAGACGGTGGCGCACGTCAACAACGTCACCTACCTGCGCTGGGTGGATCGGGTCGCGGAGCTCGCGGGCGAGGCGCTCGGCCACACCCGCGAGCAGCTGGCGGCGGAGGGGCGCATGTGGTTCGTCGCGCGCCACGAGCTCGACTACCTCGCGGAGGCCTTCGAGGGGGACCGGATCCACGCCGCCACCTGGATCCGGGACGCCCGGAAGACGTCCTGTCGCCGGGAGACCCTGCTGTGGATCGACCGATCCGGGAGGGCCGAACCGATCGCACGCGCCCTGAGCACCTGGACCTGGATCGACCTCGAGCGTCGACGGCCCTGCCGGATGCCCGAACACATCACCCGCCTGCTCGACCCGCTGGTGGTCCAACCCGACGAGGTCGAGGGGGAACGGCCGTGAGCCTCGGGGCACTGCTCCTGGTCGACCGGGAACGACTGCGGGACGAGTACGCGCAGCTGGGTCGACTGGCGGTCGCGCTGACCATCAACGGCTGCAACCTCCAGGTCGCGACCCCGGGGCCGCCGTTCGGGGACGACCACCCCGCGGACGGGCCGATCGGGCTCGACGAGCCGATCCGCTACCCCGACCGGGTCGCCCCCTGGCTGAGGCAGTCGCGATCGGAGGCGCTGCTCGAACGGCTCGACCGACGGTCGATCGACCTGCTGTGGTGTGCCGGTCATCGAAGCTGGCGACTGGCCAGCTCGCTGTCGCTGATGCTGGAGCGCCCGATGGTCATCGACGTCGACGGCTACGCGGAGGCGGCGTCGCTGAGGCGCCAGCGAGGCCTGCGGTCCGCGGTGGCGGGGGTCATCACGCCCAGCGGGCCCTTGCGGGAGCTGGTGGCGAGGAGCTTCACCAACTGCGAGGTCACCAGCATCCTTCCGGGGATCGCGCTGGGGGACCGGGACCGGGAACTGCGCCGGGATCCGGAATCCGATGGCCCCCTCGGCCTCTCCATCCTCGGGACGGGACGCAACCGGAACCACGATCGGGTGTTGCTCGAGGCCCTGGCCAGGCTGCGGGATCGGGGCGTGTCCTTCCAGTGCGTGATGGAGCTCTCCGGTCCGGTCAGCCGCGCCACCTGGCGAACCGCGCAGAAGCTCGAGCTCACCGACGTCCTCACCGCGATCGAGGAACCCGCCAGGATGGCCCCCCTGCTGGCCGCGGGGGACGTGCTGGTCCGCGCCTCGATCGAGGACCGGATCCGACCGGTGGTGCTCCAGGCGATGGCCGAGGGGACCCCGGTGGTGACCATGCCGGAACGATGGCTCGACCACCTCGACGAGAACCACGGGGCGACCGTGGTCCAGCGTCCCACCAGTCAGTGCTGGCTCGAGGCCCTCGATCGGCTGCTGGGCGACCGGGCCCACCGCGAAGCGCAGGGGGAACAGGCCTGCAACACCGTCTCGGCACATAATCGATCGAGTCATCGGGCACGACTGGTCCATGACCTCTTCGAGCGGATCGTGGGGCACGATCCCCTGCCGATGCACGAGGAGTGAACCCATCGAGTGACCCGGGGGGGACCGAACCAGGCGCGAAAGCGCCGCGTGCGGCTCAATGGGGAGGGTTCTGCCGAAAAATGAAAAAAAAAGCACCTCTCAGAGTTCTTTCTGCGAAAAGTACTAATATCAGGTAGGCTTGTCCCTACAGCTCCTGCACCTGAGGAGTCCTAACTCGTTCCGGGAACCTTGGCGCCGCACGGACGGCCCTCCTTGACGATGAGCGGACCCGGGAGCCTCGACCCAGGAGCCTTGCAAGAGCATCTTTCTCCCCTCCGCTCCGTTGAAGCAGCAATGCTTCAACGGGGTTTTTTTTCGAGCGGCCCGGCCGCTGGTCGGAACCGGGCGTCCAGGCGACCAAGGCAGCATTCGCTGCCTTGACGAACCCGGACCATTCACGGTTCAATGGCCACGCCCGGGCGGGCCGTCGCCCCGGGGCATCACCACGAATGGACACGTAAGGGACATACACATGAAGCGAACCGCACTCTACCTCCTCGGATCCGTCGCCCTCTTCGCCGTGGGCAGTGCGCTGAGCGGGTGCGAACAGGGCCCCGGGCCCCGCGGCAACCCCGTCGAATCCGGCAAGATGTTCGACAACCCGCA
>PKCS01000086.1 GCA_002862305.1 Phycisphaerae bacterium | reverse complement strand
GAACCTGGTCCGCTGGTGGAGGCGTCACCGGCCCGCGGACCGGCTGGTGGTGCTCGATTCCCTCACCTATGCAGGCAACCTGATGAGCCTCGAGGGGATCGAGGGGATCGAGGGGATCGAGTTCGTGAAGGGCGATATCCGGGACACCGAACTGGTCACCGGACTGCTGACCGGTGGGGGAATCTCGGGGATCGTGCACCTGGCGGCGGAAAGTCACGTGGACCGATCGATCGAGGGACCGGACTCGTTCATCGAGACCAACGTCCTGGGCACGCACAGCCTGCTCAAGGCCGCCCAACGGGCGTGGCGGAAGGACCGGGGTTGGATCCCGCACCGCTTCCTCCACGTGTCCACCGACGAGGTGTACGGATCCCTGGCGGAGGGGGAACGACCCTTCGACGAACGGACCCGCTACGCACCGAATTCACCGTACTCCGCGAGCAAGGCCGGATCGGACCACCTGGTCCGTGCCTATCGGGAGACCTACGGCATGGAGACCGTCACCACCAACTGCACGAACAACTACGGTCCCTACCAGTTCCCCGAGAAGCTCATCCCACTGGTGGTGGTCAACGCCCTCGAGGGTCGGGAGCTTCCGGTCTACGGTGACGGCCTGAACGTCCGTGACTGGCTGCACGTCTCGGACCATTGCCGGGGACTCTCGCTCTGCATGGACGATGGCCGCCCCGGGGAGACGTACTGCATGGGGGGTGGCCACGAGGTCACGAACATCGACGTCGTTCGCAGGGTCTGCGCGGTGATCCAGGAACGGTTCGCGGGATCGACCGGGCTCCGGGATCGGTTCCCGAAGTGCCCCGCGGCCACGGGAGGATCGATGGAGGCACTGATCCGACTGGTCCGGGATCGTCCCGGACACGACCGTCGCTACGCGGTCGACGGGACGAAGGCCGCCGACCAGCTCGGGTTCGTCCCCGAGATTGCGTTCGAGTCGGGACTGGAGGCGACCGTGGACTGGTACCTGGAGAACGACTCCTGGTGGCGGGCGGTGCTCGACGGGAGCTACCGGGACTGGATTACGCTCAATTACGCGGACCGGGAGCCACGGGGCCCCGAATCCCCGGATGGTCGAGACCCGCAGCCATGAAAAAGGACTCCCCAGCGAGGGGAGTCCGGGTCGGGCGCGGGCCGTCGGTGCGGACGGTCAGGAGACGATGCCATTGGCCTCGAGCAGGTCGAGGAGGGCCTTGGCGCTCTCCTGGACCGTCTGCTCGTGGGTGTTGAGCACCAGCTCCGCGTGTTCCGGTTCGTCATACGGGTCGTCGATGCCGGTGAATCCCTTGATCTCCCCCGCACGGGCCTTCTTGTAGAGGCCCTTGGGGTCGCGCTTCTCGGCCTCCTCGAGGGGGCAGGCGACGTAGATCTCGAAGAAGGGGATCTCCGACTCGGCGTGGACGGCGCGTACCTGGTCGCGGTCGACCTTGTAGGGGCTGATGAAGCTGGCGATCGAGATCATCCCGCTGTCCGCGAAGAGCTTGGTGACCTCGCCGATGCGGCGGATGTTCTCCGCACGATCCTCGGCGGAGAACCCGAGGTTCTTGTTGAGGCCCATCCGGATGTTGTCACCATCCAGTCGATAGGCATGCTTGCCGCGCGAGAGCAGCATCCGCTCGAGCTCGACCGCGACGGTGCTCTTGCCGCTGCCGGAGAGGCCGGTGAGCCAGAGGGTCGCACCGCGCTGGCCCATGTTGGAGGCCCGCATCTCGGGGGTGATGTCCCCCTCGTGCCAGGTGATGTTGGTCGCTACTTGGTCAGCCATGATGCGTGGAGTCCTTACTGGGGTTTGGCGTTCGAATCCTTGGGGTAGGGGCGGAGGGTCCGTCGTTCAGGCGGTGACCTCGCTGGTGGCCCACTTGATCAGCACGTCGGCGACCTCGGGCCTGGAGAACTCACCGGGGGGTCGCTCGCCCTTCGAGAGCATCTCGCGGACCTTGGTGCCGGAGAGGAAGATCTGGTCGTTCTCGAGCTTGGGGAAGGTCTTGGCGGAGACCATGCCCTGGGCCTTCTTGCTGTAGGCCGCGTGCTCGAACTTCAGCGGGATGATCCCGATGTCGGAGGGGTCGAACTCATCGAAGATGTTCTGGGCGTCGTAGGTGCCGTAGTAGTCACCGACCCCGGCGTGGTCCCGACCGACGATGAAGTGGCTGACCCCGTAGTTCCGCCTCACCACCGCGTGCAGGACCGCCTCCCGGGGACCGGCGTACCGCATGGCGGCCGGCATCACCGAGAGGATCGTGCGTTCGGGGACGAAGTAGTGCTCGATGATCGTGGTGTAGCAGTCCATCCGGACGTCCGCGGGGATGTCGCCGGGCTTGGTCTCGCCGACGAGGGGATGGATGAGCAGGCCGTCGCAGATCTCGGTCGCGCACTTGCAGAGGTACTCGTGGGCGCGGTGGATCGGGTTGCGGGTCTGGAAGGCCGCGATGGTGCGCCAGCCCTTCTCCTCGAACGCGGCTCGGGTCTCCGCCGGCGGCAGCCGGTATTCGGTGAACTGCTCGCCCGGTTCGTGGTCGGGCACCACCGAGAGCACGTGGATGGGGCCACCCACCAGCCAGTCGCCCTCCTCGCGGACCGCGGCGACACCGGGGTGAGCATCGTCCTCGGTGCGGAACACGCTGGGGATCTCGAGCTGCTTGTCGTGGGCGAAGACCTCGTCGACGTCCATGATCGCCATCAGCGTCCCGTCCGAATGATAGAGGGCGGCCTGGGATCCCTCGACGAGGGAGGACTTGACCTCGTCGTCGACCGCGAGGGTGATGGGGATCGGCCAGATGGTCCCGTCCGCGAGGCGCATGTGGTTGCAGATGCCCTCGAAGTCGGCCTTGTTCACGAAGCCGGTCAGGGGACTGAACGCCCCGATCGCGATCATCTCGAGGTCACACGCCTGCTTGGCGGAGAGCGTGATCGCGGGAAGTCCTTCAGCCTTCGCCCGCATGGACGGCGTGTCGCTCTCGGGCACGAATCGGTTGACGAGGGACCCGCCGTGGGGGGCGATCAGGGATGACCGTGACATAAATGTTTGTCCTTGTCTGGTTTACGCAGTGCGAAAAATCGGTGTTCAAGTGCAGTCCTAGATCGTAGCGAGCGTCGGAGGCAGCAGCAAGCGTGGGATTGGTGATTGCCTGGCGGGGACCGGGGGGGCGACCACGCACCCGCGGACTCCGGGGGGCGGGGTGGGGCGTCCGGGAGGATGGGGCCCCGCTCGCCGGTCAGGCCATGCCGGACCGGCTCAGAACGGGAAGACCCACGGGATGAAGAGGGTGGCGCAGACGACCACGATCGCCAGGAGGGGGATCCCAAGTCGCATGAAGTCCGTGAATCGGTACCCCCCGGGCCCGTAGACCATGAGGTTGGTCTGGTAGGAGATGGGGGTCAGGAAGTTGCAGCCCGCCCCGGCCATCAGTCCGAAGACGAAGGGGGTGGGACTGAGCTCGAGGGTCTCCGCGATGACCACCGCCACCGCGAACATGATCGTGGCGGCCCCGTAGTTGGTCACGAACTGGGCGAGCAGGGCGGTGGCGACGATCACGCTGGCGAGCACCAGTCTCGGGGAGTCACCGAGCAGGCTGGCGAATTCAAGGAACCCGTCGGCCCCGACGGTGGCGAGGCCGGACGCACGGACCGCGGTGCCGAGCCCGATCGCGCCACCGATGGTGAGGAACACCTGCCAGTTGATCGAACTGCGCGCGAGTGCCCCGGAGAGGCACCTGGTCCCGATCATCGCCATGGCCGCGAGCCAGACCGCGACCACCTTGTCGGTCAGTCCGGTCATCAGCAGGATGATCATGCCGACCAGGATCAGCGCGGAGATCCAGGCGCGTTCGTGCCGGACCACCCGACCCCCCTTGACCGGGGAGACCAGGTAGAAGTCGCGGCTGTCCTTGTAGAGGTTCGCGAACCCCGGCGAGGAGTCCAGAAGCAGCGTGTCGCCCGCCTCGAGCGTGAGGTCGCCGATCTTCCCCGACCTCTGCTGCCCGCTCCGGAAGGCCCCGATGATCGCGGCACCGTAGGTGGTCCGGAAGGCGCACTCCCGGACGGTGCGGCCGATGAACGGGGCTTCGGAGGAGACCACCGCCTCGAGCAGGACCCGCTGGCTCTGGTGGAGTCCCGAATCCCCCTCCGCGGGCACGAGTCCGCGGATCCGGGTCAGGTCCACGACCGATTCGAGGACTCCGGCGAAGTGGAGCAGGTCGCCCTCCTGCAGGCGCTCCTCGGGTCCCACCGCGTGCAGCATGACCGAATCCCGCTCGATCCCGAAGAGGTAGAGGCCGGGCAGGGAACGGAGGTTCGCCTCCTCGATCGTGGTCCCGATGATCGGGGCCCCGGAGTCGACCCGCATCACCACCTCGTAGCGACGGGCGTCCTCGGCGGCCTCGTACTGCTTGACCCGTGGGGGGATGATCCACTTGCTGAAGAGCGCGATGAAGACGATCCCGATCACGGCGGAGGGGAACCCGGAGACCAGGACTCCCCAGAACTCCGCGGCGCTGGAGAGGGGACCGTCACCGAGCCCCAGCGACCAGGCGGCATCCGGGCTCGAGATCCAGTCGATGTACAGGCCGAGGATCACGAGGTTCGTCGCGGTGCCGAGCTGGGTGAACTGCCCCCCGAGGATCGAGGAGAAGGAGAGCGGCATGTAGAGCTTCGACGGGCTGACGCCGATCCGCTTGGACCAGTCGGAGACGATGGGCAGGTACATCGCGACCACCGCGGTGGTGTTCATGAAGCCGCTCAGGAAGCTGACCGGGACCATGAGTCGGAACAGGGCGGTGGTCAGGTCGCGTGGTCGACCGAGCAGGTGCTTGGCGAACCGCTCGATCATCCCCGTCTCGCGCAGCCCGGCCGCCACCACGAACAGGCCGGCGACCATGAGGGGCCCCGGGGAGATGAACCCCGACAGGGCCTCGTTCGGGGTGACCACGTTGAACAGCATCAGCAGCACGAGGGACCCGACCACCACCACGTCGCTGCTCGCGTTGCTGAACAGCAGGAACCCGATCACGAGTCCGATGACGACCAGGGTGATCAGGATCTCGAACATGTGGCGTCCCTCGTGGTAGGCACTGCGTTCATCCGAGTTCCAGTTCGCGGATTCGATCGATGATCAGGGGGTGTGCGGCGGGGACCGCGCAGACCACGCCCCGGTTGTCCTCGAGTCCGCGACCGCGCGAGAAGTCCAGGTCGCGACCGCGGACGTCACTGACCAGCGCACCGGCCTCGGCCGCGACCAGCGATCCCGCGGCGTGGTCCCAGATGCGCTCCACGTACCCGGGCCTGGTCGGGAGCCTCAGGTAGGCGTCCGCGGCCCCGGACCCGACCACCGCGTACTTCGCCTGGCTGTCCAGTCGGACCGCCCGGTGCCCGGAGAAGACCTCGACGATGCGGGCGCTCGCGTCGTGCGAGGTGTGCCCGGACTCCACCGACTCGCAGGTCCGGATCGGATGTTCCGCGGTCCAGTCGGCGACGCGAAGCGGTCGTCGATCGGAGGACCCGATCACCCAGCCCTCGGCACCCCGTCCTCGAATCGCGAGGCAGACCGATCCCGGGGGGCGCACCGATCCGCCCGAGGGATCCTCGATGAGTCCCCAGTGCGGGAGTCCGAGGAGGCCCAGTTCCACCACGCCGTCGGAGATGAGTCCGAGGGCGATCGCGAACTGGCCACCGCGCAGGAAGCCCTTCGTTCCGTCGATGGGATCCAGCGTCCAGAAGGATCCGTGGGCGCCTCCTTCATGGCATCCGGAATCGATCGACTCGAGGACCTCGTCCTCGGAGACCCCGGGGACCACGCGTCGGGTGGTGGCGACCACCTCGGAACGAAGTGCAGGGTCCTCGCGAAGGCGCTCGGCATCCTCCTCGCCCACCATCGAGCGGACGCTGCAGTCCCGCAGGTGAAGGCCGACGATCGCCTGCACCGAGTAGTCCGCCACGGTGACCGGGCTCCGATCGTCCTTGACCACCGCGGAGATGCGTTCCTTCTCCGCGGCGAGGCCCGCCACGACCAGCGAGGCGGTCTCGATGACCTCGGTCGCGGTGGACGCCAGTTCCTCGATGCTCAGGGACATGTGGACTCCGAATGCTGGTTGATCGCCACGACTAGACATCGGCGAATCGAGCGGGGTTGATCTACTGAATCACCTCGAATCGACGGCGGTGGGATGTTCCCGCATCGGATCCGATCCATCGGAGGCGAAACAGGCCTGGTACAGGTCCTCGCGGGCGCAGCGGACGCCCCGGTTCTCGAGGAGCAGCGAACCGGTGTCGAAGTTGAACGTCCGGTCCCGTCCATCGGCCACCCGGCAGCCGGCTTCCCCGGCCAGCAGGACCCCGGGGGCGTAGTCCCAGGTACAGCGGTTCCCGGCACCCTCGCCGGACTGCGCGATGAGGTCGATTCGACCCGTCGCGAGTGCGGCGTACTTGCTCTGGTTATCGACCTCGACCGGGACCCCGGTCAGGCCGGCCAGCTCGAGCCTTCGAGTGGTGGGGGATTCGATCGAAGCACGACCCACGGAACGCGCGAAGCGGACCCCGTCCTCCGACCGCGAGCCCGAGGCCGGTGGCGGCAGTGGTCGGTTCCGCGACGGATCCCCGGGGTCGGCGATGAAGACGCCGGCGCCCAGTCGGGCGCCCACCAGGGTCCCCGTTCCCGCCTCGTCCCGGATCGGTCGCAGCGGGTCCGCCGCGAGGTCGGGCACGCCCACGGCACCCGACACCAGCCTGCCCTCGCGGACGTAGGCAAGGCAGGTCGAGTAGAGGTGCCCGGAGATGAATCGCCTGGTGCCGTCGATCGGGTCGCAGATCCAGTGCGAGCTCCCGGCACCGACGGGTGGTCGGAAGCCGCCGCGGTCGATGACCTCGAGCAGTCGATCGTCCGCCAGGCGGATCGATTCGTCTTCGAGCAGCTCGCGCACGCGCCGACGGTGGGACTCCCGGCCGGGTCCCCGGAGCACGTCGCTGGTCTCCTCCCCGCACAGCCGGAGCGATCCCTCGTCCCCGAGGGCCCGCTCCAGGGACACCACGTAGATGACCTGTCCGGCGAGGTCCATGAGGGTGACCGGGCTCCCGTCGGACTTGGTGATGACGTCTTGCTCGCGAAGGGACGGACGATTCCGGTCCAGGAAGGACATCACGCGTGCGGTCGCGAGGAAGGCGGTGTCGAGCAGCCATCCATCGTCGCGGTGGGGGTCGTCGGTCATGTTCGGCTCCGATTCACAAAGCTGGTGCCCGGATCCGGACGGGCGGGGGGCATGAACAGACTCGAGATCCATCCGGCCACGAAGCAGGACAGTGTACCCAGCCCGGCGTACAGAAGCGGGTCGAGGTCGGTCGCGGACTTCACGATCAGCAGCAGCAGGACGCTGGTGACGACCCCGAGCAGCGCGGAGGGGGTTCCGGGACGACGGGTGAAGATGCCCAGCACGAAGAGCCCGCACAGCCCGCTGGCGAAGAGCCCCACCGTCTCGAGCCAGAGGTCGAACACGCTCTCTGCGGGGAAGTAGACGAGGGCGAGCGCACAGAGGGTGCCCAGTGATCCGATCACCACCGTGAGCAGGCGGGCGAGTCGGAGGTCGCGGGCGTCGTCCGTGGGGGAGGTGGCCGGGCGAAGCCGGCGGTAGAAGTCGTTGATGATCGCGGTCGCGGAGGAGTTCATGCTCGAGTCGAGGCTGGACATCGCGGCCGCGAAGATCCCCGCGATCACCAGGCCGGCCAGTCCGGCAGGCACCTCGTTGACCAGGAACCAGGGGACCAGCTGGTCGGTCTTGGCGATCGGGTCGATCCGGTCGGGGTTGGCCTCGTAGAACGCGTAGAGTGCGCTGCCGAGCCCGAAGAACAGGAGGGACGCGGGTATGGAGATGATCCCCCCGAGCCAGATCGCCTTTCGCGCACTCGCCTCGTCGGAGGTGGTGAGGTACCTCTGGACCACCGACTGGTCGGAGGCGTAGGGCACGAGGTTGATGAAGATCCCCCCGATGACGACCACCGGCAGGGTCGCGCGGGTGAAGTCCCAGTCGAGGTCCGCCAGTCGAAGACGACCGGCGGCCTCCGCCCGCCCGTGGAGTTCCGCGAGTCCCCCCTCCAGACCGCTCGCGCAGGTGAGGAAGATCAGCAGCGCACCACCCAGCAGCACGACCGCCTGGACCACGTCGGACCAGATCACCGCCTCGATCCCGCCCAGGACGGTGTAGACGATGCAGAGCACGCCCATGCACAGGATGCATGCACTGACGTCCAGTCCGGTCACCGCGGAGAGCGCGATGGCGGGCAGGTAGACCACGATCGCCATCCGACCGAACTGGAACAGCAGGTACTGGGCGCTTCCGAACAGCCGAACCCCGACCGAGAACCTCCGTTCCAGGTACTCGTAGGCGGTGGTGAGGTTGAGCCCTCGGAAGAAGGGGAGGAAGAGGTAGGCGACCACCGGGGCCATCACGAAGATGCCCAGGCTCTGGACCAGCAGCGTCCAGTCCGAGGCGTAGGACTTGGCGGGGATCGCCATGAAGGTGATGGCGCTCAGCTGGGTGGCGAAGATCGACACCCCCGCCGCCCACCAGGGGACGCGTCGGCCACCGAGGAAGAAGTCCTCGGTGGTTCGTTCCCCCCGTGCGAAGTGGACCCCGAGCAGGACCAGGAGCAGCAGGTAGGTGCCAAGCGCGACCCAGTCCAGGGTGGTGAATCCCGTGACCTCGAGCAGGGGCGTGACCTCGAGCACGCGGGCGGGTGCGTCGGGACCGCCGGGACGCACCCCGGGAACCAGGAAGGATCCGGCTCCCTCCAGCACCGGGACCGCCGGGCCGATGCAGGGCGGGAACGTCCCGCGGGTGGTCCAGGTCCGGGTGACGGTGTGGTAGGCATGAAGCGGACGGACGGAGGAGGGACGACCGGGATCCGACGCACCGGGAATCATGATGAAGGAGGCCCCGACCTCGAGGGCGGGGACCGGCGCGCCGTGCAGCGGACCCGGGGGATCGGGAAGCCTGGTCCAGGTCCCGCCCGGGGCCGGGGCGGGATCGAGTCGCCAGGCATCCTCGAGGGGGACCGGATCGGCTTCGTCGCCCGGACTCGCGGTCCGGACACCACCGAAGACGTGGAGTCGACCGCCGTGACCGGAGAGCACGGGAAGGCGTCGATCACCGGATCGGGGGATGCCCGGGACCAGGGACCAACCGGTCGAGGGGTTCTCGAGGTCGTGTACGAGCAGGACGGACGCGGATGGCGAGGAAGCACCGTCCACGGATCCACCCTGGACGTAGACGAGGGTGCCGACGAGCACCCCGACCGGATCCGTGATCGAGCGGGGAAGCATCGGTCCGGGCGAGAACACCGGACCCTCGGGACCGAGGCGGACCAGACTGGACGAGCGACTGGTTCCCGAGGGGGTCCGACCTCCGATCCAGAGTGCGGAGCCGTCACCGAGCGCGACGGAGGTACCGAAGGCGACGGGTTCGTCGAGCCGCAGGGCGAGTTCGGACCATCCGGCATCGGGGTTCGCGAGATCGAGGGTCCAGAGGCGGTCGGACAAGCCGTCGGGGTCACCGGGATCGGAACCCGGCAGGAGGCCGCCTCCGAGGAACATTGAATTTCCTGAGCGAAATCCAAACGATCCCGGTCCGTTCGGGAGGTCCTCCGCGCCGAACTCCTCCAGGACCAGTGCCGCGGAAGAATCCGGCTCAGGTGGATCCTTGAGGGGGTCCTGCATCCACAGGAGGGAGGAGAACACGATAAGGAATCCCACGATCATGCAGGCATTGTGACCGCTCGGGTTGCAAGTTGCAGCGGGAAAACTAGGATCAACCAGTCGCATAATGTTCATGCGATGGGTCCAACCGAGTGGAACGCGGTGCAAGTCCGCGACGAACGCGTCGCCGTGAGCCTTCCAGGAAGGCAAGTCGGATCAACGAGGCTGGACCGAGGTCAATGCTGCACTCGCGAATGGTGCAGCGGATTCATTTGTGCAAGAGAGAGATTTTCACATGAAGTTTCAGATCATCGCACCGGCACTCGCCGTGTCGGTCTGTGCGGCGTCCTCGACGCTGCATGCAGACATCGTGGACAGCTTCCAGTTCGGCGAAGGAGATTCGACGAGTTCGATCCTGTTCCAGTTCACCAACGGCAACCAGTACCTCTACGAGGTGAGCTACTCGTCGGATGACTTCACCGGCCTGGACGCCATCGCACTCATCGCCGACGAGTCCGATGAGTTGCTCTTCGAGTACTCGATCACCTCCTACAGCTTCGGTGACGCCCTCACCTCGGTGGCCATCGGGGACGACGAGGACTCGGGCTTCGGAAGCCCGCCGGATTACCTCGACTACTGGCACTACTGGGTCAGGGACGATGCAGGCTCGGAGTGGGGCTTCTCCTCGGCCGGGTTCTCCGATCGGGTGCTTTCCGACGGTTCCTGGGATGGTTGGGTCTTCAACTCCAACGACGTCCCGATCCCGGTCACCGGGACAATCTTCGGTCTGGCCGGACTCTCGGCCTACCGAAGGCGCCGCGGCTGACCGAGGTACCGGTCAGGACCAGCCTCTTCGCACGCCCCGGTGGGATCCCGCCGGGGCGTGCGTATACTCGAGGCATGCATGACCTTCCGGAACGGGTCCTCTTCTTCGACGGTGACTGCGGGCTGTGCAGTCGCTGCGTTCGCTTCGCGATGAAGCGGGACCGGACGGGGACCCTGTGCTTCGCACCGATCGGGGGGGACACCTGGCGGTCCTACCGCGCCACGGTCGGGACCGAGGACGATCCCAACACCGTCCACCTGGTGGTGCACGGGATCGAATTCAGGAGGAGCGCGGCCATCGTTCGACTGCTGATGGGTTGCCGGGGAGCCTGGCCGCTCCTCGGGGCCCTGGCGTGGGTGGTTCCCTCGCCCGTGAGGGACCTGGCGTACGGGGTGGTGGCCAGGTTCCGCTATCGACTCTTCGGGCGGGCCGACCGGTGCGAGATCGAGGGAAGCGAGGAACGACCGTGCCTCCTCCCCTGAATCGTCGTGGAAGGACCGTGCTCGCGCTGCTGCTGGCACTGGCCGCCTCGACGGGCTGTGCCAGGAAGCTCCCGATGCTCGAGGACTACCAGCCGAGGACCGACGACATCCTCGAGATGGTGCGCCGGACCCGGGTCGCCGAGTGGAGGGTGGGTCCGGAGGGCGATCTCGATTCGACGGTGCTGGTACTCGAACAGGATGCGGACGAGGAGGTCCGCCGCCGAGCCGGGGAGGCCCGCCGGGCGATGGATCGGATCCGGGACCGCAGGCGCGAGCGAGTGGCCTCGATCGACCGGGACTCGCTGGAACGCACCGAATACATCATGGAGGTCTCGCGGGTGGGGACCGGGTCCTCCGAGCACGGGCTGGCGCCCGACATCGAGGCCCTTCGGGCGGAGCTGCTGGAGGAGGTGCTGGTCGCGGAGCGTGCGGGTCGGATCGAGGATGCGATCGAACTCGCGGGTGCGGCCGGTTCGCTGGACGCCCTGATCGGTACCCCTCGAGGGGAGGGGCTCCGGGGTCCGGACCCGCTGCGACTGGCGAGGCGGAACCTCGATCGCATGAAGTTGATCCGACTGTTCGATCCCGCCCTGGCGACGAGGATGAGGACCGGTGGGGGGTTCGATCGGGAGGATGGGTTCGAGCCCGTCGAATGGCCGGTACGAACCCCGGGGGACCTGGCCCGGCTTCGTGGGAACACGGTGCTGGTCACGAAGCGCATGATGGAGCACCACGTCTCGAGCCCCGCTATCGAACAGCTGCATCGTGCGGGACTGCAGGAGATCCTCTTCATGTGCGAGGTGCTCCGCAGCAACGGCCGTCCGATCCCGGAAGCGTACCTTGGTCGCATCCGAGCCCTGGCCGAGGCGCCGCTCGGTGAGGACACGGCCTCGCTGCTCCGGGCCGTGCAGGAGGCCGAATCGAGCCTGGCCGGGGATGCCCTGCCCCCGGGATTCTCGTTCCGGGCGTTCGGTGACGGGGTGGCCGCCTCGCTCGACAAGCAGACCTCGGTGGTGTGGCCGGACGAGTACCAGCAGTACCTCAGGACCCTGAGCGGGGGGTACCGTGGAATCGGGGTCCGGGCGGTCCGGGACGAGCGGGGCGAGATCGAACTGACGCCCGCGCACGGCGGACCGGCCACCCGGGCGGGCATCCGACGGGGTGACGTGGTCCTCGAGCTGGAGGGCGTACCCGCGGAGCGGTTGACGATCGAGGAACTCACCCGGATGGCGACCGATCCCGACCGGGACACGCTTCGCCTCCGGGTCCGTCACCGGGACGGGATCGAGGAGGACGTGGTGATCGACATCGGCGAGGTGAAGCGGCCCGTGGTCACCGGCTGGAGGCAGACGGGACTCGACGAGGAGGGAACGCCGGTCTGGTCATGGCTGGTCGATCCCGGGACGAGGATCGGATTCGTCCGGCTCGAGGACTTCAGGATGGGCGCGGAGGTCGAGATCCGGGAGGCGCTCCAGGGGGCCCAGGCGGAGGCGGAGGAACACGGGGGGCGGCTGGAGGGCCTGGTCCTCGATCTTCGGGGCAACCCGGGCGGACAGGTGTTCGTCGCGGTGGACGTGTGCAACATCTTCATGCAGGGCGGCAAGGCCTTCCAGTCCGACGGTCGGGACGAGGATCGAAGCACCCTCTTCATGGAGCAGGACTACGGCGAACTCGAGCACATGCCGCTGGTGGTCCTGATCGACGAGCGTTCGGCGAGTGCTTCCGAGCTGGTGAGCGGGGTCCTTCGCGTGAATCCCCAGGTCCTGGTGGTGGGGGAACGTTCCTTCGGCAAGGGGTCGGTCCAGACCATGATGGACGCCAGGACCGACGACTGCGTGGCCAGGGTGACCACCGCCTGGTACCGGATCCCGGATCCGGGGGACGTCATCAAGGGAGCGTCCGCCAGGTGGAAGTTCGTCGACCGGGAGAGGGCTCCATCGGGTTGGGGGGTCGGACCGGACGTGGTGGTCCCGCTGTCCTCCGAGGAGATGTCGGAGATCAGTGATCGCCGGGCACGGTGGCATTCCGGCGTGGGGGGGGACGTGGTCCGGGAGGACGACCGGGAGGACGACCCGGCGACCGAGATCGCGGTGGGGCTTCTGCGAGCGAAGATCCTCGACGAGGACCGGTCACCGGACAGCGCGGACCCGTGAGCACCGCGTGCACCACCGCGGACCGGTGAACGGGGCATCCGGCCGGGATATTGGGAAATAGGTGTCAACCAGCGGGGGAGGACGGTCGATAAGTCACATGGCATGGACAGTCGACGATCAACCCGGCGCAGCGTGAATCCACCGGGGAACGGATCGGACACCTCCTCGAACGCACGAGGGGGACAGGCGTCCCTCGAGGAAGTGGAACAGATACTCGACGAGATCGAGAGCCTGGTCTCGGGTGACGGTCGCGAGGACACCGCACGACCGAAGCCGGTCCTGGAGGACACCTCCGGGACCACGGAACTCGCGGGAGTCGGATCGGTGGAGGCGCGGGTCGACGCACCGGAAGTCGATCGGCTCCAGGTGGACCTCGAGCAGGCGATCGTCCGGGAGCTGGGCGAGGACCAGGATCGGGAATCGGGTGGAACCGCGGCCCCACCGGCGGAGGAACCGATCACCCCGGAGACCACCTCGGCGGGAGCCGACACGATCGATCGGGAGGAGACCGGAGACGTCCGGCCGGAGGAGTCCGGGATCCGGGAGGCGCCGCCGGCCGAGGTCCACGCCCTGCTCAGGCCCTTCGTCAGGTTCATGGAGGGCTTCTCGGCGCGTGATCGGGTGCTGATCAACGTCTTTGCGATCTCCCTTGCGTTGTGGGTCCCACTGGTGTGGTGGCTCGCGATGACCACCAGCCCGAGCATCGACGGGGCCCTTGGCGGGGAGGCGTCGGTGGATCGGGAACCACCCGGCATCCGATCGACCATCCCGTCCCGAACCGGACTCCCCGGGGTCGAGGACTGATGGGACGTCACGGGAGCGATCGATGAACCCGATCGACCTCCGGGCGTCGCTCGCCTCCTTCGAGGAGACCTGGTCTCCGAGGATCATCGGTGAGGTGAACGAGCTCGAGGTGAAACTGGCGAAGCTCGAGGGGCCCTTCGTCTGGCACAGTCACTCGGAGAGCGACGAACTGTTCCTGGTGGTCGAGGGAGCCTTCGTCATGGAGTTCCGGGATCGTTCGGTGCGCCTCGAGGCGGGGCAGATGATCGTGGTGCCCCGGGGGGTCGAGCACCGGCCGGTCGCGGAGTCGGGATGCTCGGTCCTGCTGGTGGAGTCGAAGGGGACCATGAACACCGGCGACGGCGAACCGGAGGAACGTTCGACCAGGGGCGTGAGGATCTGAAGCGAGCCGGGAATCAGCCGGTGCCGGACCGGCTGCGCGAGCGTGCGCGCTCGATCAGTCGCTTCATGCGGTCCTGAACGTCGGCCCGCTCCGGGCTGAGGCGTTCGGCCTGCTCCTCGGCGTGGTAGCTGGACCTGACCAGCGGTCCGCTCTCGCAGACCTCGAAGCCCCGGTCGAGGGCGCCCTCGCGCAGGCGATCGAACTCGTCCGGATGGACCCATCGGTCGATGGGAAGGTGGTTCCGGGTGGGCTGGAGGTACTGGCCGATGGTGATGATGTCCGCCTCGGACCAGGCCTGGACGTCCTCCATCAGTTCGTAGACCTCCGGCTCCTTCTCGCCGATCCCGACCATGATGCCGGTCTTGGTGACCAGGCCGTTGGCCTTGAACTGCTGGAGGACCTTGAGGGATCGCTCGTACTTGGCCTGGGGGCGGACCGCCGGATGCATCCTGAGGACCGTCTCCATGTTGTGGGAGATGATCTCGGGTCGGGCGTCGCACACCAGCTGGACGTCTCGTTCCACGCCCTTGAAGTCCCCGACCAGGACCTCGACGCTGGTGGTGGGACAGAGCTCGTGGACCGCCTGGATGGTCTCGGCCCAGATGCGTGCACCGCCATCCGGCAGGTCGTCGCGATCGACGCTGGTGATGACGACGTGCCCGAGGTTGATCTTGGAGAGGACCTCCGCGACCCGACGGGGCTCGTCCTCGTCGACGGAGGAGGGACGTCCGGTCTTGACGTTGCAGAACCCGCAGGATCGGGTGCAGGTGTCGCCGAGGATCATGATCGTGGCGGTCCCCCTCGACCAGCATTCGCCGAGGTTCGGGCAGCTGGCCTCCTGGCAGACGGTGTGCAGCTGGTACTCGTCGATCAGCGCCTTGAGGTCGTGGTAGCCCTGGCCGCCCGGGACCCTCGCCCTCAGCCAGTCCGGCTTCTTGCCGTAGGCGATCTGCTGGGGCTTCTGGTTGTCCTGGATGATCATCCCCGTCAGGGTCACCAGCGAATGCGAACGACTCGAACGCGACGTGTCGCCCCCGAGGGGCCGCGGGTGGCGCTCCTCGATGCGTCGGCGGGTTCGTTCGGACAGTGACGGCGACTGGGTCATCAGGACTCCGGGACACGGTGCTCGATCCGTGATCTTAGACGCCTTTTCATCGTCACAGGACGGGGAGATCGAACCAAAAACGCAAAGAATGGGGGAGGGGGCGCCAACCGGACCGGAAGGACGACCGGCGGGTGCTTATCGAACCCCGGGGATGGGCCGAATGGCGGTCCGGGTGGTGATCCGGGGTGCTACCATCGAGGCATGACCGTGCGTTTCCACAACGAGCGACTGGACAACGGCCTCCAGATCATCGGCGAGTGCGATCCCAACGCCCACACCACCGCACTGGGCTTCTGGATCTCCACCGGGGCGAGGGACGAGGAGTCGTCGCTGATGGGGGTGAGCCACTTCCTCGAGCACATGATGTTCAAGGGGACCGAGCGGAGGAGTGCGGAGCAGGTGAATCGGGACTTCGACGCGATCGGCGCGGTCAACAACGCGTTCACCAGCGCGGAGATGACCGCCTACTGGGCGCACATGCTCCCGGAGAACGCATTCGCCGGGCTCGAGATACTCGCGGACATGATGCGCCCGTCGCTGCGCGCGGAGGACTTCGAGGCGGAGCGACAGGTCATCCTGGAGGAGATCGCCATGTACGAGGACCAGCCGTTCTGGGTCCTCTACGAGCACGCGATGGAACGGTTCTACGGGCGGCACCCGCTGGCGCACCGGGTGCTCGG
>PKCS01000085.1 GCA_002862305.1 Phycisphaerae bacterium | reverse complement strand
CAGCAACTTTTAATTGCATTCCGATAAGGGTACAACTCGGCAGACTGGTGAGGTCGACGCGCCGGCACACCACTCTTCCTGATCAGGAACTTTGAGTCTCCGACACTGCGCGACGAAAGGGTTCACAATGGCTAAGAAGAAGGCCACCCGCAAGAAGGCCACCAAGAAGGCCGCCAAGAAGAAGGTCGCTCGCAAGAGGACCACGAAGAAGAAGGCCACTCGCAAGAAGGCCACCAAGAAGAAGGCCACTCGCAAGAAGGCCACCAAGAAGAAGGCCACTCGCAAGAAGGCCGCCAAGAAGAAGGCCACTCGCAAGAAGGCCGCCAGGAAGAAGGCCACTCGCCGCCGCAGGTGATCGCGCTTTCAGATTCGATTGAGCACAGGGGCCGCCAGTACTGGCGGCCCCTGTCTCGTCCTGGGTGATCGGTTGTCCGCGCGGTGAGGAGTGCGGTCAGGCGGCTTCGTCGAGATCCTCCCGAGCAGCCCGGTCAACGCCACACGGGGCGTCTGGCCGCTCGATCCAGTCCTGGGCCCGAGGACCCAGCTCGAGTTCGCTGGGCATGGTCTTGCGATAGCCGAGCTTCCTCACGATCTCGAGCACGTCGGACCATGCGGGGAAGGTCTTCCCGTTGACCTGCTTGAAGGCGTCGATCGCCATGAGGAAGAGGAACTGCTCCCCGGTCATCTCCCCTTCCTCGGCCGACTTCACGAAGTCGGTGAGTCGTCTTCCCGGCCCTCGTCGACGCTCGAGGTTGGTCGGATTGCCGGTCATGATCCGGCGCTCCACCCCGACCCTGCGGTCGACCACGTCCCCGCCGTTGTCCCATGCCTTGCTGGATTGATCATTCGATGAGCTCATGCGTCACGTACTCCGGGGTTGCCTGGTGGATGTTCGTGCGACGTGACCGATTGGAAAGTCCGGTACACTGAGAATCGCTCGTCCAGGAGGATCCTCGGCTTGAATCAGCCATGACTGAAGCACGAAACGCACAGCAACAAGAATTTCGTCCCCTGCCTGGGCTGCTCGGGTGGCTGGTTCCGGGACTGGGACACGTGGTTATCGGCGAGAAGCTTCGTGGCGCGCTGGTGTTCGGCGGAATCCTCTACCTGTGGATGTGCGGGGTGTTCATCGGGGGGATCGACTCCGTGGACCGCCGTGAGGATCCCCTGTGGTTCGCGGCCCAGGTGTGCAGCGGTCCGATCGCACTGGGAGTCGACGGACTCAACAGCGCTCTCCTGAAGACGGGGCAGGTCGGGGAGCTGCTGGATTCACCTCCGGTGAGCAGGAACTCGGGTGGACAGAAGGTGAGTTCGTTCAAGGGCATCGCCCACGTGAACGAGTACGGGATCCTCTTCACCGGGCTGGCGGGACTCATGAACCTGATCGCGATCATCGATGCAAGCACGCGCAGGCCCGCGGATCGCCGGAGGAGTGGATCGTCATGAGCGCACTGGTCGCATGGATCCCCTTTCTGCAACCGATGCCGTCACCGGGTCCGTGGTGGCCATTGTTCCTCCTGCCACTCTCGCTGGGCATCGCCATGGTCTACAAGGCGGTGCGGACCGTCGACCTGCGCAGGTACCCCCGGGAAGTCATCGTCATGACCACGCAGATCGTGGGCGCGATGGTCGGGCTGGCGATCGTGCTCGCACTGGTCGTCCAGGTGTTGATTCCCCTGCTGACGGCTGATTGATCGATGGCTCTCCGTACCTCCCTCACTGGGGACGACGGATGCCCGATCCGGGCTTCTGGCCCTTCTTGACCGCACGACGCTTCGAAAGACGGCGCGTGGCCTTTCCTCGTGCGCCGAACTTCGGTTCGGACTTCGAACCGGTCGACTTCCTCGAACCACCACGGGCTTTCGTCGGCCCGTTTCGGGCCCCCGAGGCGACTTCTGAGCCGCCGTCACGGGACGCTCCTCGGGTATCGCCCTGCCTTGCTCGCGGGGTGGCCCTGGATTGCTTTCGTTCGGCCTGGCGGAGGGCCTTCGCCCCATCCCGGGTGCGAGCCAGTCGATCGAGGTCCACCGGTCGCATCCAGGACTGGTAGTCGGGAGGATCGACGATCTCCACCCGGGTCCCGGACACCGATCGGAAGCGTTTCCAGTAGCCCTCCTCCTGCGGGGTCACGAGACTGAAGGCCTCGCCCGCCCCCCCACCGTGGCCGGCTCGCCCGACCCGATGGACGTATTCCTCGGTGGTGACCGGGAGGTCGTAGTTGATCACGGTCTTGATCGCGGGGATGTGCAACCCACGCGCCGCCACGTCGGTGGCCACCAGCACCGCGAGTTCCCCCGAGGTGAATCGCTCGATCGCGCTCTGGCGCTGGGCCTGGGAACGGTTGCCGTGGACCAGCCCCACCGAGAGATCGTTCCGCCTGAGGGCGGTGGCGACCCAGCCCGCGCGCCGGCGGGTCCGGGCGAAGACGATCACCCCCCGCCGTTGCTGGCCCTTGATGAGCTCGAGCACCACCGGGACCTTGACCAGGTCGGGCAGGTGCATCGCGTACTGGCCGACGTGCGAGACCACGGTGTTGGCCTCGATCTCGGCCCGGAACGGAAGCCTCAGGAAGTCCGCGGCCAGACTCGAGATGGGATCGGGCATGGTCGCGGAGAAGAACATCATCTGCCGTTCGTCGGGGATCCGGTCGAGGATGAAGCGGACCTGGGGGAGGAACCCCATGTCCAGCATCCGATCCGCCTCGTCGACGACCACCTGGCGAACATGGGCCAGGGACAGGGCGCCGCAGTCGATCAGCTCACGAAGTCGTCCCGGAGTCCCGACCAACAGGTCGACCCCGGATTCGATGGCCTCGCGTTGGGGTCGAAGCGCGGACTTCCCGTACACCGCCTTGGACCGCAGCACGGACCCCTTGAAGAGGGTCCTCGCTTCCTCTGCCACCTGCTGGGCCAGTTCGCGGACCGGGCACAACACCAGGGCACGAAGGCGCCTCGCCGGGTCGACCGGGCGACCCTTGACCCGGGGCGGGGGGTGGTCCAGGAGCCGCTGGGCGAGGGGGATCGTGTACGCGAGGGTCTTCCCGGTTCCCGTAGGGGCCAGTCCCACGAGGTCCCGTTCCTCGAGGCCGGCGGGGAGGGTGGCCACCTGGATGGGCGTCGGGGACCGGATCCCCATCCGATCTAACCCATTGATTACCAATGGATTCAGGGAAAATTCGTCAAACGAAGGTTGGGACATGCGTATCACTATAGATGGCGCCTTCGGGTCCAGCCATCCTGGCTGGGCCACTGAAAGACCTGGACCCCGCCCGGGTTGTCGGGCTGGAGCCCTGGCCGTCCAGGGACCTTGGGTGGAGGTTTCCCCCAACGAGTTCAGGCAGCAGGTCAAGAAGGGGCTGTGCCATGTCGATCAAGGGAGTGAACGGCCCAGAAGGGTCCATGCCGGTCTGGCGGGGGTTCGCGGGCCGGGAGCCATCAATGAGTCTGAATCAGCCACAACCAGGATTCTCATCGGGCGCGGAAGCGCTCCGGGCGGTCCTCTCGTTCGAATCGGAGCCATGGGCCCCCGGTCCCGGGGAGCAGGATCCCTGGATGGAGGCCCTGGACCCCGGGGTCGGGCTGTCCGCCTACCACCGACTGACGGTCGCTCCGTTCAGGTTGTCCGACCTCGTCTCGGTCTGGCACTTCGCCTCCAGGTGGAACCAGGGTGTCAACATCATCCTCGACTGCGAAGTGAGCCATGCGAAGGTGGAGGACGCGATGAGCGTCCTGCGCACGCTGCATCACCGAACAGTGGACCTGGTGGGCACCGACAACGCGAACGGCCTGCTGGTGCTCGACGACGACGCACTGGCGTTGTACGCGGCGAGCTTCGAGGTCGAGCAGCTCCAGATGGTGCGCGTGGACGGGCCGATCGATCGGGGCGACGTTCTGGCGATGCTGGGCAAGTCGACCAGTGGCGAATCGGTCATGGACGCCGAGCTCCGGGCGTCGGCAAGCATCGAGTTCCGCAGGGACGGCCCGAGCATCCTGGAGAGCCGGTGCATCGACATGGTGGCGGCGGCGGTCGGAACCGGCCTGGCCTGCTACGTCTCGGAGGTCCTGGGGACTCCCCGGGGAGACGTGCCACGACCGCCACTCAGCGAGGTGATGCAGCTGCTCGGACGGAGCGGCTCGGTGCTGGTTCGTCCCGAGGACGTCAGGTCGGATTCGGGAGTGATCGATGTCGGGATCTGCACCGGTGCGGATCGGGAGGAGATGATGGTGGACACCAGCCTGAGCTTCTCGCCCCCCGACGGGACCTGGAGATCGGGCGAGGCTGCCTGAGACGGACGTGCGCGGCGCGAGGGGGGGAACCCCCGACCTGCCGGCTGTGACCGCGGCCGACAGACGGTACCCTGCGTCCATGATCGGAAGGCTTGGACTCCTTCTCAGCAGGACCATCGGACGCTTCACGCCCGATCCCTTCGTGCTCGCGCTGGGACTGACGATCCTGACCGCGGTGCTCGCATTGGTCTTCGGGTTCCGGGAACGCGGCCCGGACGAGGCCGCGCCCGTGGTCCAGCTGTTCGACGCCTGGTGGAACGACCGGGGCATCTGGAAGTTCCTGCTGTTCGGCATGCAGATGTGCCTGATCCTGGTGACCGGATTCGCGCTGGCGACCAGCGGTCCAGTCCGGCGGATCATCGATCGCCTGGCCGCCGTTCCCCGGGGGACCGGATCCGCCGCGGCGCTGGTCGCCCTCATCGCGATGCTGGTGGGCCTGGTCAACTGGGGGCTCGGCCTGATCGTCGGTGCCCTCCTGGCGCATGGCTGCGCCGGGAGCCTCTCGCGAAGGGGGATCCGGGTGCACTACCCGCTGGTCTGCGCGGCGGGGTACATGGCCATGCTGGTCTGGCATGGGGGCTTCTCGGGGTCCGCACCCCTGACGATGACCACCACGGGGGGGATCGCCAGCGTGATGCCTCCGGAGGTCGTGGCCCAGCTCGGGGTCGAGGCGGTACCGCTGGGCAGGACGATCCTGTCGGGGCTGAACCTCATGACCACCGCCGGACTGCTGGTGCTGGTCCCCCTGACGCTGTACGTGCTGGCGCCACGAGAGGGCTCGGAAGTCAGGACCGCCGAGGACCTCGGCGTCGAGCTCGCCGACGAACGACCACGAACACGGGCGGAAGGGGACACGGTGGTGGCGAGGGTCCTCAACTGCGTGGTGGGGCTGGCCCTGGTCCTGGGCACCGTCCTCTACCTGGCCAGTTCGGAGGGTGGGTTCGGACGGATCGGCCTGAACCAGATCAACGCGACCATGCTCGGCCTCGGCATGCTGTTCCACGGGTCGCCCCGGGCGTACATGCACGCGGTCGAGGAAGCGGCCCGGGGATGCGCGGGAATCATCGTGCAGTTCCCCCTGTACGCGGGGATCATGATCATGATGAGCGTGTCCGGACTGGCGGGAATGATCGCGGCGTTCGCGGTCGAGGTCTCGAACCAGACCACCCTCCCGCTGTTCACCTTCCTCAGTGCGGGGGTGGTGAACTTCTTCGTTCCCTCCGGGGGAGGCCAGTGGGGCGTGCAGGGACCGATCGCGCTCGAGGCGGGCATGGCCGCCGGGATCCCCCCCAGCACCATGATCATGTCCGTGGCGTACGGGGACGAACTGACCAACATGCTGCAGCCGTTCTGGGCGCTCCCACTGCTGGCGATCACGCGTATCCGGGCCCGGGAGATCGTGGGCTACACGGCGATCGTGATGCTGGTGGCGGGGGCGTGGATGGCCTTCAGCCTGCTGTTCGGGTGATCCCGGGGCCGAATGACGGAAAAGACGTGAAAACGCCGATGCAGTCCCAATATCATGAACGGGTCCACCCCTCCCCGATGAAACGGAGCCTATCAACAATGACACACGACGCCAAGATCTCGCGGACCCTCATCCTCACCACGACCCTCGCGGGCGGACTCGCCCTGGCGGGAGGCTGCACGACGCCGGAGCGCGTGACCGACGTCACGACCACGGGCGATGAACCGGCAACCGCGATGACCGCGATACGGGGTTCCGAATCGGCCATGCCCCAGGACGAGGGTGAGCGGCGTGCCGGTCGGATGATGGAACAGCGGATGCAGGAGTTCGAGCAGCGGGTCCGCGCTGACTTCGACCGTCGGGAGCAGCAGCTGGTGCAACGGTTCAACGAGGAACTGAATCAAAGGACCCAGTTCCTCTCGGAATCCTTCCAACGCGGGCTCATGGAGCAGGCCCAGCACCGCGATCACATGTTCGCGCAGCTCTCGGGTCGAATCGACGAGGTGCACCACCGATTCGAGGAGGTGCACCATCGATTCGAGGAAGTGCACCATCGATTCGAGGAATCCCACCACGGCTTCGAGATGGCACTCGAGGAGATGAACCGGATGTCCGAGGAGCGTGGGCAGGAATTCGTTTCGATGCTCGAGGGGATGGGCGAGGACGTCGGACGCGCCTTCGAGGAGCAGGCCGAGGGCATGCAGCAGGCGATGGATGGCGTGGGGGGCGCGATCGAGGAATGCTTCATGCGGATGGAGGAGGGGTACGAAATGATCCACGAGCTGCGTGAACGCCTCGGACATCTCGAGATGTTCATGGAGGAACTGGCCTGCGAGGACCACGACGGGGAATTCGAGGAGGAGTACGAGGAGGAGTTCGGGGAGGACGACTTCGAGGAGCGACAGATCGACATCGAGATGTCCTTCAGCATGGATGACGAGGAGATGTCCCCCGAGGATGCGTGGAAGGCCGCGGAAATGGCGATGGAGCAGTTCGAGATGCAGGCCAAGGAGCAGGGCATGCCGGCGGGATTGCGTGAACGCGTCAGGCAGATGATCCTGGAGCGCATGGACGAGGCCTTCGCCGAAGCCCCCCTCGAGGCACCCGGCAAGGACCGTCCGAAGCGAACCAGGAAGAGGAATCGAAAGTCAGAGGGCTGATCCCCGCGACCTGAACGGGGTGGAAGGGCGAGACGACCCGGTTCCCGGTTGAGATCCGTCGGTCGGGCGAGGGACTATCGCGTGGGTTTCTGGAGTTTGCCCGGAAGATCGCACGTCGACGGACGAATCCGTCGGGCGGCTTCCCGTACAGTGCAGTCCCAACCACGAGCCCCATGTCCATCCGCATCAAGACAATCATCGGAATCGTGCTGATACAGGTCGCCGCGCTGGGGATCGTGGTGTGGGCGAACATCGACCTTCTCAGCAAGTCCAACGCGGAGCTGTTCGACGATCAGGCGAACGCCGTGGCCGCGCTGGCGGCCCAGCGCGCCTGGACCGCCTCCAGGATGTCCCGGGAGGAGTTCGACGAGGAAGTGGTCAGGATGCAGGAGGCGGATCCCCGGCTCCGGTGGATCCGGGTGATCCCCCCCGGGGGGGACGTGCCGGAGTCCACCCGCGACGTGCTGGTCCGGACCGTGCTGATCAAGGGCGCCGAGGACGATCCGGAGGGCGATCGGATCGCGGTGGCGCTCGACCGGACCAGTCTGAACGTCGCGGTGGACAACGCACTGTTCCGATCGATCGGGATCGCGATCCTGGAGATCATCGCCTCCATCGCGTTCTCGCTCTGGCTCGCGAACTGGTTGCTGGGCCGGCTGACCACCCTCCAGGTCGCCTCGAGAACCATCGCCGAGGGGGATTTCACGGGCCGGGTTCCGGTGGAGGGCGCGGACGAGATCGCGGACACCGCGGTGGCGTTCAACACCATGGCCAAGAAGCTGGCCGGGCTGGTCGACACCGTCCGCCGCGAGACCGCGCGGCGGGAAGTCATGGAGGGTGAACTGCGGGTGGCGCGACAGATCCAGGACTCGCTGCAGCCTGACGCCTGTCCGTTCTTCGAGGGGCACCCCCGGATCGAGATCGAGGCGGTGGAGGATCCCATCCAGGAGGTCGCCGGGGACTTCTACGACTGGTTCGCGATCGGTGACCACCACGTCGCGATCGTGATCGCGGACGTCGCGGGCAAGGGCGTCCCGGCGGGCCTGCTCGCGGCGGCCTGCCTGACGGTGGTGCGGACGCTCGCCCGGACCGGGCTGGAGCCCGCCGAGGTGCTCCTGCGGGCCAACGAGCAGTTGAGCGAACGGAACCGGGAACAGATGTTCGTGAGCCTCACCCTGCTCTACCTCGACGCGGAGACCGGCGAGATCACCGCCGCGGTGGCGGGACATCCCGCCTCGCGGATCCTGCGCTCGGACGGTTCGGTCGAGCGGGTCCTCCAGGGGACCGGTCCCATCCTCGGGGTGCTCCCCGATGCACGGTGGGACCAGGTCCAGGCCCGGATCGCGGTCGATGATCGACTGGTGCTCACCACCGACGGTCTGCTCGAGGCCCGGGACGAAGGCGGCACGATGCTCGAGGACTCGGGGTTCGACTCCCTGCTGGAAGCGGTGGGATCGCTCGATGCCGGACAGACCGCGCGAAGGCTGGCGTGGGCGGTGCGGACCCGGGAAGGCGAGAACCCCCAGGACGACCTGACGGTGGTCGTGGTGCGTCGCGTCCCCGAGGACGACCCCGACCAGGCAACCTGGAACCGACAAGGAGACTGACATGACGAGGAACCAGATGATCGTGCTGCTGTGCTGCGGATCGGTCTCCACGCCCGGACTGCTCGGCCAGTCACCGGTGGACACCACGCGGGATTCGGAGGCCCTGCTCGAGTCCCCGGGGGACGAGGAGGGCTTCAGCTTCGTGGTCTACGGCGATCGGACGGGCGGTCCCGCGGAGGGCGTGCTGGTCCTCCAGCAGGCGGTCGAGGAGACCAACCTCCTGGACCCGGACCTGGTGATGACGGTGGGCGACCTGATCCAGGGCTACAACCAGACCGACGAGTGGATGGCGCAGATGCGGCACTACCGCCGGATCATGTCCGGGCTCGAGGCCCCCTGGTATCCGGTGGCGGGCAACCACGACGTCTACTGGCGGGGTCCGGAGCGGCCGGAGGACGAACACGAGGGGCGCTACGAACGACACTTCGGGCCCCTGTGGTACGACTTCGCCCATCGGAACGCCCACTTCATCGTCCTCTACACCGACGAGGGGAATCCCGAGACCGGGGAACGCAACTTCAACAAGCCCGAATGCCAGGTGATGAGCGAGGAGCAGATGGCCTTCCTCGACCAGGCCCTGGAACGGGCGGCGGACGCGGATCACGTCTTCGTGTTCATGCACCACCCGAGGTGGCTCCAGGGCCGGTACGGCCACGACTGGGAGAAGGTCCATGCGAGGCTCGCCGCCGCGGGGAACGTCAGGGCCTGCTTCGCCGGACACCTGCACCACATGCGGCACGACGGCACCGTGGACGGCATCGAGTACGTCACCCTGGCCACGGTCGGGGGCGGCCAGTCGTTCCACGCGCCGGATGCCGGCTGGGACCACGAGTTCCACGTGGTGACGGTTCGCCCGGACCGCTTCGAGATGGCGGCGATCCCGGTCGGCGAGGTGATCGACGTCCGGGCGATCACCGGGGAGGTCTCCGAGGACGCCGCGCGCCTGGCGAAGCTCGAGCCCGGCCTGGGCGCGCCGATCGGGATCCGACCCGACGGGTCGGCGGAAGGACGCCTGGCGCTCTCCCTGACCAACCCCGCGAGGAGGCCGGTGAGTGCGGTGGTCACCGCCCGCTCGCGGGATGCCCACTGGAACTTCACCCCGCGGGAGCGACACCTCCGGATCGGACCCGGGGAGACCGCGGTGGTGGGATTCGAGGCGACGCGGGCCCCGGCCCCGACCGATCCCGGACTCCATCCTCCGGAACTGGTGGTGGACCTCACCTACCTCGGCGAAGCAGGTTCGCACCGGATCCCGGAGCGCGGCCATCCCTATCCGCTGGAGGGCGGGAGCGGGGAGATGGCGGACGATTCGTGAATCGGTTCTCCCGCTAGGATTGGGGGGAAGGGACACGGCACGAATGGCACAACCACCAACGAAGCGGATCTGGCTCCTGCGTCACGCGCAGACCGAATGGAGCCAGAACGGGCGACACACCGGGAGTCGATCGGACATCCCGCTGACCGGGGAGGGGGAGGCGATGGCCCGGGAACTCGCCCCGGTGGTGTCGGGGATCCCCTTCGGACTGGTGCTGGTGAGTCCGATGAACCGGACCCGACGGACCGCGGAGCTGGCGGGACTGCTGGATGGCGCTCAGGAGGATCCGGACCTGCTCGAATGGGACTACGGCGACTACGAGGGGATCACCACCGCCCAGATCCGCGAGCAGGACCCGGGCTGGACGATCTGGACGCACCCCTGCCCCAACGGCGAGACCGGGGAGCAGGTCGCGGCGCGGGCGCGGAACGTGATCGACCGGGCGCTCGCCGCGGAAGGCGACGTGGCCCTGGTCTCCCACGGACACTACCTGCGCGTGCTGTGCGCGACGTGGCTTCACCTCGCGCCCCAGCACGGCGCGGACTTCATGCTGTCCACCGGCACGGTGTGCCTGCTCGGTTTCGAGCACGAGTACCGGACGATCCTCCACTGGAACGAACGGGTGGCGGGGGTCCGGGCTTGAGTGGATCGACCGGACTGGTCTCGAGGGTGGAGCAGGAGAACGTCGTGGTCCTTCGACTCGAGGATCCCGATCGACGGAACGCCCTGTCGATGGCGATGCTCGAACGACTGCTCGAGGAACTCGAGGCGGCGGGACGATCCCCGGCGAGCGTGGTGCGGATCGAAGGCGCGGGCAGCGCGTTCTGCGCCGGCATCGACCTCGACGTGGGTCGGGAGGATCCTCGTCGGCTCGGCGACCTGCTGGAACTCCTCTCGCAGGCGATGCGATCGATCCGGGGGCTCCCCCAGGTGGTGGTCGCACGGGTCCAGGGCGCGGCGATCGCGGGGGGATGCGCCCTGCTGAGCGCCTGCGACTTCCGTTGCGGCGAACCGGGGACGCGGCTGGGGTACCCGGTGCCGAGGGTCGGACTCAGCGCGGCGGTCTCGGTGCCGACGCTGCTGGGGACCATCGGACCCTCGAGGGTGCGTTCGCTGCTGCTCGAAGCCTCGGTGCTCGACGGGGAGACCGCCTTCCGCTCGGGGCTCCTCACCCACTTCGCGGAGTCACTCGACCGGCTGACCGAGCTGGTGGAGGCCCTGTGCGGGGACCTCGCGGCGAAGGGGCCGGAGGCGATGCGGCGGACCAAGGCCTGGCTGAACGAACTCGATGGATCGATCGATGACGCGCGTCACGAGCGGGCGCTGGCGTGCTCGGTGTCGACCACGGGAACCGAGGAGGCCCGGGCACTGCTTGAATCGAACTGGACCCGAGGAGGACGCAGATGAGCGAACCGGCAGGCGATCGTGAACTCGTGGAGGTGGCGTCGAGCGACGGGGTGACCCGCGTCCGGCTGAATCGACCCGAGGTCCGGAACGCCATCTCGCGCGATCTGATCGAGCGACTGATGGCGGTGGTCGAGGGGATCCGGGCGGACCGGGAGGTCCGGGTGGTGGTCCTCGAGGGTTCGGGCAGGAGCTTCTGCGCGGGCATGGACCTCAAGCAGGTCATGGACGATCCGGTCGCGATGGGGGACATGCTGCGCGAGCTGGGGCGGGCGACCATCGCGCTCCGCTCGATCCAGGTGCCGACCATCGCGCGCGTGCAGGGTGCGGCGATCGGGGGCGGATGCGGGCTCAGCGGAGTCTGCGACTTCGTGGTCTCGCACCCCGAGGTGAAGATCGGGTATCCGGAGATCGGACTGGGCATCTGCCCCGCAGTGGTGGCGCCCTGGCTGGTGCTGAGGATCGGAGCCGGCAACGCGCGATCGATCCTCCTCGCCGGCGGGACGATGGACGGGGAACGGGCCCATCGGTTCGGACTGGTGGACGATTTGGTCCCGGCCAGCGAGCTGGATTCGGCGGTGGAGCGCCTGGTCGAGCGGATCTGCTCGGGTGGCCCGGAGGCGCTGAGGGTGACGAAACGCTGGCTCAATGAACTCGACGGACCCCGGATCGCGGAACAGGTGATGCGCGGTGCCGAACTCTCCGCGGAGGTTATCAGGGGCCAGGAGGCCCAAGAGCGCCTGAGGAAAGTGTTTGCGAAGTGATCTGGGCGTGGAGCCTCGGGTTCCGAGCGGTTATCATGGTTCGTCCTTCGCGGGAACGGATGGTGCACCCGCACGAGATGATCCGTCCACCAGGTCCGAACCACCGCCGGTCCGGTCCGACGCACGGGCCGCACCACGATCGAAGCCAAGGCCTCCACGGAAGCGACCGCAGTCATGCCAGACCACGAACTCCATCTCGGGCTCGAAGAGGACGGCGAGGGATACACCACCCTCACCCTCATGCCGAACCCGGCGAAGCCCCGGGGTGGGGTGGTGGTGCTCGACGAGTGGTTGATCGACCAGATCCACCTGGCGATGGACCGGGTGGAGGCTGCCCCCCCGGAGAAGGGGTTCATCCTCGCCAGCGGATCGGAACGGGTCTTCACCGCGGGCGCCGACCTCGAGGAATTCGAGTCCAAGGACGACCCGGCGCTCTTCGCCTACCTGGAGAAGGCCGCGGCGGCGTTCATGCGGATCACCCACCTGGACTGCACCAGCGCGGCGGTCATCGGAGGCAGCGCGCTGGGAGGCGGCCTCGAGATCGCGATGCACTGCGACGGACTGATCGGACTCGAGACCGGCGCGGACGAGAAGCCGTACCTGGTGGGACTGCCGGAGGCCGGCCTCGGGCTCTGCCCCGGCTGGGGGGGGACGCAGATGCTTCCCGCCAGGATCCCGGCACCGGATGCGATCCTGGCCACGGCCAAGGGCCGGGTCTTCAAGAGCAACGAACTCCCCAACGACCTCTTCGACGTGGTGGTCGCGCGCCGGCAGGACCTGCCCGCGGCCGCACGGGACTGGATGGGACTCCACCAGAGGCACCGCCGCTGGGAACTCCCCCGATCGATCCAGGACATGAGCACCGACGTGCTCATCGTGGCCCTGGACGAGATCGCCGACCTGCTGCCGGACACCGACGCCGCTCGCGCGGTCGTCGAATGCGTCCGGAGCGGGAACAAGGACGGCTTCCTGACCGCCCTGGAGACCGAGCGAAGGTTGCTGGTCTCCCTTCGACACACCCCCACCGCACGAGAACGACTCGCGGACTTCTTCGCGGGCCAGAAACGATGATTGGACGACCCGATGACCACCGCTGAAAGCAACCTGGAGAAGGAACTCAAGAAGGTCTCGACCAAGGATCGCGAGTACATCCAGAGTGGACTCGAGATGCTGGGACCGGACCCGGATTCCATCGGCCACATCAAGAACATCTTCTACGGGAACCTGAACGAGAAGCTGGTCTTCCCCTACCCGAACGTCAGTGCGGAGGAGACCGCGCGCTGCGACCAGTTGCTCGCGGAACTGGGTGACTACCTCGACGACGAGCACCCCAGCATCGAGATCGACGCGAACCAGGAGATCCCCCCGCACGTGGTCCGGCGGCTCTTCGACATGGGCGTCCTGGGGATGACCATCCCCGCGGAATACGGGGGCGGCGGCTTCGGCATCACCAGCTACAACCGGGTCCTGGCGCGCATCGGCCGGACCTGCGGTTCGACCGCGGTGCTGGTCTCCGCGCACCAGTCCATCGGCTGCAAGGCGGTGATGCTCTTCGGATCCGACGAGCAGAAGACCCGGTTCCTCCCGCGGATGGCCAAGGACGCGCTCTCGGCGTTCTGCCTCTCCGAGCCCAACGTCGGGTGCGACGCCGGTGGCCAGGAGACCCGCTGCGAGCTCTCGGAGGACGGCACCCACTACATCCTCAACGGAGAGAAGAAGTGGGCGACCTCCGGAGCGCTCTCGGGCCTGTTCACGGTGATGGCCAAGCAGGAGGTCACCGACCCCGGTACCGGTGCCACCAAGACCAAGGTCACCGCCCTGATCTGCTCCCCGAACATGGAGGGCGTCGAGATCTTCAGCCGAAACCGCGCCAAGTGCGGCATCCGGGGGACCTGGCAGGCACGGATCCGGCTCAACAACGTCAAGGTCCCGGTCGAGAATCGACTGCACCAGGAAGGCAAGGGCCTGAACGTCGCGCTGACCTGCCTCAACTACGGGCGATGCACGCTGTCCGCGGGCATGGTGGGTGCGGGGTCCTACGCCTACGAACAGGCGCTCAAGTGGGCGACCTACCGCTACCAGTTCCAGCGTCCGATCGCGGACTTCGCGCAGATGCAGGAGAAGCTCGCCCGGATGGCCAGCTGGAACTACGCGATGGACGCGATGCTCTACATGACCACCGGGTTCCTCGACCGGGGCGACAAGGACATCATGGTCGAGACCGCGATCTGCAAGGTGTTCTGCTCGGAGTACGGATGGAAGATCGCCGACGACTGCATCCAGATCATGGGCGGCGAGTCCTACATGACCGAGAACGAGATCGAGCGGCTGTGGCGTGACAGCCGGATCAACCGGATCGTGGAGGGCGCCAACGAGGTGATGGGCCAGTTCATCTGCAACTACGGCGCGAAGCCCCTGCTGGAATCGATGCTGGAGATCAAGAACGCACCGCTGCAGAACGCGAAGGCGGGCCTCCGGCTGGGTGCCGAGGTGTTCCTGGGCATCAAGCGCAACGCCCCGATGATCCAGTCGGTGGATCCGAGCCTGGCTCCGCTGGCCAACCGGATCACGGTCCTGATCCGGGAGTTCAGCCACGAGTTCAAGCGGATGTCGGCGGAGATGAAGGAACGCTTCGCGACCGACCACCTCACCCAGTCCCGGCTCTCGGAGTTCGTGATCCGGATCCACGCCCTGATCTGCTCGCTCTCGAGGCTCGACATGAACCTCGGCAACGGGATGTCCGGCGCGGACCTCGAGTACGAGCGATCCGTGGTGGAGCACCTCTTCGCCCTCTTCGAGCACGACATCGAGACCATCCGGACCGAACTTCGCCAGAACTGCGACTCCACCGTGGAGCGGACCGCCAGGAACGCCCTCGAGTGGGCGCGGACCCTTCCCAACGGGAAGTACGTGATCCCCGAAAGCACCCCGGACGCCTCGGCCCGCGGCCAGGGCAAGCAGGTCGACCACACCCACACCAAGGACTTCGGCGAAGGCTCGGTCTTCACCGGTGATCCCGTCTGACCCTCACCCGGATCCTCGAACCATCCAACCCCAGGGACTGAACCGAGACATGAAGCTTCTCCAAGAAATGACCGTCATGGGCCACGAGCGCGTGGTCTTCCACCAGGACCCCGAAAGCGGACTCCGGGCGATCATCGCCATCCACGACACCACCCTCGGCGACGCCCTGGGCGGGACCCGGCGCTGGTGCTACGCCTCCGAGGACGAGGCGATCCTCGACGTGCTGCGGCTCTCGGAAGGCATGACCTACAAGGCCGCCGCCGCGGACCTCGCGATGGGCGGGGCCAAGAGCGTGATCCTGCTCGACTCCCCCGGGCAGGAGGCCACCGAGGCGCAGGCCCGGTCGATGGGTCGATTCGTCGAGACCCTCAAGGGCAACTACATCGCGGCGGAGGACGTCGGGGTCAACGAGCAGTTCTGCGACTGGATGGGCCACGAGACCGACTACGTGATGGGTGGCATCAACGTCTCGAGGGGCGGGGATCCCTCGCCCTTCACCAGCCTCGGCGCGTTCAACGGCATGAAGGCCTGCCTCGCCCACGCGGGACGGCCCGTGGACTTCGCGGGACTGACCGTGGGCATCCAGGGGCTCGGCATGACCGGCTACAAGCTCGCGAAGCTGGTGGTCGAGCACGGCGGGCTGGTGATCGGGACCGACGTGAACCCCCAGACGATCCAGCGGGCGGTCGACGAGCTCGACATCAAGGTGATCGGGGACGACGAGGACCTCTTCAGCAAGGAACTCGACATCCTCGCGCCCTGCGCGCTGGGCGGGGTCCTGGGACCCGAACAGATCTCCGGCATGAAGGCCCGGATGATCTGCGGCACCTCCAACAACGTGCTGGTGGATCCGGACCGGGACGGCCAGATGCTCAAGGAACGGGGCATCATCTACGCGCCGGACTTCATCGCCAACGCCGGCGGACTCATCCGCCTCGCGGGACTCTACCTCGGACTCACCGAGGACGAGATCGACCGCAAGGTGGGCCGGATCGAGGACACCACCCGCGAAGTGCTCGAGGACACCCGCAACTACGCGAGTGCGTACGAGGCGGCGGTCAGCTACGCCAGGCGGCGCATCGAGGCCGGTCGCACGACCACCGCCGGCGTCTGAGCCG
>PKCS01000077.1 GCA_002862305.1 Phycisphaerae bacterium | reverse complement strand
CCCGCCCGCCTCCTCGCCCTGGCCACGCCCGCGATCGACCCGGTCGCGAGGGAGTGGTCACCACCGATCACCAGGGGCAGGATCCCTTCCGAGGCGAGCCGCTCGGTCTCGTCCCGAACCAGTCGGCACCAGTCCGCGGCGTCCCGAAGCCTCGACCCGGAGGCCTGCTCCGCGGGGACCACGTCCCCCAGGTCCGTCACCGTGGCGTGGTCCAGTCGTTCGCCAAGCACCTCGACCAGCCCGGCCGCCCGGGCATGGCGTGGGCCATGGGCGGTCCCCGGCTTGCCTCCGCCGATGCCGATGGGAACCCCCAGGATGCCGATGTCCTTGCCGCGCATCCGCCCAGCATCCCCGAAATGCGCGGACTCAGCCAGTCCAGCGATCAAGGAGGACCGTCAGAGGCCGAAGGGAACGGGGGCCTCGAGCTCGAGGCGTTCCCCCGTGACCGGATGCGTGATCGCGAGGGTCCCGGCGTGCAGCATCAGCCTCGGGCCGGCCGCCACCACCTCGGGCGGGGCATAGAGGTCGTCCCCCACGATCGGGTGACCCATCACGCAGGCATGGATGCGCAGCTGGTGGGTCCGGCCGGTGTGGGGACGGAACTCGATCAGGGTGCGATCACCGGACCCCGAGCGATCCAGCACCCGCCAGTCCGTGCGCGCGGGCTTTCCCAACTCCGGGTCGACCAGGTGCCGCGGCGGGCGGTCGAGATCCTTCCTGAGCGCGGCCTCGATCGTACCGTCCTCCCCCAGCACGCTGCCCGAGACCACCGCCTGGTAGACCTTCCGCGTCTCCCGGTCGTGGAACTGCCTCGACAACTCCCGATGCGAGTCGGCATCCCGGGCGAGCACGATGACCCCCGAGGTGTCCCGATCCAGGCGGTGCACGATCCTCGCCCCCGGGACCGCCCGCTCCGCCCTGGCGGCGAGGCAGTCCGCCTTCTCCGGACCGATGCCCGGGACCGAGAGCAGGCCCGAGGGTTTGTCGAAGGCCACGATCGCCTCGTCGAGATGGAGGATGGGGGGGAGTGGGCCGTCCATGGTGGCCCTCGAAGATACCATCCCCTCGCCGCCGCGACCGCCACCACACTCGTCTCCAGTACTCGACGATCCCCCGTCAATCTGGTGCAACGGCTCGCGAATTCCCGCAACGCCCCCCGCGGCAGGGGTACCATCTTGAAGCCCATGAACCACCTCTCGACCACCACCCTGCTTCCCGTCCTGCTGCTCGCCACGTCCACCGTCGTGGCCGAGGAGTTCCTCGGCACCCCGGTCCAGCTGACCACCTCCAAGCAGTTCGCGAAGGCCGGCGAGGCCTACTTCTCCCCCGACGGGAAGCGGGTCATCTTCCAGGCGGTCCTCCCGGCCGACCCGGGCGAGGAAATCGAGCCGTTCTACGGGATGTTCCTCGGTGACTACGTCGCGGGCGACGTGCCCAGACTGGAGAACATCCGTCAGCTCTCACCGCCCGGGACCGCGAACACCTGCGGCTGGTTCGACCCGGTCGACCCCGATGTCGTCTGGTTCGCCTCGACCGTCCAGCCCCCGGCGCGGGCCGAGAGCCCGGGCTACCAGCGCAGTGGCCGCTACAAGTGGATGTTCCCCCCGCAGATGCGGGTGGTGAGGATGAACCTCAAGGACGAACTCGGCTCCGCCGACTCCCTGGAGGTCATCGAGGGGGACGGTACCGCGTACGTCGCGGAGTGCTCGGTGTCCCCGGACGGGCGGTACCTCCTCTACTGCTCGCTCGGCTCGGGCCAGGGGGACATCTTCGTCAAGGACCTCGAGACCGGGGAGGTCGTCCCGCTGGTGACCGTACCGGGGTACGACGGCGGTCCCTTCTTCTCCCCGGACGGACGGCGGATCTGCTATCGATCAGATCGCCACAACAACAACTACCTCCAGCTCTTCGTGGGTGAGCTCGACATCGACGACGAGGGCCGGATCCTCGGCCTCGAGCGAGAGTTCCAGGTCACCGACAATGCGCACGTGAACTGGGCGCCCTTCTGGCATCCGGCCGGGACCCACCTGCTCTACGCGACCAGCCAGATGGGACATCGGAACTACGAGGTCTTCATCGTCGATGCCAACGACGGTTCCGGCGAGGTCCCGCCCGCCGCGCGGTACGGGACCGCCCCCCGACGCATCACCGATCGTCCGGGTGCGGACGTGCTCCCGGTGTTCGACTCCACCGGGACCCTCATGATGTGGACCTCCCAGATGGGCGAGGACGGCAGCAGTCAGCTCTGGGTCGCCCCGTTCGTGTCCAAGCTGGGCATGGTCTCCTCCGATCCAGGAAACTCCTGAATGCGCGCGGCCTGGATCGTCCTCGCGCTCCCGGTACTGGTCCTGGCACCAGCCGGCTGCGAGACGTACCGCATCGAGTACCGCAAACGCCCCGACTTCTACAAGCGGGTCTCGGGCACCCCCCTCGTCGATGAGGTCGTCCTCGAGGACGGCACCATCCTCCGGTTCGAGGATGATCGCCCGGTGCTTCCGACCGACCAGGGCCCTGAAGCACCGCCCCGCGCGGCTGGTGACCGGACCCCGGGGGGCACCCCCGGCGCCTCCGAGGGCCGGCCGATGTCCGTTGCATTCACCCCCGAGCAGGTGATCGCCAACATCAAGCGGGGTCTTCGGCTCCGGGAGTATCGACAGCTCTGGGAACAGGTCCTCGCGGAGGCGACCCGCGAGGTCTACGCCCGCGAAGGCGCGACCTACGAGGACTTCGCCGTCTTCTGCGACGAGAATCGGTCGGAGATGATGGAGTTCTTCAACCGGGTCGGTTTCGGCTTCTACAACTCGGACGTGGTCAAGGAGTCGTTCGGCGCGACCGGGGTCAGGATCGGCCTGCATCCGAGCCTCTCCGGCCAGTTCACGTTCACCGAACTCGAGATGATCAGGGAATCCGGGCAGCTTCGCTGGCTCATGATCCGTTGAAGCTCCCGGGTCCGCACAGGACCAGCCAGCCGGAGACCGGGTCCCCCGATTCGTTCACCAGGCCGAGGGCCTCGTCCTCCGGTCCGAGCCGATGGGCCGCCCCGTATCGCTCCGGGACCCCGGCCTTCGAGTTCCCCCGGACCCGCCACACCCGCACCGAGGACTCGTCGGGCGTCACCAGCGCCACCGAACCCTGGCCGAAGGGCCCCTTCGCCACGACCTCCCCGTGGCCCCTGATCGAGTAGCGCAGGAAGACCGGGTCGCCGCCGGGATGCCTTTCGATGAAGTTCGCGAAGATCGACCGTTCCTCCGGCGATGCCAACCGGTTGAACTCATGTCGGGCGACCCGCCGGGTGAAGTGGTCCGGATCGTAGACGACCTCGCGATCGGGGTTCGCCTCGGCGGTGGTACCCGGTTCACGGGAACCATTCGAAGCGACCGTGGTGACAGGTCCGCTACCCGGTTCCTCGGTCGTCGGTCCCGGGGCCGGTGTCGCGAGGATCTCCACCGGCTCCTCCGTCGCGGTGGCTTCCATCGGGTCCGCGGCCTCGTCCCCGGCCACCGGCACGGGAGCGTCGGTCCCCCCTCCGGTCCCCATCGAGGCCAGGATCGCCTGATCCAGCGGGGGGGCGACGGAGCGGGGTGTCTCCACGTCGGCTTTCACGGATCCGAGCTCCGCGAACTGCACGCGGTCGCTGAGCAGGCTCGCCCGACCCTCGTCGAGGGTCGATTCGGCTCGACGGAGGATCTCCTCGCGGGCGAGGTCGTTCTCAAGACAGGTGATCAGGGTGTTCCGATCCACCCCCGTCGTAGGAGGAAGCTGCTCGAGGATCTCCCTCGCGGCGATCCGTCGCGCGCGTGGGTACTTCGCTCCCCCGTAGGGGATCGGCCGGTCGTCGAAGCGTTCCACCAGTTCCTCGAAGCGATTCGGATCGTAGCCAGCCGCGGCCGAAAGAGACATCGCCCTGGCATCCGCGACGATCTCCAGGTCGAGGTCCATGCCGTGCCTGAGCTCTCGCGCGGCCGCCCGGACCCCCGCGCCGTACTGGGCCCGTGACTCCTCGAGCAGGGTCTCCCGGAGCCGGCTCGCCACCCGGTTCCTGGCCTCGTCGGGGGCATCGAGGTCCGCGAGCACCCACTGGACGTGCCCATCGAGCTCGCCCAGCTCCTCGAGCACCATGATCCTCCTGAACGCGGACAGTCTCCGGTGGTGTTCCTGCCTCGCGGAGTCGATTCCGTGACCGTGTTCCACGTGCGCGATCTCGTGCGCGAGAACCAGGGCCAGCTCGCTGTCGGTCCGGATGGTCTTGAGCAGGCCGGTGGTGATGTAGATGATCCCGATCGGGGTGGACAAGGCCTCCTCCACCTCGTCGTTGTCGATGACCACGAAGAGAAAGCCCGCGATCGGATACGGCATGGAGCTGTGTTCGGCGAGCTGCATGCCCACGGCATTGACCATGATCACGCGGGGGTCCCCTTCCTCGAGCACGGGGCCGAGGGCGAGCATCTCCGCCCCGAGTTCCCGACCGATGACCAGGTCGAGGTCGGGATCCGGCCCGTCCGATTCGAGGTAGGCCTCCATCGCTCGTCGCACCACCTCCTCCGAGAATCCCTCCGGGTCCTGCACCGCGCGCTCCGGGGTCTGTCCACTGAAGTCAAGTGGCTGCACCACGTTCACCACCCGGCGTGCCAGCAGGTCGCGCCCGGGGTCGTGCTCCTCGAGGGTGACCGACCCGAACAGGTCGATCCGATCCTGCTCGACGAGGGATGGATCGGTTCCCTCCAGGACCGCCCGGCTCTGTCGGTACCTGGTGGCGGGGTGATCGGCCCCGGCGAGCAGGGTCTCGAACGCGGCGTAGTCGGCCCCCTCGGTCCTCGGTGCACCCGGACTTCCCTCGACCATGGTCCGAGGATCGGGGGCCAGGCTGTTGGACGGTGCGAAGTCGCTCGGCGATACAAGACTCCTCGCCGCCACGAAGCCCCTGATCCTCTGGTTGGTGACCCGAGCCCAGCTGGGGATCCCGCGTCCTCCCGCCGGCCCCGTCCCCGGGGTCCGTCCCGGCATGTCGTAGAAGCGGGACCATTCGACCACCGTGACCGCATCGCCTCGATCGAGGGTGGCGAGCACCCTCGAGTCGATGTCCGGGGCTGCATGGACCGGCAGCCTCATCGTCCGGACCAGCATCGTGGTCTCGGTCTGCTGGGGTGCCCTGTCCAGCACCTTCGCGGCCCGATCTGACCTCGTCCCGGCGTCCACCGCGGTGACGTACGATCCACTGCTCCAGTCGGTCGCCACCGGGTTGCGAGGGGTCGTTCCGCTGCAGGCTCCCAGCAGCAGGGCCAGGGAGGCCGCCGTGAGTCGTGTGATCGGTTTCATGCTGCGCGCTCCATCCGGGTTCATCAAGGACGTCGATTGTAGGGAGATCCGAATCATCGGTATGGTCCGGGAACCTGACAACGGGACGGGACGTGCCCTTGCACGTCCCGTCCCGTTGATCACGTTTCCTGTTCGAGGCCGTATTCAGGCCGTGGTGGCCTCGGGCTCGTTCTCGGGGGAGTCATCCTCGTTGCCCTCGGAGCTGGCGATGGATTCCGAGCTGAAGTAGAGGTGGTCGTCCTCTTCCTTGTGGGTGACCTTGATGAGCTGCTGGGGGGCGAACTCCCCGGCAAGCAGTCCCTCCGCGAGCGGATCCTCGATGTACTGCGAGATTGCACGACGAAGGGGGCGGGCACCGAAGTCCGGGTTGTAGCCCTTCTCGATGATGAACGTCTTGGCCTGGTCGTCGAGCTCCAGCTCGATCTCCTTCACCGCCAGGCGCTCCCGCACCTTGGCGAGCTCGAACTCGATGATCTGGTTGAGATCATTTTTGACCAGCGGCTGGAAGACGATGGTCTCGTCGAGTCGGTTGATGAATTCCGGCCGGAAGAACTTCTCGACCTCGGCGTTGAGGGCCTTCTTGATCTTCTCGTAGTCCTGGACCTCCTCCTTCTTGCCGAAGCCGAAGGTGGACCCGCCCTTGATCACGTCCGCACCGAGGTTGCTGGTCATGATGAGGATCACGTTCTTGAAGTCCACCTGTCGTCCGAACGAGTCGGTCAGGCGCCCCTCCTCCATGATCTGGAGCAGCATGTTGAAGACGTCCGGGTGGGCCTTCTCGACCTCGTCCAGCAGCACCACCGCGTAGGGCCGCCTGCGGATGCGCTCGGTCAGCTGGCCGCCTTCCTCGTAGCCGACGTACCCGGGAGGGGCACCGATCAGCCTCGAGACGTTGTGCTTCTCCATGTACTCGGACATGTCGAGGTAGATGAGGGCGTCCTCGTCACCGAACATGAACGTGGTCAGGGCCTTCGCGAGCAGGGTCTTGCCCACGCCGGAGGGACCGACGAAGAGGAAGCATCCCATCGGTCGCCTGGGATCCTTGAGGCCGGAACGCGCCTTCCTGATCGCCCGGGCCACAGACTTGACCGCGGCATCCTGGCTGACCACGGAGTTGTGGAGCTCGTCCTCGAGCTTGAGCAGGCGCTCTGATTCGTCCTTGTCGAGCCGCGTGAGCGGCACCCCGGTCATCTTGGAGACGACCTCCGCGATGACGTGTTCGTCGACCGTGCCCACGGTCTCGTTCATGGACTCCCGCCAGGCGATCTGGACCTCCTCCTTCTCCTTGCGGAGCTTCTCGGCCTGGTCCCTGAGCTCGGCGGCCTTCTCGTAGTCGGCGTTCTTCACCGCCTCGTCCTTGTCGATCGAGAGCCGTTCGATGCGCTCCTCGAGCTCGGCGAGATTCGGGGGCTTGGTCATGCTCTTCAGGCGAAGGCGCGCACCCGCCTCGTCGATCACGTCGATCGACTTGTCGGGCTGGACCCTGGCCGAGATGTAGCGGTTGGAGAACTCCACCGCCGCCTGCAGGGCGCTGTCCGCGATCTCCACCCGGTGGTGGGCGGCGTACTTCTCGCGGATCCCCTTGAGGATCTCGATGGTCTGCTCGTCGTTCGGCGGCTCGACCGGGATCGACTGGAACCTCCGCTCGAGGGCGGCGTCCTTCTCGATGTACTTCCGGTACTCGTCGAACGTGGTCGCGCCGATGCACTGGATCTCGCCGCGCGAGAGCGCCGGCTTGAGCACGTTGGAGGCATCGATCGCGCCTTCGGCCCCGCCGGCTCCCACCAGGGTGTGGAGCTCGTCGATGAACAGGATCACGTTCTTGGCGCGCCGGACCTCGTTCATGACCGCCTTGATGCGTTCCTCGAACTGGCCGCGGTACTTGGTTCCCGCGACCATCATCGCGAGGTCCAGGACCACCAGCCGCTTCTCGAAGAGGAGGTCGGGCACCTCCTGCGCGATGATCGCCTGGGCCAGACCCTCCACGATGGCGGTCTTGCCCACCCCGGCCTCGCCCAGCAGGACGGGATTGTTCTTGGTGCGTCGGCACAGGACCTGGATGACCCGCTCGATCTCCTCCGCCCGGCCGATGACCGGGTCGAGCTCGCCGTTCTTGGCGAGTTCGGTGAGGTCGCGGCCGAAGCTGTCGAGAGCGGGGGTCTTGCTCTTGCCGCGACGGGGGGCCGCGGGTGCGGGCTCGCTGGAGGAGCTGGTCCCGATGTCCTCGTTGTCGTCGCCTTCCTCCTGGTCGACGCCCGCGCCCAGCAGGTTCAGGACCTCCTCGCGGACCTCCTCGAGCTTCAGCCCGAGGTTGAGGAGCACCTGTGCCGCGACCCCGTCGTGCTCGCGAAGGAGCCCGAGCAGCAGGTGCTCGGTGCCGACGTAGTTGTGGTTGAGGTTCCTCGCCTCCTCGATCGCGTACTCGATGACCTTCTTGGCCCTCGGGGTCTGGGGAAGCTTGCCCATGGTGACCATCTCGGGCCCGCTCTTGACCAGCTTCTCCACCTCGAGGCGAACCTTGCGGAGGTCGATGTCGAGGTTCTTGAGCACGTTCGCGCCCACGCCCGAGCCTTCCTTGACCAGGCCGAGGAGGATGTGCTCGGTCCCGATGTACTCGTGGTTGAAGCGCTGGGCCTCCTGGTTGGCCAGGGCCATCACCTTGCGTGCTCTGTCGGTCAGACGTTCGAACATGTGCTTCTCCTAGTCGAGCGGGGTTCCGTTGATCGGATCCGTTGGTCCATTCTAGCCTCGCACGCGGTATTCAACTCCCGGCCTGCCTGAGCCTTTTCGGGCTTTCTCGGGCACCGATTCAGACACTTTCCGCCGAATATCCACAACTTGCTCACGATCGATGCGGTTGGCGTCCCCCGATGACTGGTGGGTCAGGCCGTAAACCCGCCTCCTGCGTGCAGGGAGGGGGTCGAAGACCGTCGTTCGACTCCTTTTCCCGGTGTCCCTACCGAGCGCGGATCTCGCGTGAAAATCCCCGCAGCCCCCTCCGCCCGACGCCGTCGCCGAGCCGTGGAGAGTTGCGAGGTTGGTACGTCGTGCTCGGGGCCTGGTTCCCGAAAGTGGCCGATCAGGGGCCGTGGGGTGTCGAGCCCCGGTCCTCCACCACCCCGCCGTCCTCGAGCCGAACGATCCGGTCCGCGTAGGCCGCGACCGTCGAGTCGTGGGTGACCATGACGATGGTGAGCCCCGATTCGTGTCGCTGCTTGAGCAGATCCAGGATCTCCCGGCCGGTCTTCGCGTCGAGATTGCCGGTGGGTTCGTCGGCGAGCAGGATCTCCGGCTCGCTGCCGAGCGCCCGGGCGATCGCCACCCGCTGCCGCTCCCCACCGGAGAGTTCCCGCGGTCGGTGGCGGAACCGATGGTCGAGGCCGAAGTCGCCGAGGGTCCGGGTCGCCACCGCCGCCGCCGGGCCCCGGGAGGTGATCCCCTTCACCAGCAGGGACTGCACCACCTGCACCACCGCCACCATCACCGCCCCGCCGAGGATGCCGGTGGTGATCGCGAGGATCCAGGCCCGCACCGCGGTCCGTTCCTCGACCGGCAGCAGGCCCCACGGCCCCGCCGCGAGGAAGCCGAGGATCCCCCCGGCCAGTCCTCCTGCCAGCATCGCAAGCACCATGAGCGCACCCACCAGCCGGTTTCTCGGGACCAGCGTGGCCAGCATCGCGTTCTGCATCACGTCGAGCTCCGGAAGCAGGTGATAGAACTGGAACACGAACCCGATCGACCGGTTGCGGTACCGGTTGGTGGCGCTGCCGCGCTCGAGGGCGACTCGTTCACCGCGATTGAACACCCCGCCACTGCCGGGATCCGGGCGGTCCAGTCCCCCCAGCAGGTGGAGCAGGGTGCTCTTCCCGGAGCCGCTGGCCCCGAGGATCGCCACCCACTCCCCGCGACCGATCGAGACCGAGGCCCCCTTGAGCACCGGCACCTCGACCCTCCCCAGCCGGTAGGTCTTGTGCAGGGACCTGCCCTCCAGGATCGGTTCGGCGGGTTGGTGGGGGGGGGCGGTCATTGGTACCTCAGCGCGGTGACGGGATCGGTGTCGGCGGCCCGGGCGGCGGGGATCGCGGCCCCGATCACGCTGAAGAGCACCGCACCGCCCATGGTGAGCAGGGCGGTGAACCAGTCGGTCTCGTTCGGGACGTCCTCGAAGTAGTAGACGCTGGGATCCCACAGGAGGAACCCCTGGTGGAGCGCGAGGCCCCCGCCCACCGCGGCGAGCACCAGGAACCCGATGACCCCCATGAGCCAGCGCAGAATGGATCCCTTGACCGCCGAGACCACCGCGAAGACCAGCAGCATCCCCGCCACGGAGAACGCGCTGATCGTCAACCAGACCGGGGCGGGCTCGCCCATCGCATCGTGGATCCCGTTGATGTTCGAGACCACCAGCCAGCCGAGCAGGGCACCCATGATCGATCCCAGCAGGCCGATGACCAGGCCGTAGATCAGGAAGATGCCGAGGATCCCGGGTCTCGAGGCCCCGATCGCCCGGAGGATCCCGATGTCCCTGGTCTTCTCGTAGACGATCGCCCAGAAGATCGACAGGACCAGTCCCGCGCAGACGATGTACACGATCGAGAACAGGATGCGCATCAGTTCCCGCTCCTTCTGGACAGGGCCGATGATGTCCGCCAGCTGCTGTTCCCAGGTCATGATCGTCACCGAGAACGGATCCGGGGGCTTCACCAGTCGCTCAGGATCGGCGAGGGAGGCCTTCCAGAACGATTCGTAGGCGTCGGACACCGCGAGCCTCAGCTGGGCGGGGCTCACCCCCTCGACGGCCTTGACCAGCACCTGGGTGGCACGCGCCGGGCTGGTCCCGATTTCCAGGGGGCCGCCGGTCTCGGGATCGAGCTCGCCCTCGGTGTCGTAGAGCACGCCCGCTCCCATCCTGAGCATCTCCTGGGCGTCGCCGAGCGAGATCAGGGCACGGTTCTTGTCGATCTGGAAGACCCCGGACTGGAACTCGTTGACGATCGCGAACTCGCGCGCCTCGGGTTCCGCGGAGAGCTTGCCCCCCTTGATCGGCACCAGGGTGAGCTCCACCGACTTGCCGGGCATCCAGTACCGGTCCATCCCGTTGCGGAAGTCATAGGAACCATCCGACTGGCGCTCGTTGAAGATCGACATGTGCATGCCCATCACGATGCCCGGTTCGGCGGTCCGCTGGTCGCGCATCGCCATCGCGTCCGCCCGACGATCCTTGCTTTCGTCCAGTCTCGGATCATCCGCCCGCAGCGAGTCCGCCTCCCCGGGGGCCGGGGCCTTCCACCAGAGGATGTTCTCGAAATCACTCACCCGGGAGAAACTGACCGGCTCGATCCCCCAGACCTGGACGGTCTCGACCAGGTTCCCCTCCTCGGTGCCGTACGGCATCTCGATCAGCCCGAAGGTGTCGATCGCCGGGGTGGCCGCCTCCGCCTCCGGAAGCGCCTCGATCCGGTCGATCAGGTCCTGGTAGTAGGGGACCCCGCTGATCGGGTACCGGACGACCACGTCACCCATCATGGTCCGGCCCGAGGTCCTGAGCATGTCGAGGAACCCGCTCATCACGCTCACCACGATCACCACCAGTGCGACGCACAGGGCCACCGCCGCCACCGCGATCAACGGGATGATCCGGCTGGTCAGGTAGCGGTTGGCGAGGAGTGCTGCGTACATGCTGGGCTCGGGCAGCATCATAGGTCACTTGACCCGTCCGGGTCCGACCCCGGTCCCTCGTGTTCCAAGGGCATCCTCATGGTAGGGTGCCCGTCCACAGCCCCCGTCCTTCGATGCTCATCCTCCAAGTCATCCTGGTCATCAGCCTCGCGGTGTGCGCCGCCGCCGCCGTCTACTGGATCGTGGCGGGATGGCGGCTGCGCCGAGCCCTGCGGATGTCGATCTCCATGCGGGAGGGACTCGCCCTCGAGCCACCGTCCTCCGATCCCCCCTCGGTGGCGGTGGTCATCCCCGCGCACGACGAGGAGGCACTCATCGAATCCTGTGCCCGCGGGATCCTGGCGCAGGACCACGGCTCCCTCCACGTCATCTTCGTGCTCGATCGCTGCACCGACCGAACCGAGGCCCGGCTGCGCTCGGTGGTCGAGGGAGACGCCCGATGCACGATCCTGGTCCTCGACGAGTGCCCCCCGGACTGGGCGGGGAAGTGCAACGCCGCGAGCCAGGGCGCCCGAAAGGCCCTCGAGCTGGGCGTCGACTACCTGCTCTTCACCGATGCGGACACCCGCTTCGACCCCGGGCTGGTCCGGGCCGCGGTGGGGCTCGCGTCCCGGGAGCGGGCGGACCTGGTCAGCGTCCTCAGCACCCTGACCTGCACCCGCTGGGACGAGAAGGTCGTCCAGCCCGTGGCGAGCTTCAACCTGCTCCGGATGCACCCGACGGACCTGGTCAATCGACCGCAGAACCCCCGGGCCTTCGCCAACGGGCAGTTCATGCTCTTCTCCCGTGCGATCTACGAGGGGATCGGCGGCCACCACTGCGTGCACGAGGACCTGCTGGAGGACATCGCCTTCGCACGGAAGGTCCGCAAGCACGGAGGTCGGGGGATCATCGTCAACTCCGACGGCATGCTCAGGGTCGCGATGTACGACTCGCTGCAGGCGATGCGCGAGGGGTGGAAGCGCATCTTCATCGAGGTGGCTCGCCGGCAGCCGCGCCGCCTGGTGGTCTGGGGTTGCCGGGCGATCGGGGCGGGCGTCCTCGTCCCCGCCGCCCAGGTCGCGGCACTGGTGCTCGGTTCGATCCTGTATCGACAGGGCGACACTCCGGCCCTGCCCCTGGCGGTCGGATTCGTCGCGGTGGGCGTGCTGGCCCAGCTCATGGTCCTCCGGAGCTTCTACCGGACCGCGGAGACCCCTCTCCTCGGGATCCTCGGCTACCCGTTCGGTTGCCTGGTGGTGGGACAGCTCATGTTCAGCGGGGCCGCCGACCTCCGAAACGGACGTCCCATCCGATGGGGTGGACGTGACTACCTTCTCACACCGAGGTGACGAATCCCATGCGAATCCTGCTTACCAACGACGATGGAATCCACGCTCCCGGCATCGAGGCCATGCACCGCGCGCTCGAGGGACTGGGCGAGGTCATGACCGTGGCCCCGCTCACCGTCCAGTCCGCGACCGGCCATGGCATCACCTTCCACGAACCTCTGATGACCGAGGAGGTCGTGGTGAACGAGGACATGGTCGGTCATGCGGTGGACGGCCGTCCCGCCGACTGCGTGAAGCTCGCCCTGCGCTCGCTCTGGCAGAAGCGCTACGGGGAGGGGACTCGTCCCGACCTCGTGGTGAGCGGGATGAATTCCGGGGCCAACGTCGGGATCAACGTGATCTACAGCGGTACGGTGGCGGCCGCGGTGGAGGCGGCCTTCCTGGGGGTCCCCGCGATCGCGGTCAGCCTCCACATCGGGGATCCCTCCAAGACCCGCTACCGCCGGGCGGCCACGATCGCCCGTTCGCTGGTGGACCGGGTGCTCGAGCATCCGATAGATCCCCATTCCGTCATCAACATCAACGTCCCCCGGACCGAGACCGACGATCGACCGATGCCGGACATCAAGGTGGTCGACATGAACACCGCGGCGGGGACCTCGGCCTACGAGTGCCGACAGTCCCCCGATGGACGCGACTACTTCTGGGCGCGGGGGAGCGGGATGGCGTTCGACCACACCCGGAGCGGAAGCGACGTCGAGGCCCTGGTCTCGGGGATGGCCACCATCACCCCGCTCTGCTACGACCTGACCGACCGGTCCACGCTCGACGCCTGGCGGCAGCGACTCGACCGGGATGCCTGACCCCCCGGTCCCGGTCAGCGAAGCATGAACCTCAGCTTCACGTCGAAGGTCTCGCCCTTCTTGAGCTCGGTGAGCTTCTGGCCCTTGGCCCGCCAGCGGTAGAGCGAGTCGAGGATCGGCTCGTCCACCCGGCGATCACCGCTGGAGACCAGGATCGTGGCCTTGACCGGCCGGCCCTCGGCGTTGAACTTGATCTCCACCAGCGGGCTCCCGAAGCGTGCGCTGATCTGGGTCAGGGTGCTCAGGACCGGTCGCCTGGTCTGGAGTTCCACACCCCGGGCGGCAAGGGGTCGACCGCGCTTCCACAGCTCCGGGGGGACGTCGACCACGCTGGTCGCATCCGACTCGCGATCCGCGCCCTCCCCGTTTCCATCGCCCTCTCCGGGTCCCTCCCCCGGCCCCTTCCCGGGCGCTGCGGGCGGTTCGGGCGAGGGTGGCTTGGGCGTGCTCGGCGGCGTTTCCGGAGTCTCCTCCTTCGGTTCCTCGCGTTCGGGCTCGGTCGCCTCCTCCTTCGACTCCGTGGGCTCTTCGGGGGGCGTCTCCGCGTCTGCCTCCGCGCCCGGTTTCGGGGCCCGGTCGTCGGGGTCGGTCCCCTCCTCGGCCTCGGGATTGGTCTGGTCCGCGGTCTGGAGCTGGATTCGATCCTGGTCGGGCTTGAGGGCGGCGTCCGGGATCTGGGCATCGGTCTCCGAAGGCGTCTTCCGTTCCGCGAGCGAGGGTGCCGCGGAGGTGATCTCCCGGGGCTGTGGCGAGGTCTCGATCGCCTCCGGGGGCGTGCTGGTCCTCGGGGTGACGGACTCGGGCGCGACCGGGGTCGGCGGGGGCGCTCCGCCACCGCCCGTCGGCTGCATGATGAACTCCGCCTGGTCGGTCTCGCCGAGTCGAGCGAGGTGTTCCTCGAAGTCCTCGTAGCCGATCCAGTTCATCGTCTTCGCCATCGAATCCTCGATGCCGAGCTGGGGGGCTTCCGGTTCCGGTTCGGGGGGAGGTGGCTCGATCGCGCTGGCCAGCTCCACGAATCGCTCGGGCGACTTGTTGTTCGCCACCTCGATCAGGACCGGCAGGAGCACCAATCCGTGCAACAGCACCGAGAAGACCAGGCCCACCGCCAGGATCTCCGTCTCGCGACGGCCCCGGGCCGTGGTCCGGAATGGGTTGAGCGGGCTCACGGGCTCGCCCCCGCCGGGCCCGACGGGCCGAGGGGAGGAAGGGCGGGCGGAGCCGGTCCCTCGCGGGGCCTCCCAACCAGGTTGATGGTGACCCCGGTCGGCCGGAGTCGGTCCCAGACGTCCTGCAGCACCGGGGCTCGATCGGTCTCGCTCGGGCCCTCCGCCACCGCGAGGTAGACGACCGTCGCGGGGTCGAGGATGGTCCGTTCCTGGACCGAACTGGCCAGGTCCTCGAGTTCGATCGGGGTGCGATCGAGGAAGACCCGGCCCTCGAGGTCGATCGAGATGGTGGCCGCCGGGGCCGGTTCCGCAGGCTGCCCGGTCTGGAAGCTGCGCAGCTCCATCGGGACCAGGTCGACCCTGACCATGAGCACCATCGCGTAGATGAAGAACACCAGCAGCAGGAAGATCACGTCGATCATCGGCGTGAGCTCGACCCTGAATTCATGATTGCTGCGTCGTATGGCCACCCTGACTCCATTGCCGGGGCACGGGCCGGCTGGCTACTCGGAGAGTTGCAGCGAGGCCAGCGCGGTGGAGACGTCGTCCGTGAAGTCGAAGATCTTGTCGAGGCCGGTGATCATCAGGACCCCCCAGACCTGGTCGTCGACCGAGCAGATCCGCATGTTCCGACCACCCGTGTTGAGACGCTTGCGCAGCCGGAGCATCTGCGCGATGTTCGACGAGTTGAGGTACGACACCGAGGACAGGTCGAGGATGACGTCGGGGGTGGAGTCCTCCCGCTCGCCGAGACGTTGCAGGAGATTCCCCATGTCCTCCGAGAACGCGGGCTCGTCCCCGATGGTGGCGATCGTGATTTCCTCTGACCATTCTTCGATAGGCATGCTGGCTCTGCTCCGATTCTTCCTTGGTGCGGGTCGACTGTACCACAGGAGCCCGGTCGGGTGCCCGGATCGACGATCAGTCGTCGGTCATCACCCGTGCCATCGCCACGAGGGAGTCGCTCTCCCTCAGGCGGACCACCCTGACTCCCTGGGTGTTGCGTCCCATCCTGGAGATCTCGTCCACCGCAGTGCGGATCAGCTGGCCGTTCTGGGTCACGAACACCGCGCCGTCCCCCCCGGAGACCGGACGCACCGCGACGACGTCGCCGTTCCTTGAGTTGGTCTTGATGTCGATCCGTCCCTTGCCTCCACGCCCCTGCGGCCGGGTGGAGCCGTCCTCGGAGCGCACGAGGTAGTCATCGAGGGAGGTGCGCTTGCCGTAGCCGTTGGAGGTGACGGTCAGCAGGTCCTCGCCGGCGTCGCAGCGCACCAGGCCCACGACCCGGTCCTTGGCGCCGATCTCGATCCCCTTCACCCCGGCGGCCGCCCGGCCCATGATCCGTGCGTCGTCCTCGTTGAACCTGATCGCCATGCCGCTGGAGGTCGCGAGCAGGACGTGGCTGTCCCCGTTGGTCTGGACGACGCCCACCAGCCGATCCCCCTCGTTGAGGTTGATCGCGATGATGCCGCTCCGGTTGACGTTGCGGTAGTCCTTGAGGGAGGTGCGCTTGACCTTGCCGGACGCGGTGGCGAAGAAGAGGTAGTCCTCGGACCGCTCGAAGTCGGCGACCGGGAGGAAGAAACGGGCGGTCTCGCCTTCGCGGAGGCCGACGAGGTTCTGGATAGGTCGCCCCCTCGAGGTGCGGCCCATCTCGGGGATCTGCCAGACCTTCATCCTGAACACCCGGCCGGTGTTCGTGAAGCACATCAGGTCGGTGTGGGTGGTCGAGACGAAGACGTGCTCGACGAAGTCGTCCTCCTTGGTCTGGCTGCCCCGGATGCCGGTGCCGCCGCGCCCCTGCGAGCGATAGGTGTCGACCGGGAGCCGCTTGACGTAGCCCTCGTGGGAGATCGTGACCACCACGTCGTGCTCCTGGATGAGCGACTCGATCTCGAGGTCGTCCGCGTCGCCCTCCTCGATGGTGGTGCGG
>PKCS01000042.1 GCA_002862305.1 Phycisphaerae bacterium | reverse complement strand
ACGGCGGCCACGCGTCCGTCGAGGTGGTGCGCGAGGGCGACCTTCTCGCTGGTGGCCTCCATGTGGACCTCCACCACCACCATGGGGTCCTGCTCGGGGATCGACTCCAGGAGCCGGTCCGCGCAGGCGAAGGGATCGTCCGCGGGCAGGTTCATGAAGATCCGACCCAGCAGGGTGAACATCCAGAGCGTCCCACCGTCCGGCACCGGGATCCGCAGGAGGCTGGTCCCCGCGGCGTGGTGCGAGAGGTTCGCGGGCCGCGCGATGGGGGCCGCGGCGTCCTCCAGCTGGGGGAGGATCCGTTGGTCCCGATAGACGTGGTCGCCGAGGGTGACCGCATCGATCCCCTGCTTGCGGAGCCACTCGAAGAGGTCGGGGGTGATCCCACTCCCCGACCGGATGTTCTCTCCGTTGGCGACCACCAGGTCCGGCTGGTGCTCGGATCGGAGGTCCTCGAGCCTCTGCAAGAGGACGTTCCGACCGGGAACCCCGTTCACGTCACCGAGAAAAGCCAGTTTCACCGTATCCGAGCTCACACCGCACCCACCTTCCCGGCCTTGGGGACGGAATCGACCCATTGCGATCCCTGCCCGAAATGGTACACTGCCTTGCGCGGGAGGCGGAGCATCGACGCGACGCCACGCCCCCCACCCCGAACCACGAAGCGTCCTGACCACGCGGCCTCGAGCCCGCCGGTGCGCCCGGTCCGGGACGGCCCCAGCAGTACCCAGTACGACAATCCGTGATGCGCCGGCCGGCCACCCGCCAGGGATCCGCCAGGCGCGCCCAGGAAGACACGATGTACCGACAAGGTGACGAACTGAAGCTGGCCAACCGCCCCGAATGGGGCGTCGGTACCGTGCAGAAGGTCGAGTTCGTGACCCGCGATGGCCGGAAGGACCAGCGAGCCTGGGTCCGCTTCCCCAGCGTGGGGGTGAAGACGATCCTCGCCGGGGCCGCGGACGCCGAGCTGGTCAACCGGGACGGATCCCTGGACGACCAGGAACACACCTTCGCAGCCCGGGAGCTCGCCCACGACTCCGGGTGGATCGGACAGATCGCCAAGCGGCAGCCCGAGGAGGCGATGACCTCGCTCCCACCCGAGACCAACGATCCCTTCGCCCCGGTCCGGGTGCGACTGCAGCGGACGTTCGACCTCTATCGATTCAACGAACGAGGCGGGTCGCTGGTGGACTGGGCGGTCGCCCAGACCGGACTCGACGATCCGCTGGCACGCTTCAACCGCAACCAGCTGGAGGAGTTCTTCCGCCAGTGGTCGCGCGGACGCGACGAGCAGCTGCGGACCCTCATGCAGGAGGCCCGACGGAATCGCGAGCCGGTCGACGACCTGATGAAGCAGGCGGATCCCACCGCCCGGCACGCACTGCAGGAGTGCCAGGGCCGCTTCTGAGCCCGTCGGGCGTCCGATACCCCCGCAGCCCCTCCAATCCCTACCCCTCTCGGGATTCGAACCCGAATCCCGCTGGTCGTCCTTGCGAGCCGGGTGGGATGTGGTCTCTTCGGTCCACACGAGCCCGGACGGATTCCGGGCGAGCGACACAACCAAAGAGCGGAAGAGCGACATGGACGAGCACACCTTTCAGAAGAAGATGGCCGAACTGATCCAGCGGATCCAGGACCTTCCCGGGGCGAAGCCCGGGAACCAGGAACCGGAGGGCACCGAAGCCGCTGCGGAGACGGGGCTTCAGGGCCCCCTGGGGGAACTCCAGGAGTCCCTCGACTACCTCCGCCTCAGCGTCAAGTACCTGGTCTTCGATCTCGAGGCGACCCGGCGCGAGAACGCCTACCTCCGACGGCTGGTCGAGCAGTCGAACCGCCGTCGGGAGCAGTCCCGGGAGCAGGACGACGAGCACGACTGACCCGAATCCCGGGGCGGCCGTGCGAAGCCGTCCCCGGAGCGGTAGCATCTCCGAACGCAGGAGGTCCGTCTCGTGTTGATCGCTAGCCAGATTCGCAACCTCGGTCGGTATCGCCAGATCCTGACCGTCCTGATCCAGTACGGGTTCGCGGACTTCGTCCGCCACACCGGCCTGGCCGCGGTGGTCAGTCGCTCGCTCGGGGTGCTCGGGACCCGCGGTCGCGCGGAGGCGGAGTTCATCCGCCAGAACAAGGAGGTCCGGCTCCGCCTCGCGCTGGAGGAACTGGGCCCCACGTTCATCAAGCTCGGGCAGGTGCTCAGCACCCGCCGTGACCTGGTCCCCGACGAGGTCGCGGCGGAGTTCGCCAAGCTCCAGAGCGACTGCCCCATGGTCCCCTACGAGCAGATCCGGGAACGACTGGAGGGCGAGTTCCCCGGGCGGGTCGACGAGATCTTCGCCTCGATCGAGGAGAAGCCGATCGCCGCCGCGTCGATGGCCCAGGCCCACCGGGCCACCCTCGCCTCCGGCGAGCAGGTGGTGCTCAAGATCCTGCGCCCCGGGATCGAGGAGACGCTGCTGGCGGACATGGAGATCCTTCGCTTCATCGCGAGCGTGGTCGACGACTACTTCGAGAACATGGGCTTCGAGCCGGTGGAGGTCGCGGACGAGTTCGCGCGGGAGCTGAAGCGGGAGATCGACCTCCTCCAGGAGGGCCGGTCCACCGAGAACCTCAAGAACGCGTTCAGCGACGACCCGGAGATCGACTTCCCGAAGGTGTACTGGGAGGCGACCACCAAGCGGGTCCTCTGCATCGAGGAGGTCCACGGCACCCTGCTCGCCCGCGCGGACCTCGACTCGATGGCGGCGGAGACCCGTCGCAAGGTGGTGGAGAACGGCTCGCGCGCGGTCTTCAAGATGACCCTGGAGATGGGCTTCTTCCACGCGGATCCCCACCCCGGGAACATCTTCGTGAAGGACGACGGCGCGATCGTCTTCATCGACTGCGGGATGGTGGGCCACGTCGACCTCGAGACCCGGATGCACATCGCGGAACTGGTCTACGGGGTCACCAAGAACGACGCCGACGAGGTCATGCATTGCGCGCTGGCCCTCGCGGACATGGATCCGGACAAGATCGACATCCGGCGCGCCCGCAGCGACGTCCAGCAGATGGTGGACCAGTTCGTCGGGGTGCCGATGGACCGGATCGACCTCGGGCAGCTGCTGGACGACTTCTTCCAGACCCTGCGCCGCTACGGGCTCCAGTGCCCCGCGGACGTGGTGCTGCTGATCAAGGCGATGTCGACGATCGAGGGGGTCGGGGCCAAGGTGGACCCCGAGTTCGACATGGTCACCTTCGCCCACCCGTACATCGCCCACCTGCTCAGGGAGCGGTACTCCCCGAAGGCGATCATGCGCCGCTTCAAGAACGCCTCCACCTCCTACCTGGAGGTCATGGAGACCATCCCCAAGGACGTCAGCTCGATCGTGCGCAAGCTCCGCAGGAACGAGTTCAAGATGGACTTCAACCTCGGGAAGATGGAGGAGCTGATCGAGACCGCGGAGTCCGCGACCGACAACGTCGCCCACTCGCTCCTGATCAGCGCGATCGTGGTCTCCAGCGCGATCCTGGTGCACGCCGCGCCCGACGACCGCTGGAGCGTCCAGGGGATCCTGGGACTGCTGGGCTTCAGTACCGCGCTCTTCATGGGGGCGGGGCTCCTCTTCAACAGCTGGCGCCACCGACGCGGCTCCCGGGCCATGCTCAAGCGCGCCCGCAAGCGACGCCGCTGACCCCGCGGGTCAGCTCTCGGGCAGCAGGTTGTACTCGGGCTCCTCGGGCGGATCACCTCCACCCAGCGCGGCCGCGATGCGCCGGGCGTGGATGTGGGAGTTCTCGATGTAGACCTTGAACCGGGCCTGGGTACCCGCCACCACCGTCCCCGCGACGTGGACGCCGGGCACGCTGGTCTCCATGGTGAGCGGGTCGTGCCGGACCGCCCCCGCCTCCCCCAGCAACTCCACCCCGAGTCCCGCGAGCAGGCCCTGGTCGCTCTCGAAGCCGATGCAGAGCAGCACGTCGTCATGGCGTCCGCTCGACTCGTGGCCATCACCACTCCTGCGGAACCTGACCTCGGACGGCCCGATCTCGACCACTTCGGTATCGAAGCGGGTCTCGATCTGCCCGCTGCGGATCATCGCCTCGAGTTCCGGCTTGATCCAGTACTTGACCCGTTCATGGATCGTGGGGCCGCGGTGGCAGAGGGTCACCCGGGCCCCGCACCGGTAGGCGAGGACCGCAGCGTCGCAGGCCGAGTTCCGGGCCCCGACGATCAGCAGTCGACGACCGTGGAAGCAGTGCGGTTCGCCGATGGTGTGGTGGACGTGCGGCAGGTCCTCCCCCGGGACCCCGAGGCGCCGGGGCCGGGCGGTGCCCCCGGTGGCGACCACCAGGGCGTCCGACTCCAGGATCCGCTCCCCCCCCGAGCGTTCGGTCGCCCGAATCCGGAACCCACCCTCGGGGCGGGCGGCCACCTCCCCCACCCGCAGGTAGGTGGAGACCCGGACGTCGAAGGCGTCGACGACCGAGCGCAGGTAGGCGAGGTACTGCTCGCGCGTGCCCTTGTCCGCCGCGGGGGTGGTGAAGGGGATCCCGGCGATGCCCAACCGTTCGGGGGAGGAGAACCACCGGGTCGCCGGCGGGAAGTCCACGATCTGCTGGCCGATCGCCCCGGCGTCGACCACGTGGGCCTCGAGGCCGCGGCGACCGAGCTCCACCGCGGTCTCGATCCCGATCGGGCCTGCCCCGATCACCACGACCGACGCGGGACGTGGCACCGCTGGATGGTCGGTGGTGTTCATTCGGCGTTGCTCAGGACGTTGATCTGGAGGATGTCCTCGAGCGCCTGGCCGGCCGCCAGCGCCTCCGCACCGAGCGCGGGGTCGGCGAGGTCCGCGACCGAGAGCTCCTCGCGGTAGTGCTCGTGGACCCAGGCCGACAGCCGGTCGTGGAGCGCCTCGGTGAGCAGCACCCCCTGGTGCATGTGCGCGAGCTCGTCCTCGGTGAGAACCACCCGCAGCCGAAGGCAGGCGGGGCCCCCGCCGTTGCGCATCGACTGTCGGACGTCGATGAACTCCACCCGGCTGATCGGGTTGGATTCGCCGACCAGCCGCGAGAGCACGCGCTCCGCCCGGGGGTGGTCCCGGCAGTCGGTCGGGGCCAGCAGGAGCATGTCCCCCCCGGTCCCGGGCAGGGTGAGCAGCTGCGAGTTGAAGAGGTAGCACGCCGAGGCATCCTCGAGGGTGAGCTCCTCCTGCTGCACGCAGAGGGGCAGGAACGTCCCCGTCTCGTCGCCCGGCAGGGCCGCGAAGGCGTTCCCCAGGCTCCCGAGCACCCCGGCGGCATCCTCGAACGCCTGCTCGTGGTAGAGGAAGACCCGTTCATTCCCCACGGCGATCACGTCGTTGTGGAAGACCCCCGCGTCGATCGCCTCCGGCGACTGCCGGGCGAAGACCACCCGCCCGGGGTCGAGGCCGTGCAGGCGTGCCACCGCTTCCGAGGCCTCGCGGGTCTGGCGGCCGGCGAAGCGCCGGGGCCCCTGGTTCGGGGCGGTCCCACCCTCGACGATCCCGTCGCGACCGTGCACGAAGAACTCGATCCCCGGGTCGTCGTGGGACCCGGCAAGTCGGGTGTGGTTGGCCGCACCCTCGTCGGAGAACGCGGCGGCGCCGGGCAGGGGGTCGTGGACCACGAAGTGGCTTCGGCTGGCGAAGACCTCGCGCAGGAGGTTCGCGGTCCAGTCCGCCTCGATCGAGCGGTGGAAGAGGGTGGTGAGGTTCGCCGGGGTCATGTGGACCCGTCCGTCGGCGGTGTCCGAGGACGGGGAGACCGTGGCCGAATTGGCGGTCCACATCCCGCTTGCGGAACAGCAGGCGGTCAGCAGGGCCGGTGCCTCGGCCGAGGCGCGGGCGATCACCTCCTCGTCGGTGCCGGTGAAGCCGATGCGGTTCAGCCAGCCGGTGCTCGGGCGCAGCTGGGGCGGCAGGACCGCCTGGGGGATGCCCAGCGCGGCGACGTGGCGCATCTTGGCCAGCCCCTGCAGGGCGGCGGCGCGGGGATGGGCCACCGAGCCGGCATGCTTCGCCGAGAGGAGGTTCCCCGGCGAAAGCCCCGCGTAGTTGTGGGTGGGGCCGACCAGCCCGTCGAGATTGAGTTCGACGCTGTGCACGAACGCATGGTCCTCGTTGGATGGCCACGGTGTCAACCGCCGGATCGCGATCGCGGGCGGGGCCGCCGGACACCGGGATCAGGGGGCGGACTGGCAGGCGCCCCAGCGACCCAGCAACGCCGCGAGGTCGGCACCGCTCACCAGGCCGTCGGCGGTGAGGTCGATGAGCGGGTCACTGGTTCCCCAGGCGCCGAGGAGGCTGGCGAGGTCCGAACCGGAGACCTGGCCGTCCCCGTCGAAGTCCCCGGGGCAGCATCCCCCATCGCAGCTGAAGGTGACCGTGCCGCTCCCCCGGTCGCCCTGGTACCCGCCGAGGCGGACCAGGTAGCGCTCGCCACACCGGACCGGGAACGTCGCGAGGGAGGTGTAGGAACCGCAGTCGGGACCGTCGTCGTTGCAGGCCAGCAGTTCCCCCTCGCACCCGCCCGACCAGACCTCGATCCGGGAGTCGAAGTCGACGGTATCGCAGGTCGAGACCGTCGCGGTGCCGTCGCAGCTCGCCTCGTACTCGAACCACACGTCCGCGAGGATGCTCGGGCCGAAGAGGCCGCAGTCGTCCGGGGAGCTCGCGGGTCCGTCGGTGGTGGAATAGAAGTTGGAGACGTCGTGGATGCCGTCCCCGACCACCGTTGCCTCGGAGCAGTCGTCGTTGGCCGGCCGCGGGACCTCGAACGCCTCCCGGTAGACCTCGAGTTCGTACCGACTGACCGGGCCGTCCGCCTGGCAGATGGTGGTGGACTCGTACCCGGGGGCCACGATCACCCGGTACGCACCGGGGGTCAGCCAACGACCGCCCATCGCGGTCGGGCACGCGCCGTACTGGTAGTCGATCAGCACCAGTGGGCACTGGATCTCGGCGAAGTAGAGGTAGCCCACCACCGAATCGGGGGACCGCAGGCTCGCGGCCACCATCGCCCCGGGCTCCGGGACCTCGAAGATGTACCAGTCGGTGTCGCGCAGCTCGCCCGAGGCGTACCAGGTCCCGCACACCGGTCGGTCGAGCTCGATCATCTCGTGGGCGAGCACCGGTCCGTCGGCGGCAGCCAGTGCGTTCGAGTAGCACCCGTCGTTGGTCGAGGCCCCGCAGGGTTCCAGTTCCATCTGGGCGGTGGGGTCGCACCCGTCCATGCAGGGGGCCTGCACCGAGCAGTCCAGCACCCCGGACCCGGTGAAGCCGTCGAGGTAGCTCCCCACCCGGACCAGGAAGACGTCCCCGACCTCGCAGGGCACCTGGGCGTGGGAGGAGTAGCCCGGGCACCCCTCGCCGTCGTCGTTGCAGGCGACCTCGAGGGGACCGGTCACGGCATCGCCGCTCGGGCAGTCGCCCTGGTAGATCGAGATCCGGCTGTCGAAATCGACCAGCCCGCAGGTGGAGGCCACGAAGAGTCCCGAGGACGCCGCCTCGAACCGGAACCAGACGTCGTTCCAGGTGGTCGAACTGCCGAAGGTCAGGCAGGCGGAGTCGTCCTGGCCGTCGGTGGTCGCGTCCACGTTCGTGAACGCGTGCTGGCCGGGACCGACGAGGGTCGCGTTCGCGCAGTCGTCGTTGGGGGGAGCGGCGATCGCCCCGCTCGCACAGGCCACGACGAGAAGGGCCGACCGGCGAGCGCGGAACGTGCGGTCCCTACGGAACCCGGGCCCATGGGAACCCCCGGGGCGAGCGATGTGGTCGTCAGGCTTCATGTTTGGGTTCCGGGCGCGCCCCCGGGCGTGGGGACCGGGTGGAGACGCCCTCGATCAATGGATACCAGCGATTCCAGTGAATATCAACGTTCGTTTCCTATTTGTGGGCAAACGAGTCACCGTGGGCCGGCAACCGGCCGACCCCCCTCAAGAATACGTGCCATTCCGCGGGGAGGATCGAGCCGAGGAGCCGACTGGGGGCAAATGAGCCGCCAGGCGCAGGGACCGACCATCGAGCCGTATAGGACGTTGGTCGATCCTGAATATCGACTGTTTCTGGGTCTTACGCCTTAATTGCTTGCAGATCACCCGAATGCACCTAGCGTGGACCAAGCGACGCCGGTTCCCCCCGCGAATCGTTGCCGCGACGCCCTCCAAGGGCGGGAAACGGGACATCCCAACCGGGCCTCGGCCCGGGACTCCCTGGCCCCTCCATGGGCCTGCTCGCACGCCGCCACCCGACGCCCGTCCGGTGACTCGCGAGCGCTGTTCCCCGTACCCCCCTGAAGGAGACCCAAGACATGAGAGAGAGATACGCTTGTTCCCTTGCAGGCCTGGCCGCGGCAGTGGTCATGGCGTCCGCGGCGTCCGCGGACATCAACCTGAACTTCCAGGAAGTCAGCTACTTCCAGGGCAACTTCGAATCGCAGTTTGACGCGCCCCTGGTGGGCCAGATCGACACCATCGTCGGGGACTTCCAACTGGACGAAGGCGAGAACTTCACCTGGGCGAACGATCTCGCCATCCTCATCGCCAACGAGTCCCTGACCGAGGTACTGTTCCAGGTCGGTGGCTACACCTCCTATGCCAACATCATGAGTCCCGACACGAATCTTGGGCACTTTTCCTGGGAATTCGGCGGTGACGCGGCCCCTGGCACCGTTGGTGGCGGCACCGTCGACGTGGGCGGCATCGATGTCACCGGTTGGTACCTGTACCTCGGCCACGGATACGGCGCCGGCGGCGAGGGATTCTGGTCCGGCAGCATCGATCTCCAGGGTTCGGTCGTGCCCGCACCCGGCGCCATCGCGCTGTTCGGCCTCGCGGGATTCGCCGCCCGTCGTCGGCGAGCCTGACCCACCACCCCCCGACATCGGACGGACGGCCATCCGGCCATCCGCACCGGACGACGCACACCGACCGCCGGTTCCCCGAACCGGCGGTCGTTCCTTCCCGGAGCGCCCCGGCCGTGGCGGCCGGCCATCGCGAGGCTCCACGTCGAACCCTGGAAACGAACCGCCCCCGACCGTTCGGTCGGGGGCGGTTGCTCAGTGGGCCATACTGGATTTGAACCAGTGACCTCTTGTGTGTCATACAAGCGCGCTAGCCAACTGCGCCAATGGCCCGAGATCGCATGGGATCGGGAGGGAAGACCATAGCAGAGGGCGAATCAGCGGGCAATGGAGTCCGCTCACGGGGTGGTGCAGGCGCCCCAGCGAGACAGCAGCAGGGTGAGGTCCGCGCCCCCAATGAATCCGTCGCCATCGAGGTCGACGCCGGGCTCCGCACGCCCCCAGGCGGCGAGCAGGAGGGTGAGGTCACCCCCGCCCACGGCCCCATCCGCATCGAGGTCCCCCAGGCAGCCGCACCCGGGTGCGCCGGGATCGGAGGTGCAGTCGGGCACCAGCAGCAGGGTGGCGGCACCACCCGCCGAGACCGCGATCGCGGGTGCGTAGCCGTCGACGCCGCTGACCTGCCCCGCGGAATCGGTGCCCCACGCATGGACCTGCCCGGTCTCGTCGAGCACCACCGAGTGGCCCGATCCGGCCGCGACCCCGACCAGCACCACGCCCTCGAGGGTGCTCGGGATTTCCAGTTGCGCGGAGGTGTTCGACCCCCAGCCCACCACGGCCGGGTCGCCCCCCCCCGCCAGCACCAGCGTGTGCCTGGCCCCCGCGGCGATCGCGCTGACCGGACCCAGTTCGGGGGGCACCGTCGACTGGCCGAAGGCATCGCTGCCCCAGCAGGCCACCGCACCCTCACTGGTGCGCGCCACGGTGTGGAACAGTCCGGCATCCACGTCGAGCACCGTCCCGACCCCCGCGGGTACCGTGCACTGGCCTTGTGAGTCATCCCCCCAGCAGGCGATCGAGCCGTCGGCCCGCACCGCCACGGTGTGCCGGCTCCCGCAGCAGACCGCGATGCAGGGCCCGAGCCCCTCGGGAATCGTGCACTGGCGGTAGAGGTTGCTGCCCCAGCAGTGGACCACCCCGTCGGCATCCACCGCGGCGCTGTGCTGGCTGCCCGCGGCGACGTCGATGAACGACCTCTCCAGGAGACCCGGTGGCACGTCGAGCTGTCCCGCCTGGTTGCTTCCCCAGGCCTGCAACCGGCCGGCCGCGTCCAGCGCGAGCACGTGGGTGGCACCGCAGTCGAGTTGCTGCAGACCCTCGAGGTCGGGGGGCAGCGCGCACTGGCCGCCGGGCACCCCGCCGGAGCAGACCGGGGGGACCTGTGCGGCCAGCTCGGTGGCGAGTCCGGACAGCGGACCGATGATCAGGAGGCAGGCGAGCATCTTCACGAAGCGGACTCCAGGGATACGCTCCTGACCATACGGATTCCTCCTGCCGTCGATCGATCGAATCGGGAACTTTCCCGGAGTCCGTGTGGGATCACGACGCACGAGGGACCGGGAACCGGGCGAACCATCGTCGAGGCGGGCCAGAAGGAACAAAACGACGCCAGCGATCCACGAGGGATCGCTGGTGTCCGTCTCGTCGCCCCCCCGAGGGGTGGGCACGGGTGCTGCCGGTCATTGCCCGGCGTCCGGTCGAGCCGGTTCGCGGGTGGGATCGATGACTCGACCCCTCGACCGTGCACGGACTTCGGGCGAACCCGCCAGCCAGCGTCCTGCCGGCTCATCCGTGCCCGGGAGTTCGTGGGCTCCCGGCGGCGCGCCCGACGTGGATGCGGTGCATCCGGCCGGGTGGTGAGGCCTGGTCGTCCGAGGACGACCCGGTCGCACCGGCCTCGCCGACCGGCCTGCTGCCCTCGCTCGTGCTGGACGAGCGAGTGCAGAGGCAGTCGACTGGTCGACCCCCGAGGGAGTCGACGGTCCCGTGGGCTCGACCTCTGCAAGCAGCCGTCGAACCCGTCGGTCCATCCGTCGATGGGCCTCGGGTGGCGGATTCCGGACTGGCCGGACGCCGCCTTCGAGTGGCCTGGGCCACCCACCATGCATCCGACGACGCATGGTCCCGGTCATCCATGCTCCGGGCGCCTGGACGCGCCGGAGTCGGATGGTCGCCTCGGATCGGCATCCGAGGCTCCGGTCGGATCGGTCGGGTACGAGCACGCTCGAGTCGCGACCGGTCCTTCACACGCAAGTGGTGCTCCTGGCACGTGTGCCGAAGGGACCCTGCCTGCATGCCGCCCACCAAGGCGGGCACCTCGTGCTGGAGGCTCGTTCCGTTGCCGGATCGATGTTCCATCAGCGAGACAGGCGCATGCTAGGTCGGATCCGGAAGCACCGGGCGATGGAGACAAGTTCTGCACATCGCCCGGGTCTCCCGTCCGGAACACGACCGGTCGCACCGGTCCTGCCGCCTGCGCCGGCCGCGCGGATCGACTCCGGGCCGCCCCCCCGGTCGGGCGTGGACCCGAGGCAGGTGGATGGTAGGTTCATCTTCATCGGAACCCTCCGCCGGTTCGTGCGAAGAGGCGGATGGGAGACGATGCAGCGGGGCGACCAGTGACGAGGACAACCCATGATGCGACCTGCCCTGCGATCGGCGCGCCGACTCATCGTCGGCTCGATGTTCCTGCTCCACGCGACGACGACCGCCCAGGACCCCGCCCGACTGGGCGAGGGCTCCTACCACGACGGGGTGCCCCCGGGCTGGGACCGACCAGCCACCGGTGACGGCGGCCCCGCGATGCCCCGGCTGGCCCCCGGGTTCACCGGCCCGGTCCCCACCAGCGACTGGTCGAGCTCGATCGTCTTCCCCCGGTCCTCGGCCGGTCCGCACGGCACCCCGATGTTTCCCTGGCCGTTCTCGGTCCAATCGACCGGGTCGGGGCTCCGACTCAACGGAGCCCCCCCACTCCTCCCCGGCAACAACGGCTACTTCGCGTACTTCGACGCGGCCTCCCCGGACCTCGTGGTCCGCGTGGCGGGGCTGGCCGCACCCGACAGCCGGCTCGCCGACCACGGGGACTGGTCGGTGGTGATCGAACAGGACGACGGGGCCCGTCGGATGCGGAGCACGATCACCCGGGGGTCCCCCTACCTGGGGATCCACTGGGAGGGTGGTCCGCTGGAACTGGTCCTGCCGAGCGGAGGATCGGTGCTCGAGGAACGTCCCGGGGAGGTGGTCTTCAACGCGGGGGGCAGGACCTACGCCGCCTACGCCAGCTCGGCCGATGCGTGGACGATCATTGGCGACACCCTCCAACCGCCCGCGAACGCCGGGGGCTGGATACAGCTCGCCCTCCTGCCGGATGCCAGCCCCGGGAGCCGCGAGCTGCTCCGCGCGCACGGACTGGTCGAGGTCCTCGATACCCGCGTCGACTGGTCCTACCGACCGGAAGACGCCACCGTCGAGGTGACCTACGCCTTCGAACTGCGCAACCGCGGGACGGGACCGAGCCGGACCCTCACGGGCCTGCTCCCCCACCAGCGACCCCACGCCGACGTGGTGCCCAGCGGGTCGGGGTTCGAGACCGCCCGGGGCTGGATGGACCTCGCGGCGATGGACCGCTTCACCCTCTCGATCCCCGCGGCGCCGATCCTGCCGGGACTGCCCAGCCCGCCGGGGCTGGACCGGGAGGCGATCGCGGGGCTGCTCGACTCGATCGTCGGGGAATCCGCCTCGATCACCGCCCCGGATTCCTACTGGGCGGGCAAGCAGCTGGGACGCGTCGCGTCCGCCGCGCAGGTGGCGGATTCGATCGGTCGCCCGGACCTCCGGGACCAGCTGCTCGGGCGGGTTCGCGCGGAACTCGAGGACTGGTTGACGATCGGTACCGGGCCGAACCCCGATCGACTCGAGGCCGAGTCGGCCAACGTGCTCGGCGGCGCCTTCCCCGGACCGGGGGAGGAGGGTGGTACGGCGATCCTCGGACTCGGGGGCGGGGACGTGCTGGAGTTCGGACAGGTCGACCTCGGTGGCCGCTCGCCGGACCGCGTCCTCGTCCGGGTCGCCTCCGGGGCGGGGCCGGGCGGGAGCGCCCTGATCCGACTCCGGCTGGACGGACCCGAGGGGGCGGTCCTCTCCGAGGCGGCGGTGGCGAACACCGGTGGCTGGGAGGCATGGACCACGATCCCGATGGACGTCTCGCCCCTCGCCGCCGAGGCACTCGATGGTGGACGCCCGCTGGTCTTCACCTGCGAGACCGGGTACCCGGGGCCGTTGCTCGCCCTGGACTGGATCGAGTGGGACTTCGGGACCGCGGAAGGGCCGGACAAGCAGCTGGCCTACGACCCCGACTGGAACACCCTGATCGCCAATCCCGGCAGCTACGGGATGGCCACGGAACTCAACGACCACCACTTCCACTACGGCTACTTCATCGCCGCCGCGGCCACGGTCGCGCGGTTCGACCCGGACTGGGCGGGACCGGACCGGTGGGGCCCGATGGTGGACCTGCTGGTGCGGGACGCCGCCAACTGGGATCGCACCGACGAGCGCTTCCCGTTCCTGAGGACCTTCGAACCCTACGCGGGGCATGCCTACGCCTCCGGCCACGCCGCCTTCGCCGCGGGCAACAACCAGGAATCCTCCTCGGAATCCACGCACTTCGCGCAGGCGGTGGTGCTCTGGGGGGAGGCCACCGGGCGCCCCGAGCTCCGGGACCTCGGGCTGTTCCTCCATTCGCTGGAGACCCTCTCGATCGAGCAGTACTGGTTCGACGCCGACCAGTCGGTCTACCCGGCGGGTACCGAGCACCCCCTGGCGGGGATCGTCTGGGATGCCGGGGCGACCTACGCCACGTGGTGGACCGGGAACCCGGAGGAGATCCACGGCATCAACCTCCTGCCGATCACCGGAGGCTCCCTCTACCTGGGCCGTCGACCCGACGCGATGGACCGGGCGTGGACGCACCTGCTGGCGATGAACGGAGGACCCCCGGTGGAATGGCGGGACGTGCTCTGGGCGTGGCGTGCGCTGATCGACCCCACGGAGGCGTCGGCCTGGCTCGAGGCGCAGTCCGGCTGGGTGTCCGAGGCCGGGCATTCCCGGGCGTACATCACCCACTGGATCCGCAGCCTCGCGGAACTCGGCACGGTGCGCCACGACCTCCTCGCGGACGCCCCCACCGCGGTGGCGTTCGAGCGGGACGGTTCGGTCACCTACGTCGCGCACAACCCGTCGACCGTGGAACGGGCGATCGTCTTCGCCGACGGCGTGCGGGTCTGCGTGGCCCCGGGGGCGACCGGGATCGCCACCGCGGACGCACCCTGCCGGGGCGGGGACCCGGACCTCGACGGGGACGGGCTGGTCGGCGGGGCGGACCTCACGCTCCTGCTTGCTTCGTGGGGAACCTGCTCGGGGGACTGCCCCGGCGATCTCGACGCGAACGGCCGGGTCGATGGCGCCGACCTCGCCCGACTGCTGGTGGAATGGGACTAGGAAGCCGGGTGGGCGAGGGACTCAGCCCGCTTCCTCGGTCGCGGAGAGCGACTCGAGACAGCGGTCCAGGCGGCGCAGCACGCGCTCCCGCCCCAGCATCTCCAGGGTGTCGAAGATCGGCGGACTGACCGGTCCGCCGGTCACCGCGATCCGGAGCGGTTGCGCGATGCGGCCGAGGTTGCCCTCGCAGTGCTCGGCGGCCCAGGCGCCCAGGGCGGTCTCCAGGTGCCCGGACTCGAAGGGCTCCGTGCCCTCCAGGAGCGCTCGGACCTCGGCCAGCAGCGAAAGCCCGGTGGGCTCGCCCTTGAACATCGCCTTCCGGACCGGCTTGGTCACCGGCCACGCCAGGCGCTCGTCGTCCTCGAGGAGCCAGTGGTTGGTCCGGAAGAGCTCGTCGAGGGTCTTCGATCGCTCCCGGCTCGATTCGACCAGCAGCTCGAACTGCCGATCGCCCAGCCGGGCGAGGAAGTCGGGGTGGTAGCGCTCGCCGTGGGCCCGGACCCGGTCCAGGAACGCCTCGGGGCTCATCGCCTGGATGGCGTCGAGGTTGAAGGCGAGCAGCTTGTCGCGGTCGAATCGCGCGGCGGTCTTCTGGACCCGGCCCAGCTCGAAGCTCCGGGCGAGGAACGCGTTGTCGAACTTCTCGAGGTCGTCGCCGGGGGACCAGCCGTTGAGCGCGAGGAAGTTGCAGAGCACCTCCGGGAGGTAACCGGACCTCCGGAAGTCCCGGACGTTGATCTCGGGGAGCTGGACGTCGAGGGCCGCGGCGAGCCGCACGAGGTCGTCGTGGTCGAGCTGGGCCTTCTTGTCGGACAGCCACGCGGAGAACGTCCCCGGGTCGATGCTGTCGGGCGGCGGGGCCTCGATTCCCCGCTGCCTGACCTCGGCCCGCACCGCCTTGTCCTTGTCCCGCTTGGACATCTTGGACCCGTCGGGGTTCATGATCAGGGGGAAGTGGGCGTAGGTCGGGTGGTCGAAGCCCAGCGCCTCCTGGAGCAGGAGGTGCTTGGCGGTGTTGTTGAAGTGCTCCTGGGCCCGGAACACCCAGCTGCAGCCCATCAGGGCGTCGTCGACCACCACCGCGAAGTGGTAGGTCGGGAACCCGTCGGCCTTGCGGATGATGAAGTCGTCGACCTCCCCGGCGGGGAGGGTGGCTTCCCCGAGCACCGCATCGGTGATCACCACCGGGCGATCGGGGGTCCGGAACCGGATGACGTGCGGCTCCCCGGCCGCGGCACGGGCCAGTCGCTCCGCCCGGGGCACCTCGAGACCCGCGCGGTCGTAGCGGTAGGCGACCTTCTGCGCCCGGGCCGCAGCTCGCTTCGCGTCCAGCTCCTCCGCGGTGTCGAAGGCGTGGTAGGCCCGATCCGCCTCGAGCAGCCGCTCCAGGTGGGTCTCGTAGATCGGCAGCCGCTCCGACTGGAAGTAGGGCCCGTGGTCGCCTCGCTCGCCGCCCGCGGGGTCCGGGCCCTGGTCCCAGTCAAGCCCCAGCCAGGCCAGGTCGCGCATCGCCTCCCGGGCCGCCCCCGCGGAGGAGCGCTTGCGGTCGGTGTCCTCGATGCGCAGGACGAACGCGCCCTCCCGCCCGCGAGCATACGCCCAGCAGAACAGGGCGGTCCGGGCCCCGCCGACGTGAAGGTCGCCGGTGGGACTGGGCGCGAAGCGGGTGACGACGGGGTGGTCGGGCTGGTCGGTCGGGGTGGGCATGCTGGAAGCCTACCCGGTTCCGGGCGAACCGTGGCCCACCGGGCGACCGACGCCTCGGGAACAGCTCCCGGCCCCATTTGGGACATTTGAACCAAAAGCGGGGTCGCCTGTCTTGCGGTCGACCAGCCCCTCGGGGATAGTGCCGGCATGGGTGCGGTGCCGGCCAGGAGTCCGCGCACGAACCGCCCCGACTGCTGCAATAAGCCACTCGGAAAGGATTTTGGGTGCCGGCAATGTATGAAGACAACCCGCGGGGGATCATCGATTCGATCATCATTGAGGAGGAGCACGGCGTGTCCAACATCACCGACCCGCATCCCGCCGAGATCTTCGGCCAGCTGACCTTCACCGGGGACGTGATGCTCAAGCGACTCCCGCCCGAGGTGTTCATGAACCTCGAGCAGACGATCAAGCACGACAAGCCGCTGGATCCCCTGATCGCCAACACCGTGGCCGAGGCGATGCGCGAGTGGGCGGTCGAGCACGGCTGCACCCACTACTGCCACTGGTTCCAGCCCCTGACCGGGGCGACCGCCGAGAAGCACGACGCCTTCCTCTC
>PKCS01000090.1 GCA_002862305.1 Phycisphaerae bacterium | reverse complement strand
GGCCCTCTAGGAACGGTGCCCGGGCCATCGGGAAGATGGATTGGCGTACGGGCCTGACCGAGTGGCTGGTGGACGATGGCCGGGTCAACGCCTTCGGCTGGCTTGCGTCGGATGGGACTCTCCTCTTCTCGAGCAGGGCGGTGAACCAGAAACGGTTCGAACTCGCGTTCCGACGTCCCGGTGGGACGATCCGACGCGTCAGCGAGCCACTTCCCTTCTCGTGGCTCTTCCCGACGTCGGTACGAGGGGGTACGGGGATCTACTGCATCCGGATGGGTGACGGGTACGCAGACATGACCTACTCGACGTTCACGGAGTATCCGCCGTACATCGAGACGACCCGCTCCAGGCGCATGAGCAACCGGGTCGACGCATCGAGGGTCGTCCAGATGGCCTCGACGCTGAGTGGTGGTGCAGGCGGGTCGGAATGGGCCGTGAGCTGGTACTCATATGAACTGGGACGGGTGATCACCTGGAACCAGGAGACCAACGAAATCGAGATGCTGCCGGAAGGCAGCTACGCAGCAACCGCCTTCCGGGACCGATACAACTGGTTGGTGACCTCCGGGCAGGGTCTCTCCAGGGCGACCCTGTTCGTATCGGAGGTTCGGAGCAGCCTGCTGATCGACTTCCCATGGATCGTCCGGGAGCTGGTGGACGGAACCGCAGCCATCTTCGAACCGAGAGAGGACAGGCTCGAATTCGCGATCATGGAGTTCGGGTCGTACGGGGACGAGGTCACGGGTGGCGGCGAAGTCAGGGATCCAGCGGGTGCATCGCCGGAGGCAGCACGTCCCTGAGAGTCCGGATAGGATGGATGCATGTCCACTCCGCGAACGAGGCAGCTCCCCGGAAAGACGATCACATGCGCGATGACGTGCCTCATGGCCGCCTTCGGAGGAGGCTGTTTCCTGGAGACCCCTCCCAGGGTCTCGGTCCGGGGGGTGGACCTGCTTGCGGTCGGGACGGATGACCCACCTTCGGCCAGGCTGGGGATCGATGTCCAGCTCGAGAATCCCACCGGAAAGCCGATCCAGCTCGAGCTGTACAACTACACCTTCGTCGTCGACGGCTCTTCGGGTCGCGACAGCTGGAGCGGGGAATGGTCGGCGCTGCGCACGCTGCCGGCAGGAGAGACCGTGGACATGGTGATCCCCGCAGTGGTCCCCTTCACCTTCGCGGAGGAGATGGAGACCACCAGGTGGCGGGTCTCGGGCTGGATCTCCTACAAGGCCCCGGGGCGGCTGGCTCAGATCCTCTTCGACACCGGCTTCCGCAGGCCCGAGCATGGCTTCAGCGGCCAGGGCACCTCGATCTCCCCGGGAACGACCCTGTCCACGCCGGGCTCGGGCTGAACGCAGGAAGTACCTCGGTTACGAGACCGGTCCAGACCGGATGACTGCTGCAGGCGAGGCAGGAGTCCGGACCGGAATCTTCCGCACATGCTCGACCGCGGCTCACGTCATTTGACAAAGCACGTGGTCGACGGTTCAGTCCGGTCGGGATCGACCCGATTCTCGGCAGGCCGGCCATGACGTGCAGGCAGGGCAGGAGAATCGTGCATGCAGCTCGAGGAGATACTGCGTACCGCCGAAGACATGGCCGCTTCGGACATCCACCTCGTCGCGGGAAGACCCCCCATGCTCAGGGTCCATACCGTGATGCACAGGATGGACCACCCGGTGCTGGAGGCCTCGGAGGTCGAGGAGGTCCTGGTCCACATGGTCGACACGGAGCAGCTTCGCGTGTTCCGGACGGTCCATGACCTCGACTTCAGCTACGAGCTTGAGGATGTGGGACGGTACCGGGCGAATGCTCACCGCCAGAGAGACGGCATCGGACTCGCACTCCGATCAATCAAGACCCGGATACCCCCCATGGGCGAACTCAGCCTGCCCGAGGTGATCTCACGCCTCACGTACCTGCCCAGGGGCCTGGTGCTGGTGACCGGGGATACCGGCTCGGGCAAGTCGACGACCCTTGCCGCGATGCTGCAGGCGATGAACGAGCGCTACCGGAAGCACATCATCACGCTTGAGGATCCGGTGGAATACGTGTTCGAGTCGGACAAGTGCCTCATCGAGCAGCGGGAGCTGGGTGCCGACATGCCGACCTTCGGGTCGGGCCTCAAGCATGCGCTGCGACAGGATCCGGACATCATCCTGGTCGGCGAGATGAGGGACCTCGAAACCGCGGCCCTCGCGATCTCCGCGGCGGAGACCGGACACCTCGTGCTCAGCACCCTGCACACGGTGAACGCATCACAGACGGTGGAGAGGATCATCGACATGTATCCCGCCGGCCAGCAGAACCAGATCCGTTCGATGCTAGCGAACACCCTGCAGGCGGTGATCAGCCAGACGCTCTTCAGCCGGACCGACCGACCCGGGATGGTCCCGGCCATCGAGATCCTCCTGTGCACCCCCGCCGTCCGGAACATCATCCGGGAGGCACGGACCTTCGAGATACCGAACGTGATCGAGACGAACAGGCAGCTCGGCATGAACCTCATCGACAACGCCATCGCCGAACTCTACTTCAACGGACTCATCAGCCACGAGGACGCGGTGGCTCAGGCCGCCTACCCCGAGAAGCTAGAGCAGATGCTCGCGGCTTGAGGTGAGGATGCCGGGAGACTCGGCGGGGAACGGATCAGGATGCCTCAGTACCGGTACCAAGCGCGGGCGGCCAGGGGAAGGACCCAGACCGGAGTCCTCGTGGCCCAGGACGCGGCGACTGCGGCCGCGATGATACGCAGCCAGGGTCACCACGTACTGCAGCTCACGCCGACCAGCATGGGGCGGGCGGACATAAAGGGGGTCCTGAGGCGGCTCAACTACTCCTCGGGGCCCACCCAGAAGGACATCCTGGACTTCACGACCCAGCTGGCGGTGATGATACGTGCGGGGATCTCGATCAGGAACGCACTTGACGGCATCGCAGAACAGGTGCAGAACCAGAAGTTCAGGCGGATCCTCGGCCAGATTCGACTGGACATAGAGTCCGGCAGGCAGTTCTCGGATGCCATAGCGAAGCATCCGAAGCTGTTCGGGCCGCTCTACGTCAACATGGTGAGGGCCTCCGAGATGTCCGGATCCTTCGCAAGGATGCTCGACCGCATCGCAAGCTACCTGGCACAGGAGATCGAGACCCGACGGATGGTGATGGGTGCGAGCATCTACCCGGGAGTGATCGCGGCCATGGCCATGAGCGTGACCGTGTTCCTGCTCACTTTCGTGCTCCCGAAATTCGCCACGGTGTTCAAGGGGAAGGAAGCGGCGCTCCCGGCTCCCACGAAGTTCCTGATGTCCATCTCGGGATTCATGGTCGAGTACTGGTGGGTGGTCGCTGCAGTGGCCGCGAGCCTGGTGGTGGGGTTCCTGGCGTTCATACGGACCGAGCTGGGCGGGTTCTGGTGGGACCGATTCAAGCTCACCACCCCCGGGGTCAGGAAGATGTTCAGGGCCCTCTACATCAGCAGGGGACTGCACACCATGGGGGAGCTGCTGAATGCAGGAGTGCCGATGCTCGACACGATCAGCATCACGGGGGACATCTCCGGGAACCGTCTCTACCGGCGCATGTGGCGAGGGGTCCATGCCTCGGTGAAGCAGGGCAGGAAGATTCAGGCCACCCTCACCAGATCGAGCCTGCTCCCGAGATCGGTGGTGCAGATGATCGCCGCGGGCGAGGAATCGGGAAAGCTCGGCGAGGTACTGGAGGAGATCTCGACGTACTACAACAAGTTGCTGCGGGACGCGATCAAGTCCATGACGGGAATGATCGAGCCGCTGATGATCGTGGTGATGGGATCGATCGTGGGTTTCATCGCGATGGCCATCATCCTTCCCATATTCAAGATGAGCAGCCTGGTATCGGGAGGATGAGCGGATGAGCCGGATGCAGGATCCAACGATCAGGACACGGCCGGGAGGTCGGAGCAGGCACGTCGGATTCACCCTCGTGGAGACGGCACTGGCCACGGTGATCATCGGTACCGGCGTGCTGGCGATGGTGTCGGCGCACCAGGTGCTTCTGGACAAGAACGGGTGGTCGACGATGGCCAGCACCGCGGCCCTGCTCGGAAACGAGATCCGGGAAATGACGCTTAACCTGCCGCGGCACGATCCGGTCACGAACCGGGCCTACTGGGGTCCGGAGCCGGACGAGGCGACCGTGTTGGATTTCGACGACGTGGACGACTTCGACGGACCGGGAGGCGGACTGGTCTTCTCGTCCGCGATGGGGAACGGCCCGATCGATGCCAACCGATCCATCATCGGAGACATGGACGGGTGGGAGCAGGTGGTCAGGGTCCGGAACGTCGACCCGTTCGACATCCTGAACCCCATGGCGGATGGCACGTCGGAGATGGTCCGGGTGGAGGTCGAGATCCTCCACCGGGCATCCCCGGGGGATCGACCGAGGGTGATGACGAGACTGGCATGGATCACTCCGAAATGAGCACCGATGGGACGAAGCACCGTGCGAAGGGGGTGACGCTGGAAGCCGCCCCGCGCGCCGGACGTCGCGGTGTGTCGAGCGTCCTCGCGATGATGTTTCTGGTGGTGTTCGGATCGCTCTCGATCGCGATGGCGATCATGGCCCAGGGGAACCTTCGAGCGGCCGACAGCGCCCTCCGGGTATCCCGTGCGACGAGTGCCGCCCAGACCGGCCTCGTGTTCGGCAGCCGCAGGCTCGCGGAGGAGGCCCGCAGGTGGGTGGTACGGCGAGGGACCATCGACGCGGAGTTCGGCTCGCGACTCTGGAGCGGGCAGCTCCAGGTGGACGGGGAGGAGGTTCGACTCCTCGACTCAGAGTACTACCAGGTCGATTCCGATCCATCGGGACTCATGGAGGCGATCATGGACGCGCACCTCGCGGACGCGCATTCCTTCGTGGGGCAGCCGGGGGACGGCCTGCTCCCGGAGGTGTACGGCGGGAGCCGGCTCGAGACCAGGCCGATCCGGATCATCCCCGACGACCCGGGGTTGAGCTTCCGGGTCGGCTACGAGCTGGTGCCGACCCAGGAGGACGAGGCCAGGATACGCATCACCAGCACCGGCGAGGATGACGGGATTACCAGGTCGATCTCGATGGAGTACCTCGTGACGAAGCGGATACCCTTCGCCGTGGTCAGCCCGAACCGGATCATGATCGGCAAGAACGTGTTGGTCGAGGGACCGCTGGGGACCAGGTTCGGGGTGGAGCCCGGGGAGTTGAACCAGGGCAACGGGGACCCGCTGGTCATGAAGAGCGACTTCGGGTACCTCGACGACGAACTGGACCTGATGCTCGAGGAGTTCGAGGAATCGATCACGGAATTCGACGTCGACGGCGACGGTCGCATCCGGACGAACCACCCGGTGGAGTCGTTGGCACTGGGGGGGACCGGATACGGCGATGCCGACGGGGACCAGTACGTCACCGGATTCGACCTGTTCCTCGAGGTGTTCGACGAGGATTCGGATGGGCGGGTGGTCTGGGATGCCGGACGGGCGGCGGAGGCCGGGATCGACGCGAACGGCGTGGAATTCCGTGACATCGACAACCAGCTCGCACGCCTGATAGACACTGGATTCGCGGATCGCAACCTCGACGGGATCGTGGACGAGGTCGATGTCCGCCTGGGCTACGACGACGGGGTGCTCGACGCATACGACATGTATGCCAAGGTCCGGGGCCCCCTCACCTTCGGGGTGGCGGAATCAGACTGGAATGCCGCCAACGGCGGGCCGTGGCGAGGGGTGGTCGGCGGTTCGGTGATGTCCGGATCCGACGTGGCGCCGGTCACCTTCGAGGCTCCCGAGGAACGGCTCCGCGAGGTGACCACGGAAATGTTCGCGGACAGCCAGGCCTGGTATCGATCCCGTTCGGGTAGTGAAGGGGATCTGGCTGAGCAGGCACAGGCGAACCTGGCCGGATCCGGAACCGCTGAATTCACCGGTTTCGAGGACGCCGAATGGGAGGCGATCCCGGTGGGATCACCGAATCCCTACGACTGGATGAGGCGTGACGTCTACCGAGGGATGGTCTTCCGGGACCTGTTGATACCGCCCGGCAGCAACCCGCGATTCGAGGACTGCACCTTCGTGGGTACGACGTACGTCCAGACCACCACCGCGTGCATCCACCCGAACTGGAACTACCTCGGTGCGCTGGATCGGATCGAGGATGCGGATGGGAACATCACCTTCGAACCGAAGTTCAGCGGACTCGAACCCGCTCCGGCACCGGATGGTTCGGGGGAGATCCTCGATACCAAGCAATGGTCGAACAACATCGTGTTCGACGGGTGCACGTTCGTGGGCGTCCTGGCGGGCGACCGACCGGCGGAATACACGCACTGGCGGAACAAGCTTCAGTTCACGGGTCCGACCCGCTTCTACCTGGACCCCGAATCGACGGACCTCGTACAGCAGACGGATTTCGAGGAGATAATCGGATACATCAACGCCTTCACCCCCGAGGAGCTGGACTACTTCTCCAGGAGCACGATGATGATGCCTGGCTGGTCCGTGGACGTAGGCAACTTCGACAACCAGCAATCCGAGGAATGGCAGTCGACCCCGGTGGTGAACCTCCGGGGGGTGGTGGTGGCGGGAGTGCTCGACGCCCGCGGCACGGTCGACGTGCGCGGGACCCTGCTCATGACCTTCCGACCGCGGGAGTCCGCAGGCCCCCTCTTCTACGGAGGGAGTCCGGACCAGTTCAACACCACGCTCGGGTACTTCGGACCGGAGGACGGCGACCTGGAGGGCAGTGATCCGTCAAGCGGCGGCTTCGAGGGATTCGGGGAGATACGACTGCGTTACGACCCCGCAACGAGGCTGCCGGACGGGATACCCTGGCCGATCGTGGTCGATCCCCTGCCTCGCACGTACACGGAGGGTGCATATCGATGAAGCGTGGACGCCGAAGGTGGACGAAACGCGCGTTCAGCCTCGTCGAGATGCTCATCGCGCTAGCGATAGGCGCAGTGCTGCTGGTGGCCACGCTGGCCGCGCTCCAGGTCTCGTTCGATTCGTACCGGGTCAACAGCGACCAGGCCTCCACGCATGCGGTCGGGCGCATGGTGGTCCAGCGCATGACCACCATGATCAGGTCCGGGGAGGCATTCAGGCCGCTCCCCGCGGATGTACGGGATCGCGTGGTGACGAGTGACTTCATCGAGTTCTACCACCCGGACACCGGCAACCTCATCACCGTGTCCTGGGACAGGATCACGGGCCGCCTGGAATATCGCATGGACAACGGGTTGCCGGTGACCCTGCTCGAGGGCGTGGTGACCAGGACCGACGAGGCGGGACGGGTGGTGCAGCCCTTCCGACTCGAGTGGGAGCCCGGGAGACGGGTCTACAGGGTGACCATCGACCTCATGATCATCCCGGACGACTCGATATCGACCGCGGCGGGATCCAACCCACCGGGCCCGGGTGCCGGGACCGGCATCCGCCCGATTCGGCTGGTCGCTTCCGCGATGCCGAGATCCGCCATGTTCTAGGCAGGCGGCTCTGACGAGCTGCCGAGCCCTCCCTCGAGGGCCCTCTGCATGAGCAGCTGGTGGGTGCCGAGGAGGCTTGGATCGTCCGCAGGCAGTCCGGGATCGGGGGTGTGCTTGACGAACGAGCCGTCGGGAAGCATGTTCCAGCGTTGGACCTGGTCGTTGAGGAGGATCTGGAGGGTCTCCCAGAGTCGCTGTCGCTGCCTGCGCCCCTCCACCGGCGTGATCGCCTCCACGCGCGCGTGGAGGTTGCGATACATCCAGTCCGCGGACCCGATGAAGTAGTCCCCGTCGACCGGGTCATCGGCACCCGCCGAGAACCAGTAGATCCTGCTGTGCTCGAGGAACCGGCCGACGATCGAGCAGACGCGTATGTTCTCGCTGAGACCGGGTACACCCGGCCGAAGACAGCAGAAACCCCGGACGATGAGGTCGACCTGGACCCCGGCACGAGCAGCCTCGTAGAGGGCATCGGTCATGGAACGGTCCTCGAGCTGGTTCATCTTCGCGATGATCCTGCCCGGGCGTTCCTCGCTGTGCAGCAGGACCTCGCGCTCGATCAGCTCGAGGAACCTGCGCTTCATGGCCACCGGTGCGACCAGGAGCTTCTCGTAGTCCCGCTGCCTTGAGCGCCCTGTCATGTAGTTGAAGAGACTGATGAGGTCGCTGGTGAGACCGGGATCGTCGGTGAAGAGCCCGACATCCTCGTAGAGCCGGGCGGTCTTGGAGTTGTAGTTCCCGGTCCCGATGTGGGCGTAGCTTCGGATCCCGTCGGACTCCTGGCGGATGACCAGGGAGGTCTTGGTGTGCGTCTTCAGGCCGACGACCCCGTAGGCGACGTGGACCCCGGCATCCTCGAGCTTCCTCGCCCATTCGATGTTGCGTGCCTCGTCGAAGCGAGCTCTGAGCTCGACCAGCACCGCGACCTGCTTGCCGCTCTCCGCCGCCCGGATCAGGTTCGGGATGAAGGGGCTGTCCCCCGAGGTTCGGTAGAGGGTCTGCTTGATGCAGAGCACCTTCGGATCCGCCGCGGCTTGCTTGATGAACTCCTCGACCGTGGCATCGAAGCTCTCGTAGGGGTGATGGACGAGGAAATCGCCGGCCCGTATCGCGGAGAAGAGATCCGATTCCTCCCCCGAGAGTCCCTTGGGCACGAGGGGTTCCCATCGCGGGTAGCGCAGCTCGGGACGATCGATGTCCGCAATCTCGTCGAGGACGCTGAAGTCGAACAGGCCCTTGCTGTGGTAGACGTCGTCGGATTCCAGGTTCAGTTCCTCGCAGAGCACCCTGACCATCTGGGGATCGGCGCCGGATGGCACCTCAAGCCGGACGACCTTGGCGAATCGGCGTTCCCGAAGTTGCTGCTGGATCTGCACCAGCAGGTCCTCCGCATCCTCGTTCTCGTTCTCGACGTCCGCATTCCTCGTCACCCTGAATGGCAGCACCTTGATGATCCGCATCCCCGGGAAGAGATCCTCGAGGTTGTGGGCGATGATCTCCCGGATCGGGATGTACCGATCCCCGGTGCTCAACCGGTACATCCGGGAGGGGACCTCGGGGACCTTCACGCGGGCGAACAGCTGGTCGGGATCGCCGGGCCTGGACAGCTGCACCCCGAGGGAGACGCTCATGTTGGAGATGAACGGGAATCGGTGCCCGGGGTCGACGGCGAGTGGGGTGAGGATCGGGAAGATGTTCTGCTGGTACCAGGCTTCAGCCTCGGAACGCTCTTCCTCCTTCAATTCCTTCCATCGGAGCACCTGGATCCCGCTGGAACGAAGTCCCTCGGTGATCGGACCACCGTAGAACTCGGCCTGGTCCGCGAGGAGCAGCTGGACCCGCTCCCGTATCTTCGTGAGCAGTGCGAGGGGACCGTCGGATTCACCGGCGAGCGCACCGGCACCCGCGTCGATGCGGCGCTTGAGCCCCCCCACCCGCTTCATGAAGAATTCATCGAGGTTGTTGGAGAATATGGTCAGGAACCTGACCTGCTCCAGGAGCGGGGTGGCGGGATCCCGGGCGAGCTGCAGCACCCGATGGTTGAACTCCAGCCATGCAAGGTCCCGGTTCAGGTAGCGAACCGGGGTCGGATCCCCGGTTGCGACGAGGTCGACCGATGAACCACTGGAGGGGTTCATGAGATCCCTCCCCCACTGGGGAGCCACGTCGCGGTGCACCCGGGGGCCTCGGTGACGGAGACGCGGGTCAGGGAGACCGTGGACGGCAGGCCGCCGTTCATTCGCTCGGCGATGTGGCAGGCGACGTTCTCGGCGCTGGGGTTGACCCCGGAGAATTCACGGCAGGCGTTCAGATCCGCGGTCCTGAAAGGGGCTATGATCTCGCCCAGGAGGGACTCCAGGTGGTGGAAGTCGCACAGCAGGCCATCCCCGTCGAGCTCCTCGCCCTGTACGGTCACGAAGACCTTCCAGTCGTGGCCGTGGACCGGCTCCCGTTCACCCGCGATGATGAGGGAATGCGCCGCCGAGAATGTGTCTTCGATGTCTAGTTGGAACACATCCGAATTATATCTTCTCGGGGACACGGTTCCCGGGGAACGTACGGTGATTGATCCGAAGTGCTCGTGGAGAGGCCCCGCAGGGTCCCAGAAGCATCGGGAACAGGAGTAAAGCCATGCCGGACGAGTCCGCACCTCTCATGCTCTCGGTAAGCGGGGCACGCGGCATCGTGGGCGCCTCGATGTCGGAGGACGTGGCCGCTCGATACGCCGCCGCCTTCGGCGAGGAGCTCGGGAAGGTCGGAGGCGAGCGGCTCCGGCTGGTTATTGGTCGCGATGGACGGACATCGGGTCGCGAACTCTCGGAGGCGGTGGTCGCGACGCTGTCCGGGATGGGCTGCGAGCTGATCGACATCGGTGTGGCACCGACCCCCACCGCGGGGATCATGATCCGGGAACTCGAGGCGGACGGTGGGATCGTGATCACCGCCAGCCACAATCCCATCCAGTGGAACGGGCTGAAGTGCCTCGATTCGAGCGGACTCGCCCCTCCACCCGGGGTGGTGGAACGAGTGATCGAACGATTCGGCTCCAAGGGCTGGAGCCCCTCGATGGCGGAGCAGCCGGGAACGGTGCGCCGGGACGGTACCGCGGTGGCACACCACGTCGAGAAGGTGCTCGGGCTGGTAGACCCGGAGCTCGTTCGTGGGGCGGGACTCCAGGTGGTGCTCGACTCGGTCAATGCCTCCGGCTGCGAAGCGGGCAGGATGCTGCTCGACGGTCTGGGCTGCGACCTGACCCACCTCAACGGCGAGCAGACGGGTCGATTCGCGCACACGCCCGAACCCGTGGCCGAAAACCTCGGTGAACTCTCCAGGCTGGTTGCATCTCGCCCCTCGACGGCATGCGGCTTCGCACAGGACCCCGACGCCGACCGGCTGGCGATCGTGGACGAGTCCGGACGCTACATCGGCGAGGAGTACACGCTGGTGCTTGCGGTGCTGCGGCACCTCCAGTCGAAGGGCCCGTGCCCGCTGGTGGCCAACCTGTCGACCAGCAGGATGATCGATGACGTCGCGGCAAGGTTCCCGGGAGCGGAGGTGCACCGGACCGCGGTCGGCGAGGCCAACGTGGTCAACGGCATGCGGGCCAGGGACGCGGAGATCGGCGGGGAGGGGAACGGCGGCGTGATCGTGCGATCGATCGGCTGGGTCCGCGACAGTCTGGTCGCCATGGCGCTGGTCCTCGAGCTGCTGGCCCTCGAGCAACGCCCGCTCTCGAGCATCGTCGCCGAGCTCCCCCGCTATCGGATGGTCAAGCAGAAGATGGACCTCACCGAGGTCGGTGGGCGGGAGGCCATTCCCGAGGCGCTGGAGCGGCTGGTGGCGAGCCATCCCCGGGAATCCGTGAACGACCTCGATGGGGTCAGGATCGATCTCCCCGAGGGCTGGGTCCACGTTCGGGCCAGCAACACCGAGCCGATCCTCAGGGTGATCAGCGAAGCCGCGACCCGGGAGGAAGCGGAGCGACTGGCCAGGGATGCGGGGATCCGCACCGGACTGCTCCCCGGGTGATCACCCGGGCTCCCCGCCCATGCTCTCCAGGAGCTCCCAGGTGAAGGGATCCTCCCGACAGTCGATGTGGACGCTGAAGAATCCCCCCCGATGCCGCTGGACCTGGGGCCAGAGCGCGCGGCGGTCGGTGTCGGGTATGTCGAGCTCCGAGACCCGCTTCGCGGGGACCCATTCGAGGACACCCTCGTCGAACTCCATGTTCGGTATCTCGGCATGCCGGACCGGACGCGTGACCTCGAAGAGGAAGATCAGCCAGTGGGTGGTGCCTTCGTAGGCGGTCTCGGAGACCATGCCCATCATCCGAAGCTCGTCGGAATCGAGGGCGAGCCCCGACTCCTCCTCGATCTCGCGGATGGCACAGGCATGGGGACTTTCCCCCTCTGCGAGTTCGAGCTTGCCGCCGATCGGCGAGTACCGGTCGATGTTGGGCTCCTTGCGCCGGTGGAGCAGCAGCAACCGGTCATCCTCGTCGAAGAGGTAGCAGAGCACCGCCACCCGGTACGGAAGCTTCGTGACGTCGTAGGGACCGGGGATCTTGTCGGCGGGCAGTCCGGAGATGGCGGGGATCCTTCGAGGGCGGGCCGGAAGGCCCGGGGGGGTGTGCGGGGGACCGCCAAGTGTATCGCGCGATCGGGACCCGGGTGCGACAAGGCCACGTCCGGCGGCGAAAACATCGAGGACCATAGAACTGGTAGGATGCGTTCAGCCTGGAAGGAGCCCCGTCATGTTGAAGGCACTCAAGCAGCTCGTCGCCGGACTCGTCTGCGCCACGATGGGGATCGTCATCCTGCTCAACCCGGGCGTGCAGGGCGACTTCGCGGGTGGAGCGATCGCCCTGTTCGGGCTCCTCGTGACGCTTAGTGCATTCGCCCGGCTGGTCCGGGGCGGGGCCCCGGTCGGCAATAGTCGAGGCGGCCCGCTGGGAGGGTCGGGATCCATGGACATGGGGTTCAGCCACCGCAAGGTGATCATGCCCCGCGATTCGCGCCCTGAGCCGCCGTTCAAGCTCTGAGACCGGGGGAGTCCGCCTCCCGGGCCAGCGCAGCGGGTGGAGTCCTGCCCTACGGGACGAGCGGCTTGCCCATGCCGTCCGACGCGATCGCACCGGAGCCCAGCCTGAGCAGGGTCCACAGCGCGAACAACCACGAGAGCGACGGTAATCCGATGAGGAGCACCAGGCCCGCGCGAGGCTCGCCGAAGGCGAGCAGGAGGAGGCCCGCGATGATCCCCACCTTGGTCATGACGAAGCAGGACCAACCCGGGGCGGGGCGACGGAGGTAGAAGCTCTGCACGCCCCAGATGCCCAGGAACGGACAGAGCAGCATCGCCTTCCGACGCGAACGCGCGGGCAGCCGATCGATCGAGAAGTGATCCACCGGGGACTGCTGGAAGTCGGACTTGTAGGGCCACCCCTCAAGGGGCTCGAACTCCCCCTGTCGTCCTTCGGTTCCTGTCGGGTTCGGCTCGACCATGGCGATCCGTTCGTGGGAGAGGCTGGGAGTCCCCGGTCAGAGCATCAGCATCGCCTTGCCGGAGGGCTGCCCGTCGGACCCTTCCCGACGCCGCACCGCAGTGCCCATGGCCATGATGTGGAGCCATGAACCCCCGTGCATGTTCTCGATCTCGATGCGGACCGCGATCACCCCGTCCGCACCAAGGGCGGACGCCTCTTCCTGCATGCGGCCGATCGCCAGCTCACGGGCCTCGTAGAGCAGCTTGGTGTACTCCTGGACCTCACCACGAGCCATCCCCTTGAGCCCGGCGGAGATGCCGCTGCCCACTCCGAGTGCGAAGACGCAGTTGCCCACCACCAGGCCGAGGGGCTCGTAGCCACGATCCTCGAGGATCCAGAGGTCTCTGGTGGAAAGGTCGCTTGTCCATGCTTTCTTGTTCGAATCGGTCATGTTTGCCTCCTTGGGTTGGTCCGATGTTAGCAGCAAGTGGATCGGACCGACGGGGGCCGGAGCGCGTCGCCGCGGGCCGCTCGCTCAGGCGTCGGACGAGGCGGACCGGATCAGCTCCTTCATGGAATGCACCGCCTCGCGCATCCCGCTGAAGATCGAACGGCTGACGATGGAATGTCCGATGTGCAGCTCCTGGAGGCCCTCCAGCGCGGCCAGCCTGCGCACGTTCTCGTAGTTGACCGCGTGACCGGCGTTGAACTGCATCCCCAGCTCGCGAATGAGCCGACCAGCCGTCGCGATCGACGCAAGTTGCGCACGGACCGCGGGTTCCCCGTCGGGGCGGGCCTCCGAACCGTGCACGGCCTCGGCATAGGGGCCCGTGTGGACCTCGCAGACCGAAGCGCCGGTCGCGGCGGCGGCCCGGATCTGCTCGGAATCGGCGTCGATGAAGATGCTCACCGGCAGCCCGGCGGAGGAAAGCGCCCCCACCGCCTCGGTCACCTTGTCCCGCTCGCCGATCACGTCGAGCCCCCCCTCCGTGGTGACTTCCATCCGGCCCTCGGGGACGAGCATGACCATCTGGGGGCGTATCGCGAGGGCGATTCCGACCATCTCCGGGGTGGGCGCCATCTCGAGGTTGAGGTTCAGGTCGGGGATCCGGGAGAGCGCCTCGACATCGGCATCCTGGATGTGCCGGCGGTCTTCCCGAAGGTGGACGGTGATGCCGTCCGCGCCTCCTTCGACCGCGGCGAGCGCCGCGGACAACGGGTCCGGTTCGTAGGTGAGCCGGGCCTGGCGCACCGTCGCCACATGGTCGATGTTCACGCAGAGGCTGGGCATGGATACAGCGTAGCATGCCATCACGCACCGGGGTGCTAGATGTATACTTGGAGGCGAGGTGGCCTCCGTGAACGAGTTCCAGTCCAAGATGACGTCACTGCACGAGAAGCTCTCCGACCAGGGGAGGCGGGTGCTGCTGGCGACCCTGGCCTCGGTGGACTCGTTCTTCGACAGCGACCGCGACAAGGCCCGCTCCGTGATCAAGGGTGACATCGAGATCGACCGGATCGATGTCGAGATCGAGCTGGAGTCGATCCAGCTGCTGGCGCTGGGACCGAAGGACGACTACCAGATCCGATCGGTCCTGACGCTGGTGAAGGTGAACAACGAACTGGAGAGGATCGCCGACTGCGCGGTCAGCATCGGGGAGTCGGTGATCGGCTCCCCCGAGGGCACGCAGGAGGTTCCCCAGACCTTCCGCGTCATGGCCAACAGCGTGATCGGGATGATCAGGGATGCCAACCGCGCCCTTCGGGACGGGAATGCCGAACTCGCAAGGCAGGTGCTGCTCTTCGACGACACGGTGGACCGTTTCAAGCGCGAGATTCTCATGAACGCGCAGGCGAAGCTGGTCTCGGGGGAATTCGAGATCAACTTCGGATTCATGCTGCTCACCGTGACCAAGGCCCTTGAACGGATCGCCGACCACTCGACCAACATCTGCGAACAGGTGATCTACCTCGAGACCGGTCGCACCGTGCGTCACGACCCTGACGGCTGGTCGGAGCCGTTCGAGCCACTGTCAGGACACGAGGAGGGCTCCTGATGAACGCCTCGGAGACGCAGCGGGACACCGCGGAGCGGCTCGAGAAGAGTCGACGGATGCTGGAGTCCATCGACCAGGAGCACCTGCTTCACTTCGTGGAGGAGCTGGAGACGGAGCAGCTCGAGGAACTGCTCGGACAGCTGGAGACGATCGACCTGCCGGAGGCGGTACGCATGGTCGAACGAGCGAACACCGATACCTTCCAGCCCCCTGCCCCCGACCTGATCAGTCCCGCCGACTTCGTGCCTCGACACCCGGAGAACGAGCAGGCGGCGAGGGAACACGGCGAGCAGCTGCTCAAGGCGGGCAAGGTGGCGGCCTTCACGGTGGCCGGCGGCCAGGGCACCAGGCTGGGCTGGAACGGCCCCAAGGGTTCGTTCCCCGCATCCCCGCTGACCGGCAAGCCGTTGTTCAGGCTGTTCGCCGAACAGATCCTCGCCACCGGGAACCGATGGGGCCGTCCGGTTCCGTGGTACATCATGACCAGCCCGATCAACGACGAGCAGACGCGGGCGTTCTTCCGCGACAACAACTACTTCGGGCTCGACCGGACGAGCATCTTCATGTTCCCCCAGGGCGTCCTTCCCTCCTTCGACGAGGGCGGGAAGTTCATGCTCTCCAGCAAGCACCAGATCGCCGTCAATCCCGACGGGCATGGGGGTTCGATGCGGGCCTTGCGAGCCAGCGGGGCGATCGAGGACATGAAGTCCAGGGGCATCGAGCAGATCAGCTACTTCCAGGTCGACAACCCGACCGTGAAGGCGCTGGATCCGGTCTTCCTCGGGCTGCACGCCATCGATGAATCGAGTTCCGGCCAGCTGTCGAGCAAGATGGTCCCCAAGACCAGCTACAACGAGAAGGTCGGGGTCTTCTGCCAGATCGACGGACGCAACCGCGTGATCGAGTACTCGGATCTCCCCGAGGACCTGGCCCGGTCCCAGTCCGAGGATGGCCACCTCCGGTACCTCGCGGGATCGATCGCCATCCACGTGCTCTCGGTCGACTTCGTGGACCGGATCACCGGGGAGGAAGGGGCCGCCGCGATGCCCCTGCACCGGGCCAGCAAGAAGGTCCCGCACGTCTCGCTGTCGACCGGGGAGCTGGTCGAGCCCGCGGAACCCAACGCCACCAAGCTCGAGATGTTCATCTTCGACGCCATCCCCCTCGCCGACCGCTCGATGGTCTACGAGACCGACCGCGTCGAGGAATTCGCGCCGATCAAGAATGCACAGGGTGCGGACAGTCCCGCCACGAGCTTCACGCTCCAGATCGAGCGGGCCGCGAGGTGGCTGGAGGCTGCCGGGGTGCAGGTCCCCCGGGAAGCGGGAGCTCCTTCCGCGAAGATCGAGATCTCGGCCCTGAGCGCGATGGGGCCCGCAGATCTCGAGCACCTCGACCTGCCCAAGGCGATCGAACCGGGCGACGAGCTGGTCATCTGAGCGGCCCCCTCAGGGTCCCGATGTGCGGACGTCGATGATCTTCATCTGGACCCGGTCGGGCCCGTAGCCGCGGTTCACCTGTGGTTCGGCGAGGACGTCGACCAACGCCTCCTCCCGCTCGATCGTGCAGAGCTGCTCGAGCACGTCGGGAGCCCTCCACCAGACCGCTCCGACCGCGTGCCCGCCGGCACTCAGGTTCAGCCTGAGGTGTTCACCGTTACGTCCCATCTTCTGTGGCCTCGAGACGCGAACCTCCTCGAGGATGAACCGCGGGTAGGGATTGCCGGCACCGAAGGGATCCAGCTGTTCCATCCGGTTCACGAGCTCCAGGGGGAACTCCCCGAGCTCGGCGCAGCCATCCACCTCGACCGCGGAGACCAGGTCGCACTCCGGAATCGAATCGGCCGAATGATCCTGCAGGCGTTCGACGAGGTCGCCAAGGGCACGGGAGTCGATCGAGAGGCCGGCCGCGGCCGCGTGGCCGCCGAAGCTCATCAACTCACCCGAGTGATTCAGGGCCTTCGCGCAGCTGGAGAGCGCATCGTGGATGGAATAGTCGCGAATGCTGCGGGCCGAACCACGACAGGTCCCGTCCTTCTCCTGCATGAGGATCACGGGGCGGCCGAATCGCTCGACGAGACGGGAACAGCAGATGCCGATGAGCCCGGGGCTCCATGATTCATGTGCGAGGACGATGACCCGCTTGTCGGGCTCGAGGAACCCTTGTTCCTCGGCGAGTCTTGCCGCATGCTCGGTGATCTCCTTGCATTCGGACTGTCGCTGCCGGTTCAACCTGCCCAGTGACTTGGCGATGTCCCGGGCACGATCCGGTTCGGAGGTGATCATCAGCTCCACCGCCTCGCGGGCGTGAGCCATGCGCCCGGCGGCGTTGAGCACGGGGGCGAGCCGGAAGGCGACGTCGTTGGCCAGCACCGGCCCCGGGCCCTTGCCCAGGCCGGAGGCCTCCAGAAGCGCCCGCAGGCCGGGATTCGTGGTGGTGGGCAGGAGCCGGAGCCCGTGGGAGACGAGGATCCGGTTCTCGCCCACCAGCGGGACGACGTCCGCGATGGTGGCCACGGCGGCCAGGGGCAGGAGCTCCAGCAGCAGTTCCCGACCGACGCCGGGCAGGGGGCGGGAGGAGAACCAGCGCTCGAGGAACGCCCAGGCCAGCTTGAAGACCACGCCCGCCCCGCAGAGCGGCTCGGAGGGTCCGGTCCCGCCGGGCAGGTGGGGGTGGACGATGACCGAGGCTCCCGGGAGCAGCACCTCGTCGTCCTGCTCCACGGGGCGGTGGTGGTCGGTGATGATCAGCTCGATCCCGAGTTCCGCGGCCCGGCGTGCGGGTTCGATCGCGGTGATCCCGCAGTCGACGGTGACGATCAGTTCGACGCCCCTTGATGCAAGCTCG
>PKCS01000059.1 GCA_002862305.1 Phycisphaerae bacterium | reverse complement strand
TCGGAGCATGTGCTCCCGGTTCTCCTCGAAGCCGGCGAAGGCCCCGTGCTCGGCCGCCATCAACGCGCTGGCGGCGTAGGAACGACCGGTGAGGATCGCGGAGAGCGCACCGCAGATCGCCCGACCCTCCTCGCTGTCGTAGGGGATCCCCGCCTGCATGAGCATCGCGCCGAGGTTGGCGTAGCCCAGTCCGAGCGTGCGATATCGCCAGGATCGATCCGCGATCTCCTTCGACGGGAAGGAGGCCATCATCACCGAGATCTCGAGGACGATCGTCCAGATGCCGACGGCGTGCTCGAAGCCCTCGACGTCGAACACCCGGGTCTTGGGATCGTAGAACTTCAGGAGGTTGATCGAGGCGAGGTTGCAGGCGGTGTTGTCGAGGAACATGTACTCGGAGCACGGGTTGCTCGCATTGATCCGACCACCCTCCGGGCAGGTGTGCCAGGCGTTGATCGTCGAGTCGAACTGGACCCCGGGATCCGCGCAGCGCCAGGCCGCGAAGGAGATCTTGTCCCAGAGCTCGCGCGCCGGCATCGTCTTCGCCGGCTGCCCGTCGGTGCGACGGATCAGCGTCCACTCCTCGTCGTTCTCGACCGCCTGGAAGAACTCGTCGGTGAGTCGGACCGAGTTGTTGGAGTTCTGGCCGCTGACCGTGTAGTAGGACTCGCCGTTGAAGTCGTAGTTCAGGTCGAGGCCGAGGCTCTGGGCGACCTCCTTCTGGTCGTCGTCGAGGTGCTTCATGCCCTCGACCAGCGCGGCGACCTTGATCTCCTCGCGGACCTTCCAGTTGACGAAGCTCTCCACGTCCGGGTGATCGATGTCAAGGCAGACCATCTTGGCCGCGCGCCGGGTGGTGCCGCCGGACTTGATCGCGCCCGCGGCCCGGTCGCCGATCTTCAGGAAGCTCATGAGCCCGGAGCTCAGCCCGCCGCCGGAAAGGGGTTCGTTCTCGCCTCGAAGCTGGGAGAAGTTGGTCCCCGTCCCGGATCCGTACTTGAAGAGCCTCGCCTCGCGGACCCAGAGGTCCATGATCCCGCCCTCGCCGACGAGGTCGTCCCGAACGCTCTGGATGAAGCAGGCGTGGGGCTGGGGGTGGGTGTAGGCATCGGGGGCGAGCGAAAGTTCACCGGTGGCGTGGTCGGCCATCCAGTGCCCCTGCGCGGGACCGTTGATTCCGTAGGCCCACGCCAGTCCGGTGTTGAACCACTGGGGGCTGTTGGGAGCGGCCATCTGGTTCACCAGCATGTAGCAGAGCTCGTCGTAGAACGCCTCGGCATCCTCCTCGGAGGCGAAGTAGTCCTGCTTCATCCCCCAGTCCCGCCAGCAGCCCGCCAGGCGGTTGACGATCTGCTTGACGGAGTTCTCGGGTCCGGTCACCGGGGCGCCCGCCTCGTCGAGCATCGGTTCACCGCGGTCGTCCATCTGGGGGACGCCCGCCTTGCGGAAGTACTTGCTCACCACGATGTCGGTGGCGAGCTGGCTCCAGTCGGCGGGGACCTCGGCGTCGTTCATCTCGAACACGAGTGAACCGTCGGCGTTGGTGATCTTCGAGGTGCGCTGGGTCCATTCGACGTTGTCGAAGACGGATTCGCCCTTCTTGGTGAAGCGTCGGGTGAACTTCATTGTGCTGGTCCTTCTAGCTCTGCTGCTTAGGTCTGTCGGTCAGGTTCTCATTCGGAATCACATGCGCCACCTGAAAGTGGGGGTGGCGTGACGCCGGATCCGGTGGTTCAGGTTGAAGCGGCCGGCATGCCGCTGGTGAGGTTCGTCGTGGGAGGCGCGTTACGGGACGCATTCCGCCGGCCAGCATCATCGCCCACCGGGCCGTCGGGACGAAGCCCGTCGATCCTTTCCTGGGTCCTGATGTACTGGTCCATGCCGTGATCCATCCGTGTCGGCGCAAGCTGATGAGCCCGCAATCGCACCTGTCCACCGAGTCCGCGTCGGAGCCTGCGGAGCCGGTTGCCCGACCCGCCGGCATCCCTGCCGGTCGAGTCGACCCAAAAACCCGTGGACCCGGGCATCCGGCCCGAACCACGGTTGCCTCCTTGAGGCGTTGAAGCGGTAGTGGGGGTGCTCGCGTCTCGCACGTCCCGGTCGATCCCCTGACGGCGGGGCTTCTCGACTCTGACGGCCGAACCGGAGTGCGAGCCGCCCATCAAGGCGTGGGGGGTTCCGGGGAACACCCACGCCCTCGGGCGGGCGGCACCGTGGAGCGGCCGACCGTGGAGACTCCGGGCAGACTGCTTCAGGTCTGCTCGAGGCACTCCAACGCGATGGGTTGCCGGATCCGAGCGCCTGAATCGACGCACCGGTCCGCGTGGCATTCGTTCCTGGAGGCCCGACACAGCTGGGGAAGCCGGAAACGACGTACCTGACTGCTGCAACACACCACATCCGAGAGTCCGATAATCGGCGACCTTGGCCGCCGATGCTCGAAATCGCCCACATGTTAACGCTATATCTTGTGTCTGCAATGTCAGAACCCACGAAATGTGGTGGCTTTTGGACAGAAGGTGAGATTTTCAGGACTCAAATTCTATGCCTCCAGGGGCCCACGGGGCAACTTTCGGGGACTGCTGTGGGGAAGTTTGCGGGCACTGTCCGCTGATGAGACCTATCCTCCGACCTGATGAATCCTGATCCCGACGAGCTTTTATCAGACTTGACGCCCCCCCAGCAGGCGGCGGCGTCCCACCTCGACGGTCCGGCCCTGATCCTCGCCGGTCCCGGCAGCGGGAAGACCCGGGTCATCACCCGCCGGGTCGCGTGGTTGCTGGTCAATGGGATCCCGTCCTGGCAGGTGCTCGCGCTGACCTTCACCAACAAGGCGGCCGGCGAGATGCGCGAACGCATCGACGCCCTGCTGCCCGATTCGATGTCGAATCGACGGGGACTCGTCGTCTCCACGTTCCACGCCTTCTGCGCGCGCCAGCTGCGAACCCACGCCGAGCACGTCGGCCTGGAACCGGGGTTCTCGATCTACGACACCGCGGACCAGCGCTCCGCCATGAAGGAGGCGCTCAACCTCGCGAACCTCGACTCCGGGAACTGGACGCCGGCCTCGATGCTCTCCGCGGTGAGCAACGCCAAGAACGAACTGAAGAACGCGGAGCTCTTCGAGCAGGAGGCCTCCGACTTCTACACCCGGAGCGTCGCCCGCGCGTTCCGCGCGTACGAGGGGATCCTCCAGCGCAACAACGCGGTCGACTTCGACGACCTGCTGCTGCGCACCGCGAACCTCCTGCGCACCAACCCCGAGGTCCGCTCCCAGCTGCAGGATCGCTTCCGGTACGTGCTCATCGACGAGTACCAGGACACCAACCACGCGCAGTTCGTGATCGCGGACGCGATCGCCAGCGCCCACGGGAACCTGTTCGTGGTGGGTGATCCCGACCAGTCGATCTACGGCTGGCGGGGGGCCGACGTCGGGAACATCCTCGAGTTCGAGGAGAAGTACCCGGGCACGCTGATCATCCCCCTCGGGCGCAACTTCCGGTCCACCGGGCACATCGTCGCCGCGGCATCCGGGTTGATCCAGAACAACCGGCGACGCAAGCACAAGGACCTCCACACCGAGCTCGGGGACGGGGAGCCGGTGCGGCTGTGCTACTGCCAGGACGAGCGACACGAGGCCGAGCAGGTCGCGGAGGCCGTCCGCGCCGCCGCCGCCCGCGGCGTCGAGTACCGCGAGATGGCGGTGCTCTATCGCGTCAACGCCCTGAGCCGGGTGCTCGAGGACTCCCTCCGAGGGGCCGGGATCCCGTACGTGATCGCCCGCGGGACCGCCTTCTTCGCGCGCAAGGAGATCAAGGACGCCCTCGGGTACCTGCGTGCACTCTCGAATCCGGTCGACGACGTGGCCCTGTCCCGGATCGTCAACGTCCCGGCGCGACAGATCGGCAGCCGTACCCTCAAGGCGGTCGAGCGGCACGCCCTGCACCGGAACCTCTCCCTGGGCGCGGCCCTCGAGGAGGCGGGGGAGGTCGAGGGCCTCGGCGCGCGGGCGGTGAAGTCAGTGGGGGCCTTCGTCGGCAGCTTCCAGCGGTGGCGGTCGATCCTGCTCAACGGCCACCTGGCGCAGCTGCCCGGTTTCGTGGCCCAGGTGATCACGGAGAGCGGGCTGGAGGCGATGCACCTCGGCTCCGGGGACGAGGACGGGCTCGATCGGGTCGCCAACCTCAACGAACTGGTCAGTGCGGCGGCCGAGTTCGAGATGCCGGCCGAGGAGCGGGAGGGCGGCGACGCGGACGGAGACTCGATGGAGGCCGCGGTTCCTTCCCTCGAGGAAGCACTGCGTGCGTTCCTCGAGTCGATCGCGCTGGTCAGCGACCAGGACGCGGTCGACCAGTCCCAGGGTGCGGTGACCCTGATGACCCTGCACGCGGCGAAGGGGCTGGAATTCGAACTCGTCTCGATGGTCGGACTCGAGGAGGGCCTGCTCCCGCACGCTCGTTCCCACGAGGGCGAGCACGAGCTCGAGGAGGAGCGCCGGCTCTGCTACGTCGGGATGACCCGGTCGAAGTCCGCGCTGCACCTCTCGCTCGCCGCCAGTCGGACGATCCGGGGGCAGCGCACCCGGACCGTCCCCAGCAGCTTCCTCGGGGAGCTTCCCGAGGAACACCTCGAGGTCGAGCGGCTCGATGGTTCCGGGGAGTTCGAGGACGACTACTCGATCGAGTACGACCCGGAGTTCGCCGAGCCCTCCCGGGGAGGTGGTAGCGGAGGGTTCGCGTCCCGTTTCCCGGCGGGGACCGTGGTCCGGCACCCCCAGTTCGGGATCGGCACCGTCCAGTCGATCTCGCCCCGCGGGACCGTGAGTTCCGCCCGGGTGTCCTTTCACGGGATCGGCACCAAGACCCTCATCCTGGAATACGCCCGCCTCGAGCGGGTCCACGGCTCCTGACCACCTCCGCGAACGTGGTCAGTCGGGAGCCTCCTCCCCCTCGTCCTCCAGCTGGCCGGGAATGGTCACGTAGACGTGCTTGGTGACGAGGATCGCGGCGATTCCCATCAGGATTCCCCAGGACTTGTCCTCCGCGAGGGCGATCCAGAACATCGTCCCCAGGATCAGGCCCATCGCCAGCCCGTGGCGAAGGAGGGATCCGGCCAGCGAGCTCGAGCGGATCATCTGCAGAGCCCGGTCTGCCACATGATGAAGGACCACACGTCGACCCGGTCCCGGAGCCGCAGCGAGCGCGGCTTGCCCGAACCGTGGCCACCGTCTCGGTCCACCCAGAGCAGGATGGGCTTCTCCGAATGGTCGTTGTCCGCCTCCTGCTGCATCCGCGCGGCCATCTTGCGCGCATGCAGCGGGTGGACCCGGTTGTCGTTCTCCCCCGCGGTGAACAGCACCGCCGGGTAGCTCGTCCCGGTCTTGATGTTGTGGTACGGGGAGTAGGCCTTCAACCACGCGAACTGCTCGGGATCCTCGCTGGATCCGTACTCGGGGACCCAGAATCTCGCCATCAGGAAGTTCTGGTAGCGCAGCATGTCCAGCAGGGGGACCGAGGAGACCACGCAGTTGAAGAGATCGGGACGCTGGGTCGCGGCCACCCCGGTGAGGAGGCCGCCGTTGGACCCGCCCATCACCGCGAGCCGTTCGGGGGTCGTCCAGCGGTCCTCGATCAGCTGTTCGGCCACCGCGTAGAGGTCGTCGAAGACGTTCTGCTTGCTCTCCAGCATGCCTGCCCGGTGCCAGTCCTCGCCGTACTCGCCGCCCCCGCGCAGGTTGGCCACCACGTAGACCCCGCCCGCCTCCAGCCAGGGGAAGTTCGTCGCCGAGAACCTCGGCTCCATGGAGATGTTGAATCCCCCGTACCCGTAGATCAGGCAGGGGTTGTCCCCGTCGGGGACCACCGTCTTCTCGTGGATGAGGAAGTAGGGGACCCTGGTGCCGTCGCGAGAGGTGGTGAACGCCTGCGTGACCGACACCGTGGCGGGATCCACCGGGACGTCCGGCCGCTCCCAGAGCGTGCGCTCGCCGCTGGCGAGGTCGACCCGGTAGATCGATCGCGGCTCGTTGTAGCTCGAGTAGCTCATGAACGCCTCGGTCCGGTCGTCCTCCGTGGAGAGCCCGGCGCTCCCCAGGCCCGGGGTCTCGAGCACCCCGAGCGAACGGCCCGCGAGGGTGTGGCGCTCGAACCCGGTGACCGCATCCTTGATGTGGCGGGTGACCAGCATCCCCCGGGCATGGCTCACCCCGCGGAGGACCGCATCGGGCCGCTCGGGGATGATCAGTTCCCAGGTCGCCTCGCCGGGGGCATGGAGGTCGACCCTCCACACGCACCCGTTGGGGTTCTTCCAGGTCGAGCTCATCCAGATCCGGTCGCCCAGGATCGCCACCGGACGGAAGCGCCCGTCGAGCCCCTCGGCGATGGCCGTGCTCTCGAGGCTGCCGTCCCGCCGCCAGCGATCGAAGTCGATGACGTAGAGGTCGTTCTTCGACCATCCATCGGTGATCCCGTGCAGCAGCCACCGACCCGCCGGGTCGAGGTAGGCGAAGGGCACCCTCGAGGGTTCCTCCTGCCTGAACAGCGTCGGATCCTGCTGCGGGTGCCTGCCGATCTCGTGCCACCGGATCACCCGGCTGTAGGGATCCGAGGGATCCTCCAGGCGCGAGTAGATGAAGCCCCGGCCGTCCGGCGCCCAGCCCGACAGGCCCGCCTTGCCGGGGATCTCGTCGGCCAGCCACGAACCGTCGACGGTCTTCAGGACGTGCAGGGTGGTCATCTCGTCACCCGCACGGCTGAGGCCGAAGGCCACCAGGGATCCGTCGGGGCTCGGGTCGTACCAGTCGAGGGAGACCAGCCCGTCGGCGTCGAGCCGGTTGGGGTCCAGCAGGACCCGCGGCTCGCCCTCGTAGCCCTTCCGGACCATGAGGACGGGCTGGTCCTGGGTACCCGTTCGGCTTCGGTAGAAGTAGAGGTCGCCCCGCATCGAGGGTGCGGAGACGCTGCCGATCTCCATCAGCTTCGAGAACTCCTCGGTCAGCCTCTCCCGGCAGGGCAGCGACTCGAGCACCTCGCGAGTGTGCTGGTTCTGCAGGTCCGTCCACGCCCCGACCTCGGGGGACTCCGACTCCAGGGGCTCCAGCCACCGGTACTCGTCGACGAACACCTCCCCGTGGAGGGTCTCCGAGACCGGTCTGCGCTCCGTGGGCGGTGGGGGGGCGATGGCGGTGGGGACGGACAGTCCGATGATCAGGGACAGCATGGGATCGCACTCCGTTGGGTGTGGGGTCAGTCGACGATCGTGCGGAAGCGGATCGTCTCGGGGATCTTCATGAGTTCGTTGTCGATGACCCGTGGGTCGACCGGGTCCACGTCGAGGATCACGTAGCTGAGGTCCCCCTGGCTCTGGAGGTACTCGGCGTTGATGTTCACCCCGAGTCCCGCGAGGGCGCTGTGCATCCTCCCCAGCACCCCCGGGACGTTCTTGTGGAAGTGGAGGATCCGGTGCTGGTTGTCCTTGCGTGCCGGCAGGTCCACACCCGGCAGGTTGACCGCGGTGCCGGTGGCTCCCTCCCGGCCGTAGCGAGCCAGCTTGTTGCCCACCTCCCGCGCGATCGCGGACTGCGCCTCCAGGGTGCTGCCTCCGATGTGCGGGGTGAGCAGGACGTTCTCCTTGCCCTGCAACGGGCTCTCGAAGGTCGCATTCCCCGATCGGGGCTCGCTGGGGAAGACGTCGATCGCGGCCCCCGCCAGTCGTCCCGAGTCGATCGCCTCCCCGAGGGCCTCGAGGTCGACGATGTTGCCCCGGGCGTTGTTGATCAGGAACGCGCCCGGCTTCATCGCCTGCAGTTCCCGGGCACCGAGCAGGCCCGCGGTCATCGCGGTCGCCGGCACGTGCAGGCTCACCACGTCCGACTGTTCCAGCACCGACCCGAGGTCCGGCAGGCTGGTGGCGTTGCCCAGCGGGAGCTTCTCGACGATGTCGTGGTACACCACCCGCATGCCCAGCCCCTCCGCGAGGATGGAGAGCTGGGATCCGATGTGCCCGTACCCGACGATGCCGAGGGTCCGCCCCCGGACCTCCCTCGAGCCGTCCACCGACTTCAGCCAGCGCCCCGCATGCATCGCCGAGCTCCGCTGCGGGATTCTCCGCATCAGCATGATGATCTCGGCCATCGTCAGCTCCGCGACGCTTCGGGTGTTGGAGAAGGGGGCGTTGAAGACCGCCACCCCGCGGCCGGCCGCCGCCTCGAGGGCGACCTGGTTGGTCCCGATGCAGAAGCAGCCGATCGCGATCAGCTCGTCCAGCCGCCCCAGGACCTCCGCGTCGAGCTGGGTGCGACTCCGGATGCCCACCATGGAGGCGCCCGCCAGGACTTCGTGCAGGCGCTCCTTCTCCACCGCGCCATCCAGTCGATCGACCTCGAGCCCGGCGGCCGACAGCGCCGAGTCCGCGGCCTGGTGGATGCCCTCCAGCAGCACGATCCGTCCCCTGGTGGCACTCATCGCGCGGCCACCACGTCGGGGAGTTCGAACAGGCCCGCGGTCAGGTTCACCGGGCCGTCCTCGGTGATCAGCACGTCGCTCTCGTAGTGCACGCTCAGGGAGTGGTCGGAGCTGAACAGCGGCCAGCCGCGTCCCTCCGAGCGAACCGAGTCGCTCCCGATGCTGAGCATCGGCTCGACCGCGACCAGCATCCCCGGCTTGAAGGGGTTGAACGCGTCGGCCCACTCACTGGGATGCTTGGGCACCACGTTCGAGATGAAGGGCGGCCCGTGCAGGGTCTTGCCGTAGCCGTGTCCCCCCAGACCGCGAATGAGCCTGAAGCCGCATTCGTCCTCCGCGTGCTTCTGGACCGCCCGGGCCCAGTCCAGCAGCGGGCGCCCCGGCTGCATCGCGTCGATGCCGCGGGCGAGGCAGTTCCTGCCCGCCTGCATCAGCGCGAGGGCCTGGTCGTCCGCCTCGGTGATCGCGTAGGTCCAGGCCGCGTCCCCGATCCAGCCCTGGTGAAGGACCCCGATGTCGATCGAGATCAGGTCCCCCTCCACGATCGGCTCGGAATCCATGTCGTGGGTCCCGTGGACCACGCAGTCGTTGCGGGACAGGCAGGCGTGGGAGGGGAATCGTGGATGGGGCTTCGCCTTGTAGCCGAGGAAGGCGCTCCGGGAGTCAAGCTCCTCGAGCGATCGGGCCACGAAGGCGTCGATGTCCGCCAGGGTCTGTCCCGGCCTCAACCAGTCGACGAGACGACGATGGATCTCCACCGTCCGCTCGGCCGCCGCGACGGCCCCGTTTCGATCAGCCTTTGAGTCCAGGTGCATGCAGGGATGGTATCGGCAAAGCACGCCACCCGACGCGCCGGGCCGCGATACCTCCGCAAAAGTCCCGCATCGGGATCGGACCCGATGCCGTCGGGTCGTGATGCCCCGATCAGGCCGCCCGTCGCGGCGTGCGTCCCGGGGTCCATCCGGACGAGTTCCACGGGCCGCGCCCGGGGGGGCGTCCAGCATCGTGGGTCGGGGAGACGGGTGCGTCGATCGCCATCGTCCCCCAGTGCTCCTCGACGCACCACCCGAGGGTGGTGCGCGTGGAGGGGCGCAGGTGCCATGAACGAAGGTGCACCCAGGCGTTCATGGGATGAGGTCGCTCGTTCCCCTCCGGACCGGGGCCGGCCCAGTCGTAGGCCGCGAACTCGTCCTCCGCGAAACGGGTCCCGGCTCGAGGTGTCCGGATGGGGTCCGCTGCGGGACGGGGGGGGTGGTGGTCGTACATGGGTTCGCTCCGATCGACGCGGCGCTCCCCGCCGCGGGGGCCCTGGTCAGGACCTTCCTTCGGCCGGATCGACCGGCGACTTCCCCCTCATCCGCAACTCGGGCCGAGAGGGTGGCTCACCCGCCGAGGGGCGATAACTCGTGGATCTGGCCCCCGATCATGACCATCCTCGGCCCGGGGGTGGCGAATTCCCACGCCAGCGCCCGCTCATCGGTGGTGTCCAGGGCCACCAGGTCCGCTCGCTTGCCGACCTCGATCGACCCCCGGTCGTCCTGCAGGCCCAGCACGCAGGCCGCGTTGTACGTCGCCGCGACGATCGCCTCCGCCGGACGCAGGTGGCAGCGCGTCACGCCGAGGTGGATCGCGAAGGGCAGCGATGGGGTGGGCGCGGAGCCCGGATTGCAGTTGCTGGCGAGCGCGACCGCCCCGCCCAGGTCGACCAGCGCCCGTCCGGGCGCGTACCGGTCGTCGAGGTGGTACCCGCTGCAGGGCAGGAGGACCCCGATGGTGTCCGAATGGGCCAGGAGTGCGAGGTCCGCCGGGCCACTGGCCTCGAGGTGGTCCACGCTCACCGCACCCGCCTCCACGGCGAGCCTGGTCCCGCCCAGGCTGTTGAACTGGTCGGCGTGCAACCGCAGCGGGCAGCCCAGTGCCTGCGCCTCCTCGAAGAGCCTCCGGCACTGGTCGAGGGACCAGGCACCTTCCTCGCAGTAGGCATCGCAGGCGATCCCGGGGAAGGCGGTCGCCACCGCCGGAAGGGTCTCGTTGATCGTCCGCTCGACGAACCCCGGCTGGTCCGGATCGAGCGCGTGCGCCCCGAGGAAGGTGGGCACCACGGTGCTCTGCATCCGTCGCCCCGCCTCCCGGATCGCCTCCAGCATCCGCAGCTCGACCTCGGTATTGAGCCCGTAGCCGGACTTCACCTCCAGGGAGGTGGTGCCCAGGCGTGCCATCTGCTCGATCCTCAGGCACAGCCCCTCGGTGAGCTCCTCGAGGGAGGCCGCGCGCACCGACCGGACCGTGGACATGATGCCTCCACCCCCGGCCAGGAGTTCGAGGTAGGTCGCACCCGATTGCTTGAGGTCGAACTCGTCGAACCGGCACCCACTCCAGCAGGCATGGGTGTGGCAGTCCACCAGTCCGGGCATCAGTACGCGACCCTCGAGGTCGATCGATGCATGCTCCGTCGCGGGCGCGTCGCCCGACCCGAGTTCCACGATCGTACCGTCCCTGACCAGCACCCAGCCCCGGGGGAGGACCCCCAGCTCCGAGAGGCGTTCGCCGCGACGGGGCCCCCGGCCACCCGATCCGTCGTCGAGGGTCAGGACCCGTGCATTCTCGATCAAGACCTGGTTCATCGTGCGCGGTCCCCATGGTTCCCGAGCGTTCCCGCCCGGTACCGGCCCACTGCCGGGTTCGAGTACACTCTATCCTCTCCCACGCGCAACGGAGCAGCCATGACCAGTCCGACCGGCAACCAGGTTTCCAATCCAATCGTCACCGCGGAACTCTCCGCCTTCGTGCTTCGCATCAAGCCCGCCGGACCCAACGTCGGGCAGCGCGAGGCCCCGATCATCGACAAGGACGTGAAGCCGCTCCTCGCCGCCGCCGGCGGCAATCTCAAGGCGCTGGTGCTGGACCTCTCGGACGTGACCTTCATGTCCTCGATGGGGCTGGGTACCTGCATCGCGCTTCGCAACGAGGCGGATGCGGTGGGCGCCAAGACCGCCCTGTGCGGACTGCGCCCCGAGCTCGAGTCCCTCTTCAAGATGATGCGCATCCACAAGCTCTACCAGATACAGAAGAACAAGGCCGCCCTGGAGAAGTGGCTCGGGAAGCTGTAGCAGGCGGCCTCAGCCCGGGGGCTTGCCGGTGTAGACCACGTAGTCCGCCCGGTCCGCATCCTCCAGCCGGAGCGGGCCGGCCCCCGCACCGATGGTGACCAGGTAGCACACGTCGATTCCCGGGTCCCGTTCGAGGATCCGCTCGATCGTCCCACCCCCGAAGTCGCCGTGGAACCGCCCGACCACCAGGACCACCGGTCCTTCCCCCGCGTCCGTCGCCTGCAGGACCGAATCCGCCATGGTCTGGTCCCAGAGCTCCTGCGCCCTCATGAAGTCGTCGACCCGGTCCGGGTCGAGCACCACGTCGTCACGCCGCATCAGCGCCTCGACGCGCCTCCGGTAGTCGCCACGGTCCAGTTCCTCCGGGATGCGATAGAGCGCCCGGGTCTCCGCGGGCAGCGACCGGAGGTGATCGTAGCCCTGCAGCCTCGCCGCCCTCACGTACCGGCGTGGGGCGTTCGCGGCGACCACCGGGATCCCCCGGGCCCGGGCGAGCCTGAGCAGGGGCATGGTGTGCTGTCGGAAGACGGCCCGCCCGGCCTCCGTGGCGTGCAGCCCTGAGAGCAGGGTCTGCTCGTCGACGGCCCCCGCGAGGTAGTCCTCGAGAAGGGGTCCCTCGTCCCGCTCGACCATCTCCAGGGCAAGCACCGTCGAGTCCCTGCGCCGGTGCAGGGACTCGAGGAGCTCCAGCTGGAGCCGGCTGGCGAGCAGGTCGTCATGCTCTTCCCCGAGCACCACCACATCCGCTCGCGAGATGGCCTCGACCACCGTCTCGTAGTCGAGAGCCCGATCGGTGCGACCGTCGATGATCCGCAGCGATCGTGGGGGGGTGTCCGGCGCGAGGCTGCGTCGTTCCCCGCTTGAGCAGCCCGAGGCGTGGACCACGAGGGCCCCGGCGAGGAGGACGGCCCGCAGTCCGCTCGGCGCGAATTGTCCATTCTTGGGGTTGCCGTGCACGATCCCGTTCCAGAGCCAGCCTTCCTCCCGCTACACTCTGCCCCATGGCAACGAAGCAGCAGAAGGACCGTTCCAAGCGCAAGTCTAAGCGCCGCCTCAAGAAGAAGGAGGCGAAACGGCGGGATCACTGGGAATCCGCGGAGACCGCCGATCGCCACGATCTCTACGAGCGCTCCGTCCAGAACAGCGAATCGGAGATCGATTTCGTCCTCGAGGTCTGGGAGGCCCGTCGCGGACGCATCCCCACCCTCCTCCGCGAGGACTTCTGCGGCACCGCCCAGACCAGTGCGGAATGGATCCGCCGCGGCTCCGACAACCGCGCGATCGGGGTGGACCTCGACGCCGAGGTCGTCCAGTGGGGACAGAACCGCAACGCCGAGCGGCTCACCGATGAGCAGCTGGGACGGCTGCAGGTCCGGCTCGAGGACGTGCTCGAGGTCGACCCCGGCCCGGCCGACACCATCCTGGCCATGAACTTCAGCTACTTCCTGTTCAAGGACCGCGAGAGCCTGCGTGACTACTTCGTCGCGGCCCGCCGCGGACTGGTCGACGACGGCATGTTCTTCCTCGACGCCTACGGGGGAAGTGAATCGTTCACCGAGCTCGAGGAGGAACGCGACCTCGACGGGTTCACCTACGTCTGGGACCAGCACTCCTACAACCCCGTCACCGGCGGCGTGGTCAACAAGATCCACTTCCGTTTCCCCGATGACACGGAAATGACGGATGCCTTCATCTACGACTGGCGATTATGGACCCTGCCGGAGATCCAGGAGCTCCTGCTCGAAGCGGGGTTCAGCCGGGTGACCGTCTACTGGGAGGGGACCGACGAGGAGACCGAGGAGGGGGACGGGGTCTTCGTCCCCACCACGGTGGGGGAGGCCTGTGCCGGCTGGATTGCCTACATAGTTGCCGAGAAGTGAGAACGATCCGGTCCCGAGGGCCTATCATCGACCATCCAGATGCTGCAGACCCTACCCCAACATCTACAGATCGCGAAGGTGCTCCATTCCGAGCTCGAGAAGGTCGAGGTGATCTTCTCCCGACAGCTCGAGAGTGAGCTTCCCTTCGTCAACGAGCTGACCGCCCACGTCGAGCGCTACCGGGGGAAGATGCTCAGGCCCACCCTGCTGCTCCTGACCGCGATGGCGGTCGAGGGCGATCCCTGCGACGGCTCCTCGATCTCCGCCCGTCATCGCACGATCGCCACCGTGCTGGAGATGATCCACATGGCGACCCTCGTGCACGACGACGTGCTGGACGAGGCCGACTTCCGCCGGCGGGGCGCCACCGTGAGCTCCCTGCGTGGCAACGAGATGGCGGTCATGCTCGGCGACTACCTGATCTCCAACGCCTTCCACCTCTGCTCGACCGAGGGGGAGTCCTCGCTCAACGAGCTGATCGGCAGCGTCACCAACATGGTCTGCGAGGGGGAGCTCCTCCAGCTCTCCAATCGCGACAACTTCGACCTCGACACCCGCACCTACTACGAGATCCTGGAACGGAAGACCGCGGTCCTGGTCGGCGCCTGCTGCCGGCTCGGGGCGGTGATCTCCAACGCCCCCGACGCGGTGGTGGACGCCGCCGATCGGTTCGGTTGCGGGCTGGGCGTCGCCTTCCAGATCCAGGACGATCTCCTGGACCTCATGGAGGACCGCGACACCGTCGGCAAGTCGACCGGTCGCGACCTCGACACCGGCAAGCTCACCCTGCCCGTGCTCCTGTACCTCAAGAAGGCCTCCCTCGAGGAACGAGCGGAGATGCTCCGCATCCTCGAGTCGCGCGAGAACGCGGCCATGCGAAGGGTCCTCGTCGACTCCGGTGCGGTGGCCGCCGCCTACGCCCGGGCCGAGGACCTGGTCTCGCAGGCCAAGGAGGAGCTCGCGGCCTTCCCGGATTCCAGCGCCCGCCACCTGCTCCAGGCCCTCGCCGACGCGGTGGTCACCCGCCGATCCTGAGTCCCGACCCACCTGCCTCGCGGATCCCGCGGATCACTCCGAACCGAGCTCGATCGCGCAGTTGTCGATCAACCTGATCCCGCCGAGCCTCGCCGCCACCAGCGCGCGAAGCGGTATGCCCGGTTCCTTGGGCGGGGCCAGCTGCTCGGCGTGCCTGATCGCCGCGTACTCGACGTCCAGCTGGTGCTCCACCAGGGTCTGCCGCATCATCACCTGTGCCTCGTCGATGCTCGTGCACGAACCGGCCACGTCCAGCGCCTTCGGGATCCCCAGGGCCATGACCCGCTGTTCCGGACTGAGGTAGGCGTTCCTCGAGCTCAACGCCAGTCCGTCCGGTGCGCGTACGGTGGGGGAGGCCTCGATGACCACGTTGCCGAAGCGATTCCGCCGTTCCTCGACCATGCTCCTGATCACCAGCAGCTGCTGGTAGTCCTTCTCCCCGAAGATGCAGCGATCAGGCTCGATCATGTCCAGCAGCCGACCCACCACCAGGCAGACCCCCGCGAAGAAGTGGGGCCGCGTGAGTTCCTCCAGTCCGGGACTCGTCGCGAGGTCCGGGAGCGAGAGTCGTTCCGCGGCCGCCTGCGCGGCCCGCTGGCCCTCGGGGTAGATCTCCTCGCAGGAGGGGGTGAACACCACCTGGGCCCCGGCCGCCTCGGCTCGTTCGAGGTCGTCCGCCAGCGTGCGTGGGTACTCGTCGAAATCCTCGTTCTCGGCGAACTGGGTGGGATTCACGAAGAGGCTGACCACCGTGGTGCCGCCGTGGCCGCTGGCCTGCCTGATCAGGGCCTCGTGCCCCGCATGCAGGGCACCCATCGTGGGCACGAGCGTAAGCGGAGCTCCCTTCGAGCGTCCGGTGCAGCCTCGCAGCTCCTGCTGAAGTGAGACGACTTCCATGACTGTACGATACGGCCAATATCTCGATTTTTCCCCCCAATCGGACGCTCATTCTGCCACATACGCTGGAGGGTCCGGAGTCCCGTGCCTAAACTACCGTTCACGAACGAACTCCTACACGAAGGCCTGCACCCGCGATGACACCGACCCTTCCCATCTACATGGACAACGCCTCGACCACCAGGACCGACCCCCGGGTGGTCGAGAAGATGCTGCCCTACTTCTCGGAGATCTACGGGAACTCGGCGAGCCGCAATCACTCCTTCGGCTGGGAGTCCGAGGGGGCGGTGGACGTGGCACGCCGGCAGGCCGCGGACCTGATCGGGTCCGGCCCCAAGGAGATCATCTGGACCTCGGGGGCGACCGAATCGAACAACCTCGCCATCAAGGGTGCCGCCCGCATGTACGCCAAGGCTCCCTCCGGGAACGCGGGCCGCGGCCACGTCATCACCGCGATCCACGAGCACAAGGCGGTCATCGACCCCTGCAAGCGTCTCGAGCGCGAGGGGTTCGAGGTCACCTGGCTGGAACCCGGCCCCGACGGCATCATCACCCGGGCCATGGTCGAGGATGCGATGCGGGAGGACACGATCCTGGTCAGCATCATGTGGGCCAACAACGAGCTGGGCACCATCAACGAGGTCCCCGCGATCGGCGAGCTCTGCCATGACCGCGGGGCCATCATGCACACCGACGCCACCCAGTGGGTCGGCAAGATGCCCACCAACGTGGATACCGACAACATCGACCTGCTGAGCTTCTCCGCCCACAAGATCTACGGCCCCAACGGGGTGGGCGCGCTCTACGTCCGGCGCCGTCGCCCGCGGGTCCGCCTGGAGGCGATGCTCGACGGGGGAGGGCACGAACGCGGCATGCGCTCGGGCACCCTCAACGTCGCGGGCGTGGTCGGGATGGGCGCGGCCTGCGAGCTCTGCTCGGAGGAGATGGACGCCGAGGGACAGCGGCTCTACGCGCTGCGCACCCAGCTGGAACGCTCCCTGGTCGATTCCATGGACGTGGTCCAGATCAACGGGAACATCGAGCTCCGGCTCCCCCACATCACCAACATCTCGTTCGGGTTCGTCGAGGGCGAGTCCCTGATGATGGGCATCAAGGACATCGCCTGCTCGTCGGGCTCCGCCTGCACCAGCGCCAGCCTCGAGCCCAGCTACGTCCTCAAGGCCCTCGGGGTCGGCGACGAACTCGCCCATTCCTCGCTGCGCCTGAGCCTGGGACGGTGGACCACCGCCGAGGAGGTCGACTACGCTTCCGAGAAGATCCGCGCCGCGGTCGAGCACCTGAGGGCGATGAGTCCCCTCTACGACCTGCACAACGAGGGAATCGACATCAGTGCGATCGAGTGGGACGCCCACTGACGCACGCGCCTACCTGGAGACACGTCACATGGCATACAGCGAAAAGGTCATCGATCACTACCAGTCCCCCCGCAACGTGGGATCCTTCGGCAAGTCCGGGGAGGTCAAGGAGCGTTCGGACATCGGGGTGGGCATCGTCGGCGCGCCGGAATGCGGCGACGTCATGCAGCTCCAGATCAAGGTGAACGACGAGGGCGTCATCGAGGACGCCAAGTTCAAGTGCTTCGGCTGCGGGTCCGCGATCGCCTCCAGCTCGCTCGCGACCGAGTGGATCAAGGGTCGCACGGTCGACGACGCCCTGAACATCAAGAACACCGAGATCGTCGAGGAGCTCAGCCTCCCCCCGGTCAAGATCCACTGCTCCGTGCTCGCCGAGGACTCCATCCGTCACGCGATCGCGGACTACAAGAAGAAGAACGGCGCCGGCGACGAGTCCGACGCCCACGCCGGCGAGCACACCCACTGACCCCGACCCAGGAGTACCATCGATGCCAGTCACCGTCACCGAGACCGCAGCCCGGGAAATCAGCTCCATCATCAACCAGCAGGACCTCGATGCGGACAAGATCTGCCTCCGGGTCGGCGTCAAGGGTGGTGGCTGCAGCGGGTTCTCCTACCTCCTCGACCTCACCGAGGTCTCCAAGGACTCCGACGAGATGTGGAACTACGACTACACCCTGAAGAACGACGGGGACGAGTCGCAGGTCTCGATCCGGGTCATCTGCGACCCCAAGTCCTACCTCTACCTCAACGGGACCTCGATCGACTTCAAGGACGAGCTCATGGGGCGGGGCTTCGTGTTCAACAACCCCAACGCCACGAGTTCCTGCGGCTGCGGATCGAGCTTCTCCGCCTGATTCCGTCCGGGACCTCCTCGCGTCCCGGCCCGGACCCCTTCACGAGATCGCGTCGAGTGCGGCCCTGCTGTCCTCGATGAGTGGACGCGCGGACAGCGTCCCGCCCACCGCCTGCTGCATCCAGGCGCGGGGGGTCAACCGTCCTATGGAGCAGATCCGCCTGGTCTCCTCGGCCACGTCCCGGGTCCGTACGTGGGCCCGGATCTGGTGGCTGATCATCTGGCCGATCGCGTAGTCCGGCAGGTACAGGGGGTGCGCGACCATGTGCTGGTAGGCGCCGAGGATGTGGTACGGATCGGGGCCGAAATGCTCCTCGAAGAACTCCTCCCACACCTCGTTCGAGATCCGAAGGACCGTCCGGCGGAGATCCTCCGCCGAGGCATCCGGGGTCGCGTAGAGCCACCGCCAGGTGCGCAGCTCCATGAGGGAGGGTCCAGCGATCTGGCAGGCCATGAGCATGGTCGACA
>PKCS01000040.1 GCA_002862305.1 Phycisphaerae bacterium | reverse complement strand
CCAATGCGACGTCGCGATCATCGGGGCGGGCCCGGCCGGACTCGCCGCGGGCCGTGCGCTCCTCGAGCGCGGCCGGAGCATCCGGCTCTTCGACAAGGGACGCGGTCCGGGCGGCCGGTTGAGCACGCGTCGCGCCGGGACGCTTCGATTCGACCACGGGGCCCGCGCCCTGGACTTCCCGGAGGGTTCGGAGGCGGCGACGCTCGAACGCTGGCGGGCACGAGGCACGGCCGCTCGCTGGTCACCGAGGCCCGGCGGCGACCAGGCACCGCGGGAGCACTGGGTCGGGGTGCCGGGGATGAATGCGGTGGTGCGCGCGGAAGCGGAGGAGCTCGAACCCACCTTCGGTTCGCGCATCACCCGGCTGGACCGGACCCCGGAGGGATGGGCGCTGGTCGACCTGGAAGGAACGGTGGCCTGCCGGGCGCCGGAGGTGGTGGTCGCGGTGCCCGCCCCCCAGGCGCAGGCACTGCTGGAACCCACGGGATTCCGGCACCTCGATGCGATCGCGAACGTGGTGCTCGATCCGGTGTGGGCGTTCATGTTCGAGGGCCCGGACCGCAGCGCACTGGGGTTCGACGTGCTCGAACGCCCGAGCCCGGTGATCGAGTACCTCGAGGCCCAGGCCAGCAAGCCCGGCCGGGCGGAGGATCGAGCATGGGTGGCGCACGCGACGGTGGCATGGAGTCGGGCGCACCTCGAGGATGAACGGGAGTCGGTGGAGCAGGTGCTGGGCGAGGAGGTCGCACGGCTGCTCGACCATCCGGTGGCGCCGCCCTGGAGCGCGCATCGCTGGCGATACGGGCTGGTTCGCACCCCGGCCGGCGCGCCGTGCCTGCGCGACGAATCACTCGGGCTGGTCGCCTGCGGCGACTGGTGCCTGGGTCCCGCGGTCGAGCACGCGCTGGCCAGCGGACGCGCGGCCGGGAGCGGGTGAACCCCCGGGACGCGCCGGACCCCCGTCCCCCCGGACCGTATACTCGTCTCCACGACCAGCGGAACCGGAGACCCTCCACATGCCCCTGACCACCTCCACCCGCACCCTCCTGACCGGCCTGGTCCTGATCGCCATGACCCACCACGGCTGCCATGCCCCGGAACCGACCGACGACGACTCGAGTCACGCCTCGAGTGACGCCTCGAGTGACGCCTCGAGTGACGCCTCGAGTACCGCCTGGTTCGACGACCGTCGATGGTCCAATCGACTCGTGGTCTTCACCGACGTGGACCCCGGGGCCGACCGGCAGCAACGACTGCTCGAGGGACGGGAGGCGGGCCTCGAGGACCGCGACCTGCTGGTGGTGGAGGTGGCGGGTCGGACCGCGACCCTGCTGGCGGGGACCGCCCCCACCCTGCCGTCCGGGACCGCGTTCGCGAACCGCTTCCAGCTGCCCGGGGACCGGTTCCAGATGGTGCTGGTGGGCAAGGACGGCCGGGTGAAGCGTCGCCGGGACGAGCCGATGACCCCCGAGGAGCTCTGGTCGATCATCGACGCGATGCCGATGCGGCAGGACGAGATGCGGCGCGGGCGCGACTGACCGGGCCGCCCCGCGGGGGATCCCCCATCCGGGGAGGACGCACCGCATCGAGGGGGCTACCCTATGGGCATGTCCAGACTCTTCACCATCATCTCCCCCGCCAAGTCACTCCAGATGGACGGCGCCGAGGATTCGGCCTGCGCGTTCGAGGCCAGCCGGCCGCGGTTCGCCGCGAAGACGCGTTCGCTCGCCGGGACCCTGCGCGAGCAGTCCCCGAGGACCCTCGCCTCCCTGATGTCGATCTCCCCCAAGCTGGCCGAGCTGAACTCCGAGCGATGGGAACGCTTCGGCTCCCGCGGGAACCCGCGCGGGGCGGCGGCGATGTGCTTCCGCGGCGACGTCTACCAGGGCCTCGAGGCGTGGACGATGTCCCGGCGGTCCCTCGACTGGATGCAGGCGCACGTGCGGATCCTCAGCGGGCTCTACGGACTGCTCCGGCCGCTCGACGTGATCCAGCCCTACCGGCTCGAGATGGGCACCCGGCTCCGGACCGAGGTCGGCCGCGACCTCTACGCCTTCTGGGGCGACCAGCTGATGCGCACCCTGCGCAAGGACATGAAGGACGCGGGTGCCGACACCCTGGTCAACCTCGCCAGCGACGAGTACTCGAAGGCCGCACGGCTCGACGAACTCGGGGCGGACGTGCTGGACGTCAAGTTCATGCAGAAGGACGGCGGCTCGCTGCGGTTCATCTCGTTCTTCGCGAAGCGCGCCCGCGGGCTCATGGCCCGCTGGATGGCCGACCACCGCCCGCGCACCCTCGCGGACCTCGAGGGATTCGACGTGGAAGGCTATCGGTTCCATCGCGCGGAGAGCGCCGACGGCCTGATGGTCTTCTCGCGACCCCGACCCGCGGCCGCGGGCAAGGCGGGCTGAACCGACGCAGACCCGGACCAACGGGGTTCACTCCGGTTCGGGCACCGTCCAGGGGACCACCTCGCGGACCTGCCGCGCACGCCGCCAGGTGTCCGTCGAGTAGAGCAGCACCGCGATCCAGATCAGCACGAACGCCAGGACCTCGAGGGCCTCGAACGGCTCGCCCAGCAGCAGCACCGCCAGCAGGAGCTGGCCGGTGGGCGCGGTGAACTGGAGGAGCCCCAGGGTGGAGAGGGTGATCCGCCGCGCCGCGCCGGTGTAGAGCAGCAGCGGCACCACCGTCTGGGGTCCGGCCAGCAGCAGCAGCGCCCAGACCCAGGGGACCGAGAGGACCCCGGGTCGCACGTCGTCGCCGGCGAGGACCAGCAGCCCGATCATCACCGGGAGCATCAGCATCATCTCCACCGTCAGTCCCGGTCCCGGGGCGGCGCGCACCTGCTTCCGGATCAGGCCGTAGATCCCGAAGCTGAAGGCCAGGATCAGCGAGACCCACGGCAGGTGACCGAGCGCGATGGTCATCAGCACCACCCCCACCGCCGCGATGGCGACCGCCAGCTGCTGCAGGCCGCGCAGTCGCTCCCCCAGGAAGACCGCACCCAGCAGGACCGAGACCAGGGGGTTGATGTAGTAGCCGAGGCTTCCCTCCATGAGTCGGTTCTCGAGCACCGCCCAGGTGAAGGTGAACCAGTTGATCGCGAGCAGGCACGCGGAGCAGAGCAGGAGCGCGAGCACCCCCGGCGCGCGCAGGATCGCCCCCAGCTCCCGGAGTCGCCGGGTGGCCAGCAGGATCAGGAGCATGGTGGGCAGTCCGGAGACCACCCGCCAGGCGAGCTGCTGCTCGGCGGGGATCTCCCGCAGGACGTGGAAGTACAACGGGGTCACCAGCGCCCACCAACCGAAGGCGGAAAGCGCCATCGCGATCCCGGGGGTCGAGGCGCCGGCGGCCGGGGTTGTGGGGGTGGTCTGGGTCATGCTCGGGTCGGGGGGGCCGGGTGGTGGTTCACGGGGTCCGGGTGATCGAGGTGATCATCGAGATCGAGACCGCCACCAGGATCAGCCCGAAGATGATACGCAGCTGGCGGCCGGGAACCCGGCTCGCGCAGGCGGCCCCGAACCGCGTGCCGAGGAGCGAGGCCCCCCCCGCCGCCGGCAGGGCCGGCCAGAAGACGTACCCGATCGTCCACGGGCTGTCGGGGTCGCCGATCGACAGCAGGCCGGTGAAGCAGAAGGCGATCGTGCCGATCACCGCGGCGGGCAGGGTGAAGGTCGAACTGGTGCCGCTGACCCGGGGCTGGGGAAGGCCCATCCAGGTCAGCCAGGGGACGCTGATCGCGCCGCCGCCCACCCCCAGCATGCCGGACTTGTAGCCGATGAGGAATCCACCCAGGTTCAGCCACCGCCGGGCGGGGATTCGCACGGCTCGCGGCGTCGCCTGCCGGAACCCGAAGATCATGGTCCCCGCCACCGCCAGGAGCACCACCCCGAAGACCACCACCAGCACCGGGGTCCTGACCAGGTCGGCGACCACCGCGCCCGCCACCACCCCCACCGCGATCGCGGGCAGCACCCGGCGGGTGATGCCCCAGTCGACGTCGCCCCGACGGGCGTGGGCGCGCACCGAGCCGATCGAGGTGGCGACCATGACCAGCAGCGAGGTCCCGGCCGCGAAGTGCATCGGTTGCTCGGTCTCCAGCCCCGACCAGGTGAAGAGGTAGTAGAGGCACGGCACCATCAGCATGCCGCCCCCGATGCCGAGCAGGGCCGCGATGAAGCCGATGCCCAGGCCGAGCAGGATCATGATGGCCAGCACCGCAAGCATGCTGGTAGATCGTCCATCCGGGCGGGCGGAGTCCATCCAATGGATCAGATACCGCCCCTGGTGCCACCCTCGCGGGTGGCGTGCCCGGTCCCCGGGGCGGGATGGTACGCTCCTGCCATGAAACGATCGCTCCTGCGCACGATGATGCTGGTCCTCACCGGACTCGGCGGCGCCTGCACGACCAACTACCCGAACCAGGACCCGGTGGGCCGGATGTTCCCCACCGTCACCGGCGAGGACCTCGAGCAGACCTCGGTCACCCTCCCCACCGCCTACCGCGGTGCCCCCGCCCTCTACCTGGTGGGCTACCGACAGAACACCCAGTTCGACCTCGACCGCTGGACGATCGGCCTGCTGCAGGCCGACTTCCCCTGCCGGATCGTGGAGGTCCCGACGATCCCCGGACTGGTCCCGAGCCTGATCAAGGGCACCATCGACGACGGCATGCGTTCCGGGATCCCGAAGGAGGACTGGGCCAGCGTGGTCACCCTCTACGGCGACGCCGCGAAACCGGTGGCGGAGTTCACCGGGAACGCGAACCCCCGGAACGGGCGCATCCTCCTGCTCGACGCGGAGGGCAAGGTCGTCTGGTTCTGGGACCAGGGCTTCTCGGCCCGGCGCGTGCTCGAGCTCTCCAGGCTCGCCGGGGACCTCGACTCGTGATCCTCGCCACCATGATGCTCGGTGCCGGTGTCCTGCTGCAGGCAGCGACCCCCGACGAACCCTCGACCCGGTGGTACCGGGGCAACACCCACACCCACACCCTGTGGAGCGACGGCGACGCCCCCCCGGAGCACGCGGTGCGCTGGTACGCGGACCACGGCTACCAGTTCCTGGTGCTCTCCGACCACAACGTCATGCAGGAAGGCGAACGCTGGTTCGAGATCGGGGAGGGGGGACGACTGACCCCGGCCAGGGTTCGCGAACTCGTCGAGCGTTCGCCGGAGGGCTGGGTGGAGACCCGCGAACTCGAGGGCACCCGGTCCATGCGACTGAAGGACCTCGGGGAACTCAAGGCCGCGTTCGAGCGACCGGAGTCGTTCCTGCTGATCCCGGGGGAGGAGGTCACCGACCGCTACCGGATGGCGGAGATCCACCTCAACGCCCTGAACCTCGCGGGGGTGATCGAGCCCCAGCGGGGGGAGTCGGTCGCGGCGACGATCCAGAACAACCTCGACGCGATCGCGGCGCACGGCCGACGCCACCAGCGTCCGGTCCTCGGGCACCTCAACCACCCGAACTTCCGGACCTCCCTGGGGGTGGAGCACCTCGCGGGACTGCGCGGGGAGCGCTTCTTCGAGGTCTACAACGGGCACCGTTCGGCGGACAACGAGGGCGCGTCCGCCCCGGACTCCACCGAGGCGATGTGGGACAAGGCGCTGGTGCTGCGGCTGCACGAGGGCGCGGGGGACGGTGGACTGCTGTACGCGCTGGCCACCGACGACGCCCACGACCACTACGAGGTCGACGCGGTCTCGGTCCCGGGACGGGGCTGGATCATGGTCCGGGCCGAACGACTGGAGGCGGACTCGATCATCGAGGCGATGCGACGCGGGGACTTCTACGCCTCGACCGGGGTCGCGCTCCGTTCGCTGGAGTCGGACGGTCGGACGATCCGACTCGAGGTCGATGAACGACCCGGGGTCGCCTACACCGTCGAGTTCATCGGGGCGCGCGCCACCGACGGGGACCGACGTCCGTTGGCGGAGGTGCTGCAGTCCGGCACCGGACCCCGTGCGAGCTACCGCTTCACGGGCGACGAGCTCTACGTCCGGGCGCGGATCACCAGCGACCGGGCGCACCCGCGGCCCTACGCGGCGGGCGACCTCGAGCAGGCGTGGACCCAGCCGGTGCGCCCGGCGAAGGGCGCCGGGGACGAGCCCGACCCGGAGGGGTGAACCCGCCGACCGCGTTCATCCGGAGGGAGCGGGCCAGAGGTCGGTGCGATCCGCGTCGACGTCGAAGGCGAGGGACCTGAACCAGGGGAAGAGGTCGGTGCCGGTCCCCCGGCTCCAGACCGCGACGCAGTCGTCCATGGTGTAGTCGGGCCGGTCCGCGTCGACCAGCGCGCGCTTCGCGGCGAAGTACCGGGCCAGGGCGCCCGGGCCGTGCCGGCGTTCGAGTTCCTCGAAGACGAAGTAGGACTTGCCCCAGACCAGGTCGCGGTGCGCGCCGTCGGACTGCGGATCCACCGCGTCGAGGTCCGGATCGTGCCGGCGGGCCTTCGCGAGCTGCCGCTGGAGGGTCTCCTCCGCCTCGGGCATCCCCATCCGGCGACCGACCCGGATGCCCAGGTAGGTGGCGATCGGCTCGTTCCACATCGGTTCGGGGTGCGGGAGCACCCAGGAGTGCCCCGCCTCGTGCGCGATCAGCTCGATCATGGGGTAGCGTCGCTCGGGGTAGTTGCCCCACCACGCGCCGATCGCGATCCGTCGCCCACTGGAGAAGCCGCCGCCCCCGGTGGGGAGGATCAGCAGCGAGGTGATCATCCCCGGGGAGGGCTCGCACCCGGTGAGCTCGACGAGGTGGGGGCGGACCTCGGTGTACACCTGGTGGATGTCCTCGACGAAGCGTGCGGTCCCGTCGTGGTACTCGACGGTGAGGGGACCGACCTGTCGGCGGTGCTCGGCGGGCAGTCGACGCGGCAGGGGTCCGGTGCAGGCCTTGCGGGTGGCGCGGGACTCGAGCATGGGGGTGACCCACGCGGCGTTGATCGGGTCCGAGGCGTCGGGCCGCCGGCCGAAGAGCCCGCGGGAACCCACGACCAGCGCGCCGCCCCCCGGCCCCCCGAGCTCGCGCGCGGCGAGCACCGGCCGGCCGTCGCGGTCGACCACCAGCGGGGTCCACGGGGGATCGATCCCGTTACGCGGGAGTTCGAGCACGTTCCCCCGGCGGAACTCGATCGACGCCCCCTCGAGTTCCCCCACCCCGCGCAGCGGGCCGGCGGCGGCCCGGTCGGAGAGCACGAGCCCGAAGTCCTCGGCCAGGGCGTGGGCGGGCAGGTCCGGGTCGGCACCGTCCGCCATGAGCAGCACGGTGCCCCCCCGCCGCGCGAAGTCCAGCACGTTCCGTCGGGCGTCGTCGCGGTAGGGGATCCGGGGATTCCCGCCGGTGAGCAGCAGGAGGTTGAACGGTTCGAGGTCCGCCTTGCCGAGACTGCCCCAGTTGCGCACGTCGCGACCGCCGTTGGCCGCGAGGTACTGCCGGTGGAAGCGGCCGTCCATGTAGAAGGTGAATTCCTGGGAGATGTCGCTCAGCGACCGGACCTGCGGGGGGTCGGGGTCCTGGACCGGTACCGGTACCGGTACCGGGGCCGGGGCCGGGTTCGCGGCAGGCGCGAGGACGGGGACGAGGAGGAGGGCGAGCAGGCCGGGCAGGAGGGTGGTCATCACCACACCTTATCGATCGGGGACCCGGTGCGGGTGATTCAGCCGATCACGCGTCGCTTCTGCTGGAGGTAGTCCCAGAGCACGAAGCGGTCGAGGTCGTCGCCCCCGGTGAAGAACACCCGGCCCTGGGTCCGTTCCGCGAGCCGGTGGGCGAAGGCGATGTCCTCGGAGTTCTGGCTCCAGCTGGGCACCAGGAAGATGTTGATGGTGATCCCCTCCCGCGCGCAGAGCTGCGCCTCCCGCATCGTCGCCTCCTCGGTCATGGGGTCCGGCGGGTAGAGCAGGAACAGCTCCTCGCCCTCGTAGTGGGCGGTGGGCAGTCCGTCGGTGATCAGCATCACCTGGCGGTTGGGGGTGTCCTGCGCGGAGAGCATCCGCCGGGCGAGGGCGAGGGAGGACTGGATGTTCGTGAAGTGCGGGTGCACCATGAACTCCGAGACCTCGGGGTCCGACATGTCGACGCGGAGCCTGACCCAGGGGTCGTGGATGGTCACCGGCTTGGGCATCAGTTCGGGGAGCTCGGAGACGTGTCGCAGCTTCGCGAAGCTGTACATCTCGATCAGGGACAGGTGGTCGCCGGGGTACTCGCGCCGGATCAGCCCGTCGAGCGCGAGCGCCATCTTCTTGCAGGCGATGTACTGGCCGCCGTGCCGCATCGACCCGGACATGTCCATGATCAGGGCGCTGGCGGCCTTGGGGTTGTTGCGGGTCTCGTGGATCTCGATGTCGTCGGATCCGATCGCGAACCCCTCGCCCCGGGAGCGGCTGCGGATCGCGGCGTTGACCAGGGTCTGGGGGATGTTGAGGTGCGCGCCGGAATCGCCGAACTCGTAGGGACGGGTGCGTTCCATCTCGACCGCGCCCTCCCCCACCACCGGTCCGGTATGCCGGCCGCTGCGCGAGGCCTCCAGCTCGCTGAAGACCTCCTCGAGCAGGGTGCCCTGGACGGTGCGCAGCGCCTTGGGCCCGAGCTGGTAGCCGCCCTCGGTCCGTTCGAGGCCCGCGGCCTCCGCCTGCTCGCGGATCATCGACTCGATCCGGGATCCCATCTCCCGCAGTTCGTCGAGGTCCGCCTCCTCCACGAACTCCCGGAGAGCCTCCATGTCGATGAGCCCGACCTTCGCGTTCTCGCGGGCCTCGCGGAGCTGTTCGAGCAGCCGGTCGATGGTCTCCAGTTCCTCCTTCAGCTCGAGGGCCCGCTCGAGGTCGGTCGGGGTGCGGCCGGTGAAGTCGTAGCGGCCGGCCAGCTGCTCGACCTGGAGCCGGTCCGCGAGGGAGCCGATCAGTCGCATCAGGCGTCCGGCCAGCGGTCCGCCCTGGCGCTCGACCCGGTACCACAGCTGCTCGAGCTGGGGGATCGACTGCAGCCGGAGCAGGTGGTCGAGCTGCTCGCGCAGTTCGGGGGAGGCCTCCTCGTGGAGCTCGGTCGCGGCGTCGGTGAACTGGTCGTAGGCCTGGTGCTGGGCGGGCACGACGTCGTGGGTCTCGAGCAGTCGGCGCTTGCGCTCCTCGAGCATGGCGATCAGGGCGTCGATGCTCGGCCCGAAGCCCGCGATCTCGGAGGGATCGATGGTGATCGCGTTGGCGAGCTCCTCCTCGGTGAGGGGGCGCTGGCCGCCGTAGTGCAGCAGGTGGTCGAAGGCGGCGTTGGCCACCCCGTCCCCCTCCGGGGCGCGGGGCGGGGGGAAGGTCTGGGGGTCGTAGCCCAGGTAGCTGTGCACGATGCCGCCGGCGGGGCGGGGCGTGCCTCGGTCAGAGGACATACTGCACCTTGCCGAAGCGTTCGCCCCGGCTGATCCGGTCGGTGGCCCAGAGCCCGGCCAGCACGAACTCCACGCAGCTGGCGCGCACCGCCGCGTCCTCCGCGGCGTTCACCTCGAAGGCCTTGGCCCAGGCGGGCGGCACCTGCTTGAGCAGTTCCGCGTAGTGGGCGCTGGGAAGCTGGTCCCCCACCTCGACCCGCACCCCCTGGCCGAAGATCTCGGAGATCTCCTCCAGGCCGTGCTGGTCGACGTACTCCCCGAAGACCTGCGCGACCGCCTCCGCGAGGATCGCGTCGAGCACCTGCGACTCGGACATCTGGTGGGTGCCCATCATGTCGAGCTCGAGCTTGCCGATCGCGGAGCTGTGGAAGTGACCGAGGTCGCTGATCCGCGGGATCGCGGGGGTCGGCTCGCCCTGGTCGGCGAGGAGGATCGCCCGTCGCCGGGCGCTCGAGACCATCGTCTTGTAGTTCGCGATGCTGAACCTCGCGGAGACCCCGGAGTCCTGGTCGACCCACTTGCTCGCGCGGGCCTGGATCGCCATCTGCTCGACCACCTCCGCCATGAAGCGGGGCACGACCACCGGGAAGCGGTCGTCCAGCTCGAGGATCCCGTCCTCGATCGCCTGCTCGCGGGTGATCTGCATGCCCAGCTCCCGCTCCCGGGGGTAGTGGGTGACCACGGTGGTGCCGATGCGGTCCTTGAGCTGGGGGATGACCTTGCCGGAGCGGTTGTAGGTGGCGGGGTTCGCGCTGAAGAGCACGCACACGTCGATGTCGAAGGAGACCGGGTAGCCGCGGATCTGGACGTCGCGCTCCTCGAGGATGTTGAAGAGGCCGACCTGCACGAGGTCGTCGAGGTCCGGCAGTTCGTTCATGGCGAAGAGCCCGCGGTGCATGCGGGGGATCAGTCCGAAGCTGAGCGCGTCCTCGGTGTTGAGGCTGGCGCCGCCGGAGAGCACCTTGGCGGGATCGATCTCCCCGATGAGGTCGGCGAACTTGGTGCCGGGGGCGAGGCGCTCCGCGTAGCGGTCGTCGCGGTGCCACCAGGCGATCGGCACCTCGGACTCCGGGTGCCCGGCGACCAGCGCCTTGCCGTCGCGGGTGATCGGGTGGAAGGGGTCCTCGTGCACCGGGCAGTCGGGGAGATCGAGGTAGGGCGTCCATTCGTCGAGGAACCCCACGAGTCGACGCATCAGGCGGCTCTTGGCCTGCCCCTTCTCCCCGAGGAACAGCAGGTCGTGCCCGGCGAGGAGGCCGTTGACCACCTCGGGGACCACGGTGTCGTCGTAGCCGACGATCCCGGGGAAGAGCGGTCGCCCCTCCTCGAGGGCCCCGACCAGGTTGTGCTGCAGCTCGGCCTTGACCGATCGGCTTCGCCAGCCGCTGGCGCGCAGCTCCGCGAGGGTGGAGGGTCGGGAGGTGGTCTGGGTCTCGGGCATGGTCTCGGGCATGGCGTGGGGTTCCTGGGGTTGGGGGGCAGCTGAATGGTAGGACCGCTCACCCGGTGCCAGGGGACCGCAGGGCCAAGTTGGCGGGAATCAGGCCGGGTCGCCGGGTGCGACCGGGGGCGGGGGCTCGGGGGACGGGGTCCCGCCGGTGATCCGCTCGCGGATCGACTCCACCAGTACGTAGAGGATGGGGACCACCAGGAGGCTCAGGAAGGTGGAGGCGATCATCCCCCCGATCACCGTGGTCCCGATCGAATGACGGCAGTTCGCGCTGGCCCCGGAGGCGAGGGCCAGCGGCAGCACCCCGAGGATGAAGGCGAGGGCGGTCATCAGGATCGGACGCAGTCGCAGTCGGGCGGCCTCGGTCGCCGCCTCGACCACCGAGCGACCTTCCTCGCGCAGGGTCACCGCGAACTCGACGATCAGGATGGCGTTCTTCGCGGCGAGCCCGAACAGCATCAGCATCCCGATCTGGCCGTAGACGTCGAGGGCGATCCCGCGCAGGTCGAGGGCGATCACCGCACCGAGGATCGCGAGGGGGACCGAGAGCAGGATGATCAGGGGGATCGTCCAGCTCTCGTAGAGCGCGGCGAGCACCAGGAAGATCACGATCACCGAGAGCAGGAAGATGTAGGGCTGGACGTTGCCGGACTCCACCGCCTGGTAGACGGTCCCGGTCCAGTCGTAGCCGTAGCCCTGGGGGACCAGCACCTCCCTGGCGAGCTCCTCCATCGCGTCCTGCGCCTGCCCGCTCGAGTAGCCGTCGGCGGCCTTGCCGATCACCAGCGCGGAGTGCACCACGTTGTAGTGCGGGATGTTGTTGGTGGAGGCGATCTCCTGGAGGGTCGCGAACTGGTTGACGGGGATCGGGTCCCCGTCCCGGTTGGGGATCCGGATGCGCCCGACGTCGTCGGGGTTCATGCGGTACTCCCCTTCCGCCTGCAGGTTCACCTCGTAGACCTGGTTGTACTTGTTCCAGTTGTTCACGTAGAGCGAGCCGAAGTAGACCTGGAACGCCTTCCACACGTCGCTGAGGTCCAGGCCCAGGCGCTGGGCCTCCAGCCGGTCGATGTCGAGGTAGAGCTGGGGGATGTCGTTGCGCACGTCGGTGACCATGCCGGTGAGCTCGGGTCGCTTCTCCGCGGCGTCCAGCAGCTGGTTGGTGATCCGGACCAGCTCGTCGTTCCCCTTGTCCATGTAGTCGAGGACCTCGAACTCGAAGCCCCCCACCGAGCCCAGCCCCGGGATCGGGGGCGGGTTGAGGGGGATGCAGGTCGCCTTCTCGTAGGAGGCGAGGTCCTTCATCAGGACGTCGAAGAGCCCGGGGATCTGCGATTCGGGGGTGGTGCGTTCCGACCACGGCTTGAGGATGGTCACGATGAAGCCCGAGCAGGTCTCCGCGTAGGTGTCGATGAAGTTCATCCCGGAGATCGCGTTGGTCCACACCACGTTGGGGTTCTTGCGGAGGATCGCCGCGACCTCCCGGCAGGCCTCCTCGGTCCGTTCCAGGGAGGCGCCGCCCGGCAGCTCCACGGTCATGAAGAAGTAGCCCTGGTCCTCGTTGGGGATGAACCCGGTGTCCATCGCGCTCAGCCGCTCCCAGGTCAGTCCCAGCAGCGCGGCGAAGACGACCATCACCAGCCAGACCAGCCGCCGGGAGAGGAACCCGACCAGGCGGCTGTACCCGTCGGCGAGGGCGTCGAACCCCCGGTTGAACCAGCGGAAGGGGGCGAAGCGGTCCTTGCGGGCGGTCGGCTTGAGGAAGACCGCGGCGAGGGCCGGGGAGAGGCTGAGGGAATTGAACGCGGAGAGCAGCACCGAGAAGGCGATGGTCAGCGCGAACTGGTTGTACATCTGGCCGGTCAGGCCGGGGCTGAAGGCGCTGGGCACGAAGACCGCCATCAGCACCGCGGTGGTCGCGACGATCGGGGGGGTGACCTCCTTCATCGCCTGCACCGCCGCGGCGACGCGGTCCAGCCCGTCCTCCAGCTGCCGCTCCACGTTCTCCACCACCACGATCGCGTCGTCCACCACCAGCCCCACCGCGAGCACCAGTCCCAGCAGGCTGAGGGTGTTGATCGAGAAGCCGAAGAGGGTGAGGATCGCGAAGGTCCCCACCAGCGAGACCGGGATCGCGATCACCGGGATCAGGGTGGTTCGCCAGCTCTGGAGGAACACGAAGACCACCAGCACCACCAGGCCGATCGCCTCCAGCAGGGTCCAGACCAGCTCCTGCATGCTGGCGACGATGAAGTCGTTGTTGTTGTGGGTGATGTCGATGGTGATGCCCTCGGGCAGCCGGGGCTCCAGCTGGTCGATGAGCTCGATGATGTTGTTGGAGAGCTCCAGGGCGTTGGTGCCCGGTCGCTGGTAGATCAGCGCGGTGGCGGTGGGCTCGCCGTTGAGCTTGCTGAGGGTCTGGTAGTCCGCGGCGCCGAGTTCCGCGCGCCCGATGTCCTTGACCTGCACCACCTGGCCGTCCTCGCCCACCCGGACCACGATCTCCTCGAACATCTCGGGTTCCGGGAGCTGGCCCAGTGCGTTGAGCTGGTACTGGAAGGCCACTTCCCCGGGGAGCGGGGGCGCGCCGATCAGCCCCAGGGAGCTGTCGATGTTCTGGGCCTCGACCGCGTCGATCACCTCCTCGACCGCGATCCCCATCGCGGACATCTTCGACTCGTCGAGCCAGATCCGGATCGAGTAGGTCAGCTCCCCCACGTTGTTCACCAGGCCGATCTGGGGGATCCGGTACAGCGGATCGATCATGTTGATCTGCATCCAGTTGCCGAGGAACTCGTTGTCGTAGTTGCCGGTGGTGTCCCGCAGGTTCAGCACCACGGTGATGTCCGGGGAGGACTGGCGGATGGTGATGCCGATCTTCTGGGTCACGTCGGGGAGCTGGGACAGCGCGGTCTGCACCCGGTTGAGCACCCCCACCGCGCCGATGTCGGTGGGGTAGCCGACCTCGAAGGTCACGGTGATGTTGCTGGTGCCGTTGGTGGTGGAGTTGCTCGACATGTAGATCATGCCGTCGACCCCGTTGACCTGCTGCTCGATCGGGGTGGTCACGGTGGCGGAGGTGACCTCCGCGCTCGCGCCGGGGAAGGAGCTCTCGACGAAGACGGTGCCGGGGACGATCGGCGGGTACTGGGTGATCGGCAGGGTCAGGATCGACACCACCCCCGCGACCACCATCAGGAGGGCGATCGAGCAGGCGAAGATCGGTCGGGCGATGAAGAACCTCGTCATCCGCGCCGCCTCCCTCGGGGGTGTCTCCGGGAATCAGCCACCGGTGCCGGCTCCCTTCGCGTCGTCGCCCGTCGCCTGTTCGGTCGCGCGCGTCTCCTTCGCGCGGGCCGCGGCCCAGGCGTCGATGGTCTCGGTCTTCGCGGTCACCTTGGTGCCTTCGCGGAGCTTGAGCGGCTGGGCGGCGGCCACCACCGCGGTGCCGGCCTTGAGTCCGCTGACCACCCGGAGTCCCTGGTACAGCGGTCCGGTGGTGACGTTCATCCGCTTGATCACGTCGCCGTCGACCTTCCAGACGTACTGGTACTGGGGGTCGCGGTAGATCGCCTGGTCGGGGACCACCACGCAGGACCCGAGGCTGCCCACGGTCACGCTCACCGAGGCGTAGGTCCCGGGGAGCACGGTCCCGCCGGGGTTCGGGAACTGCGCGCGGGCCAGGAAGGTCGAGGTCCCGGTGTCGGCGGTGTTGTTCACGAGGTCCAGGGTCCCCTGCAGGGTGACCGACCGCCGTCCCTTCGGCGTGGTGTCGGTGCTGGTGAACTCGACGGTGACCGGCACCTCCCGACGCCCTCCCTGCCAGGCCTCGAGGAAGTCCGCGGTCTCGGTGGCGGCGGGTTCGAAGACCACCCGCATCGGGTCCATGACCACCAGTTCCGCGAGGTTCTCGTGGTCGCCCGGGCCGACCAGGTTCCCGACGTCCACGAAGCGCTGTCCCATCCGACCCGGGTAGGGCGCACGCACCTCGGTGTAGGAGAAGTCGATTTCGGCCTGGACCAGGTTGGCCTCCGCGACCGCCACCGCGGCGTCGGCGACCTCGAGGTTGGCGACGATGAGGTCCCAGTCGGAGGCGGAGATCGCCCCGGAGACCACCAGCGGCTCGTTGCGCTCGAACTCGATGAAGGCGTAGGCGCGCTGGGCGCGGGCCTCCGCGAGCGCGCCGCGGGCCGCGAGGACCGCGGCCTCGTAGGGCGGCTGCTCGATGATGAAGAGGAGGTCCCCGGTGTCGACGTCGGTGCCTTCCTCGAAGAGGCGCTGTTCGAGGTAGCCCTCGATGCGGGCGACCACCATCGCCTGCCGGATCGCCTGGGTGTTGCCGGGGTAGTGCCGGATGTCGGGGATGGTCCGGGTCTCGGCGGCGACCGCGGTCACCGGGACGGGCGGGTCCTGGTCGGCGGTCTTGGCGGAGGACCCCCCACCGCATCCGGCCAGCAGCAGGGCAGGCAGCAAGGTGGGCAGGAGGGCAAGCGCGGGCCCCGCGGCGAACGCGGGGACCCCGTCGCGTCCGGACCCCGGACGGTATCGGGGGAGGCGATGGTGTCGATGGTGGTGAAGCGGGCGCATCAGGAACTCGTCTCCTCGTTGGTGAACTCGTCCTGCTCGCGCAGGACCTCGGCGCCGGTGGTGCCTTCGGGGACCAGGCGCCAGCCCCCGCCGAGCGCCTTGTAGAGCAGGACCGCGTTGGAACTGACCTGCCCGTCGACCACCGCGAGCGACTGCAGGGCGGAGAACAGCTGTTGTTCGGTGTCGAGCAGGGTCTCCAGGTCGTCGATCCCGGTGGCGTAGCGTTCCACCCCGAGCATGAGCACCTCCTCGTAGGCGCGCAGGACCTCCATCATGCTGGCGCGTTCCAGGCGCGACTCGAGGTAGCTGATCATCGCGTTCTCGACGTCCTCCACCGCGGCGAGCAGGGTGGACTCGTAGTTGGCGAGCGCGGCCGCGGTCTGTTCGGTGCGGAGGTCGACGATCGACTCCAGGCGACCGGCGGTGAAGATCGGCCAGTTGAAGCTCACCCCGAGGATCCCCCCGAGCTGCGAGCCGTCGAAGAGGTTCGACACCTGCTGGTTGGAGAACCCCCCCGCCCCGTTGATCTGGAGGGCGGGGTAGAGCGCGGCCTCCGCGACCCCGATCAGGGCGCTGGCCGCGGCGAGCTGGCGTTCCGCCTCGCGGACGTCGGGCCGCTGGCGGATGACGTCGGCGGGGACCCCCACGGTGATCGTGGCGGGCGGGACCGGGACCGCCTCCGCGGCCGCGAGTCGTTCACGCAGGGGGCCGGGGTACTCCCCCACCAGCACGCTGAGTCGGTTCAGGCTGGTGGCGAGCGCCTCCTCGAGCGGGGGCAGGGTGGACTCGACGGCGGCGAGGTCGGCCTGGGCGGTGGCGTACTGGATGCGGCTGAACTCGCCGCGCTGGTAGCCCTGCGCGACCAGGTCGAGGATGCGGCGGGCGGCCTCGATCGAGCGTTCGACCGCCCCGATCTGCATCTGGTAGGAGCGAACCTCTATGTAGGAGAGCGCCACCTCGGCCCGGATGGTGATCAGGAGGTCCCGCCAGGCCTCGATCTCCGCCTCGAGGGTGGCCATGCTGGATTCCATCGAGCGTCGGATCTTGCCCCAGACGTCGACTTCCCAGGCGAGGTCCATGGTGAACTGGTAGGCGTTGGTGGCGTCCTGGTTGTTGTACTCCGCGAGTCCGACCGCGGGCTGGGCGTAGCCGTCGGTGAAGTCGGCGGCGGGATTGATCGCGAGCTGGGGGAAGAGGTCGGAGGCGGCGATGCCGTACTGGGAGCGGGCCTGGGTGATCGAGCTGGTGGCGATGCGCAGGTCGTAGTTGCGCCGTTCCGCGAGGCTGATCAGTTCCGAGAGGGTGGGGTCGTCGAACCGTTCCCACCAGGCCCCCACCGGTTCCTCGGAGCGCTCGATCCCCTCGACGACCGCGACGTGCCAGGAATCCGGGACGGTGGTGTCGGGGGTCTCGTAGTCGGGGCCGACCAGGCAGCCGGGGAGGAGGAGGGAGAGGGCGAGAAAAAGACCGCCGGTCAGACCCTGGTCGATCCAAACACGATGCATGCGTTGCTCAGAAAAAGGCGGCACACGCAAAGGATATCGGCACAGGGGGTGACCAGGGGGATCTCCACCACCAGATTGGCGGAAGGCTGGAAAGTAACTGGCCGGACAAGGTGGTAGATAGGGACCTGAGCGGGGATGTGGGGTCCGGATCGAACACCCACGCCGGCACTGATTCGGATCCCACCATCGGTCGAAAAGTACTTAAAATACTGACCGCATACGTTAGAGGATGCCACAAGCTGATGCTCGCTAAGTCACGAATTGAACGGACCCCACGCAATCGCTTAGAAGCTGCGGGTATCGCTGCTGAGAAGCAGCTTGCCCACTACCTGAACCGTTCCTTTGGCGACACGAAGGACGTATTCATCTTCAATGATCTCCGTGTGATTCATGAGAACGAAGTCGCCCAGATGGACCATTTGGTCCTGCACCCGTCGGGGCTGGTGATCATCGAAAGTAAGTCCGTCTCAAGCACGATTTCTGTCAATCGGCAAGGCGAGTTTACTCGCACCTACGAAGGCAAGCGTCAGGGCATGCCGTCACCGATCGAACAAGCCAAACGCCAAGGCGATCTTCTCAGAAAACTGCTTCAGGCACATCGTGAGCAGCTTCTGCCAAAGCTCCTCGGATTAAAGGTGCTGCAATTCAATTTCCATACCTTCCCAGTGGACATCTTGGTTGCAATCAGTGACCGCGGCATCATCAAACATCAGGGCAAGCGGCCAGCTGAGCTGCTCAAAGCGGACCAGATCGCAAGTCGAGTTAAGGAAATCGTGACCTACCACGCCAAGGGGCGAGGCCTGACCGGCCTGATTCGAAAAAGTTTGGTAGACAAGAAGAACTCCATGGACGACGCGGGGGTATTTGAACTCAATGCAGACCGGCTGGCCACCATGGTGAACTTCCTGCTTGAGCAACACGTGGAACCACCAGGCACTCACCATGGTGCACCAGACACGGCTGGCTCTACACCGCCGCCACCACCACCAACAACATCATCTACCCCTCCATCTCTTCCACCTCCGCCACCCCCACAACCGGCCGATCAGTCACACAGTAAGAAGTCCGCTGCAGCCTCACGTCTACCGAGGAATCCCGCCGAACAAGCCACGGGAACATCCAAGAAGACTCATGACCCGGGGCTCACCGGCATTTTGGCGAGCAGGACCAGCCCCGCCTGCAAACACTGCGGCAAAACGCGTGAGAGCCTGCAGATCCAGTACGGCAGGTATGGCTATTACTTCAAATGCCAAGCCTGCGGGGGCGCCACGGGCATTGATCTTGAGTGCCCATCGGCACCCAAACAACGCGGAAAGATCCGTAAGTCTGGTCGAGACTTTTGGTTCGACTGCCCACAGTGCGACTACTCCGAACAATTTTTTACGAATCGTTCGTAGTAAAACACCCTCCCT
>PKCS01000046.1 GCA_002862305.1 Phycisphaerae bacterium | reverse complement strand
AGCATCGCGTTCACCCGGTCCCACACCATCTCGTAGTAGGTGTCGGGGAGCTGGAGGAAGTCGACGCCGCGGCGGCGCAGCTCCGCGACCGAGGCGAGCTCGTCGTCGGTGCGCAGCGCCAGGTGCTGGACGCCCGGGGTGTCGGAGTGCCACTCGAGGTACTCCTGGATCTGGCTCTTCTTGAGGCCCTCGGCGGGCTCGTTGATCGGCATCTTGATCAGGTGGTTGCCGGAGGCCATCACCTTCGACATCAGCGCGGAGTGCTCGGTGGAGATGTCCGCGTCGTCGAAGTGCTTGAACATCTTGAACTCGAGGACGTTCTCGTACCAGTCCACCCAGTGGTTCATCCTGCCCTCCTCGACGTTGCCGACGCAGTGGTCGACGAACTTGAGGCCGCAGGGGTGCTTCCGGTTGTACTCGTTGAAGGTGAAGTCCATCCGCTGCCAGCCCGGGAGGAAGAGCCCGTCGTGGCGAAGCTTCTTGAGGGAGTACTCGCCGGTCCGGCTCACGAAGGTGTGCACCGCCCGGCCGTAGGTCTTGATCGAGGCGGTGGTCACCGCGCCGTCGGCGTCGGAGAAGGTCTGCGGCTCGTGGGCGGACTCCGCCCCGTTGGACACCGCGCGCTCGTAGGCCTTCTCCGCGTCCTGCACGTTGAAGGCGACGTCCTTGATCCCGTCCCCGTACCGTCGCAGCTCCTCGGTCGCGGGGTGGTCCGGCTGCAGGGGGGTCTCGAGGATGAAGCGGATGTTCCCCTGCTCGAGGAAGTAGCGGGCCATCTGGCGGTCGCCGGTGGTCAGATCCGAGAACTGGCGGACCTGGAACCCGAAGGCCATCGCGTAGAAGAAGGCCGCCTGCTTGGCGTTGCCCACGCAGAAGCGGACGTGGTCCACGTCCACCAGCTGCAGGTGGTCGTGGGTGTCGGAGGCGGACGTCGAGGCGGCGGTGGTGGCGGTGGGTTCCATGTGTCGATTCCTCTGCGCAGGTGGCGCGCTGGTAAGGAGATCATTGTATCCTGCTCGCAAGACGCTCAGCAACCGAACCCGGTTTTCCGCTGAATTACCGCCCTCCCCGGCCGCCCGGCCCGTCACGAAGCGAACTTCCCGGAGTTTCCAGACCATGCACGCCGACGCACCCTCGCCCGATCCCTCCGGCACCACCGACCCGCATCGCGGCACCCTGATCGTCATGATGGGGATCCTCGGTTCCGCATGCTTCCTCTTCGGACTCGCGGCGTTCGTCCTCGCGAAGGGCGACCTCGCGCGCATGGACACCGGCGAGGTCGACGACGCCGGCCGCGGGCTCACCCGGCTCGGCATGACCCTGGGGATGGTCGGGGTCGCGGTCCAGGCGATCGTCCTGATCTTCTTCGTGCTCTACGTCGACGGCGGCATCATCAGCGACACCGCGACCTCCCCGGCCAGCGGACTGCTGACGCCCCGATGACCACGCCACCGCCGGCGCCCCGGCGAGGGCTCTCGATCGAACCCGCCACCCGCATTCCCCGGCTGCATTCCGGGACCTGGATCGCGATCGCGCTCTACGCGGCGATCCTGCTCGGCTGGGAGGCCTGGCTGCTGTTCGCGGAACCGCCCGCCGACGGCGAGGTCCGCACCCTCTGCGGCCTTCGCGCCGCCACCGGGGTGCCCTGCCCGGGCTGCGGGTCCACCCGCTCGGTCAAGGCCGCGCTGGGGCTCGACCCGGTCGCCGCCTTCGTCCACAACCCGATGGTGTTCCTCGGGGGCTCGCTCCTGGTCCTCGCGCTCCTCCTGCGCCTGGCCACCGGCCGCACCCTGCGACTGCACTGCTCCACCCGCGGGTGGACGGTGGTGGCGGTGGTGGTGGGGGGGCTGGTCCTCGCGAACTGGGCGTGGGTCCTCGACCAGCACGGGTTCCTCGGCTGACCCCGCCGCGGCGCGGTGCGGTGGCGGGGGCGGGAGGCTAGTAGCGGATCAGCGATTCCACCCCGACCGGGTCCAGCCGCGCCCGACCGCCCAGGCCTTCCAGTTCGATCAGCACCGTGAGCCCCAGGACCTCGCCGCCCAGCTTGGTCACCAGCTCGCACGCGGCCTTCGCGGTCCCCCCGGTCGCGATCAGGTCGTCCACCAGCAGGACCTTCTGCCCCGGCCGGATCGCGTCGGTGTGGATCTGCAGCTCGTCGGTCCCGTACTCCAGTTCGTAGCGCACCGAGGTGGTCGCCCCCGGCAGCTTGCCGGGCTTGCGCACCGGGACGAAGCCGCAGCTGAGCGCCTGGGCCGCCGCGGTGCCGAAGATGAACCCGCGACTCTCCGCGCCGATCACCAGGTCCGGGCGCTGGTCCCGCCAGGGGTTCGCCATCAACTCCACCGCGAGGGAGAGTCCCCCGGGATCCGCGAGCAGCGGGGTGATGTCCTTGAAGACGATGCCCGGCTTGGGGAAGTCGGGGACGTCTCGAATCAACCGGGTGAGTGCCTCGTGCATGGGGATGTTGTAGCAGGACTGGAGTTCCCCGTGGTTTCCTTCGCCATTTGGATCGCCTAGAATGACCCCCATGCCACGCCAGCCCGCCAGCAAGCAGACGATCGAGGTCGTCGAACCGATCGGGATGCGGATCCTCCTCCGCAAGGACCAGGACAAGAAGGTCACCAAGGTGGGGATCCACCTGCCCGACAAGATCGAGATCCCGACCCTCACCGGACGGGTGGTCGCGATCAGCGCCCAGATCGAGCGGGACGAGGACTACCCGATCAAGCAGTACGACCGGGTGCTCTTCAACCCCAAGCACGGCGTCCCGGTGGACTTCGAGGGCGACAACCGCCTGTTCGTGATCCCGGTCGAGGACGTGGTCGCGGTCTTCCGCAAGGAGGAGTAGGCATCAGTCACTCCCCCCCGGAGCCCGAGCTGATGGCACTCGAGGTCCTCGAGGGGCCGTTCGACCTCCGACTCGCGCCCCCCGGTTCCAAGAGCCTCACCAACCGGGCCCTGGTCCTCGCCGCGCTGGCGACGGGGCGATCGAGGCTTCGGGGCCCCCTCCGTTCCGCGGACACCGACGGCCTGCGCGACGCGCTGGCGGCCCTCGGGGCGGTCGTCACCGAACGGGACGGGACGTGGTCGGTCGAGGGCGTCGGCGGCCGCTTCCCCCGTGGGGGCACCCTCGACCTCGGCGACGGGGGGACGCCCACCCGCTTCATGCTCGCCGCGGGGGCGCTGGCGGACGCACCGGTGACCGTCGACGGCAGCCCCCGCATGCGCGAACGACCGGTCGAGGAGGGGATCGAGCTGCTTCGCCGCCTGGGGGTGTCGCTCGCCGGGACCGGCCGACCCGAGGCCCTCCCGGTCCGGATCGAGCCGTGGTCCCCCGCGACCGGGGGTCGCCTGGAGGTGGGACGCACCGCCTCCAGCCAGTTCATCTCCGCGCTGCTCCTGGTCGCGCCGTGGACCCGCGAGGGGATCACCGTCGTCTTCCGCGAGCCGCCGACCAGCCGCACCTACGTCGAACTCACCCTCCAGCTGCTTCAACGACTGGGCGTCGCCTGCCACCGGACGGGACCCGACCACCTCACGGTCGAGCCCGGGGCGCCGGCCGCGTTCGACCTCGCGATCGAACCGGACGCGAGCTCCGCGATCTACTGGTGGGCCGCGGCCGCGATGGTGCCCGGGGCGCGCATGCGGATCGCGATCCCGCGGGACAGCCGGCAACCGGACCTCGAGGCGCTGGCGCTCCTCGCCCGACTGGGCGCGATCGTCGACCGGGACGACGATTCGATCACCGTCACCGGCCCGGACCGGCTCGAGGGCACCCGACTCGACGCGGAGGCCTGCCCCGACGCCGCGGTGATGCTCGCGGTCGCCTGCGCGCGGGCGGAGGGCCCCTCGAGGATCGACGGCCTGCACACCCTGCGGGTCAAGGAGACCGATCGCATCCACGCGCTCGCCGCGGAACTCGCCCGCACCGGGTGCACGGTGCGGGAGCATCCCGACGCGATCGAGGTCGATCCCGCCACCATCGTCCCCGGCCCGATCCGGGTCCGGACCTGGAACGACCACCGGATCGCGATGGCGTTCGGGATCCTGGGCCTGGTCCGGGAGGGGGTCGTGATCGAGGATCCGGGGTGCGTGGGGAAGAGCTATCCCGGCTTCTGGAGCGATCGAGCGCGCCTGGTGGGCGGTTGATGGGCGCGAACCGGGTGAATCGCCGATACTGGTGACCTCATGAGTTCCTTCTGGCACTTCTCCAAACAGCTGGTCCGCGCCCGCGGGCTCCTGCTGCTCACCCTGGTCTTCGCGGTGCTGTCCGCGGCGGGGCTGGGGGTCGGCCTGCTGGGCCTGGCCCCGATCCTCAAGGTGATCCTCGGGGAGGACGGCGGCTCGCTGCGGACGATCGCCGAGGGCTTCAACGCGGGCGGTCCCCTCATCCAGGTCCCCGAGGCCCTGGTCGACCGGCTGCCCACCGATCCCCTGGAGGGGGTGGTGCTGGTGCTGGTCGGGGTGGGGGTCCTCACCGTCCTCGGCGCGCTGGCGAACTTCGGCCACCAGTTCTGCTCGCAGACCATGGCGATCGTCACCATCGCCCGCATCCGGCTGGACGCCTTCCGGCACGCGGTCGAGATGCCCCTCGCCACCGTCTTCCGGTTCGGTCCCTCGGAGCTGGTCAGCCGGATCAACAAGGACGCCCAGGCCCTGCAGAACGGTTTCAACACCCTGCTCGGCAAGGCGGTCGCCCAGGTCACCAAGGGCCTTGCCTCGTTCCTGGTCGCGGTGATCGTCGACTGGCGGCTCACGATCATCGCGGTGGTGCTCGGCCCGATCATCGCGATCACCCTTCGGAAGTTCGGCAAGCGCATCCGTCGCGGCGCCCGCGGCAGCCTCGACGCCCAGGCCAACCTCCTGCAGCTCTCCTCCGAGTCGATCCAGGGCCTGCGCGCGATCAAGACCGCCAGCGCGGAACGCGAGGCCCTCGGGCGCTTCGCCCGCATCAACCGCACGGTCCTCGGCCAGGACCTCCGCATCCGCACCGCCCGCGCGATCTCCAGTCCGCTGGTGGAGACGATGGCGGTCCTCAGCGTGCTGCTGCTGGCGGGGGTCGCCTCCGGGCAGATCATCGACGGGAGCATGGACATCGACCGATTCATCCTCGCGCTCGCCTCCCTCGGGGTGGCCGGCGCGTCGCTGCGGCCGCTGGCGAACCTGGTCAACGACATCCAGGCCTCCGCGGCGCCCGCGGACCGCCTCATGGAGGTCCTCGGCGAGCCGCGGGAACGCCGCCCCGGGGTGCGCCTCGCCAGGCTGCCGCGGCATGCACGCTCGATCGAGTTCCAGGCGATCTCGGTGCGCTACCCCGGGGCCGCCCAGCCCGCGGTCGACGAGGTCTCCCTCGAGGTGCCCCACGGTACGACCGTGGCCTTCGTCGGGGCCAACGGCTGCGGGAAGACCACCCTCCTGTCGGTGCTCCCCGGCCTGCTCCGCCCGGACCGGGGACGGGTGCTGATCGATGGGGTGGACCTCGAGACCGTGGACCTCCGCAGCCTGCGTCGACAGATCGGGGTGGTCACCCAGGAGCCGTTCATCATCCAGGGGACCATCGCGGACAACATCCGGCTGGGCCTGCGCGGGGTCGGGCTCGAGGCGGTCCGCGACGCCGCCCGGCTCGCCCACGCCGACGCCTTCATCGACGAGCTGCCCGGCGGCTACGACGCCCCGGTCGGGGAGTTCGGGGCCAACCTCTCCGGCGGGCAGCGCCAGCGACTCGCGATCGCGCGCGCGATGCTGCGCGATCCCGCGATCCTGGTGCTCGACGAGGCGACCAGCGCGATCGACGCGGAAAGCCAGGACCTCATCAACGAGTCGGTCCGTCGATTCGCGGCGGGCCGAACCGTGCTCGCGATCGCCCACCGCATGGCCACCATCATGGCCGCGGACCGGATCGTGGTCATGGACGCCGGCCGGATCGTCGACCAGGGCACCCATGCCGAACTCGTCGAACGCTGCGCCGCCTACCAGCGGCTCGCCCGCCCGGTCGCCACCGGCTGACTCAGCTCGCCACCAGGACCACCACCACCGCGGCCACCAGCAGCATGCCCGCGGCGATGACCATCGCGATCCCGACCCCGCCCAGCAGCTTCATCTGCTCGTCGGTCCGGTCGGTGTGGCGTTGCAGCGCCTCCACCAGGTCGCGCCCGTTGCGGACGTTGGCCTTCTGGAGCGCGGTGAGCTCCTGGAAGTCCGCCCCGACGCCGCGCAGCTCGTCCGCCAGCGCCTGGTGCGCGCTGCGGACCTCCTCCAGCTGCCCCTGCAGGGCGCCCATCAAGGCGTGGTGCCGTTCACCGGATTCCCGAAGCCCCTCGATCGCCTCCCGCAGCGCGACCTCCCGGCGCCCGGCCTGCTCGTGGAACGCCTCGATCGCGCTCGCCACCGCTCGCTCGGAGCCGTCGAGGTGCTCCAGGCGATCGACCACGTTCCCGGCCAGGGGTTCCAGTCGCGCCAGTTGCGAGATCAGCTGGGCCTCGGCGGGATTCAGCGCGGGCGCCTCGAGGGGGGCGTCCGCCTCGGGGCTCGAGGGGGGAGGGGTCACCACCGCGGTCGCGGCGTCCGCCTCCGGCCGGACCTCGAGTTCGACGGGGGTGTCCAGGAAGAACATTCGGCGAAACGTCTTGAGCATGGCGGCCTCCTTGCCGTGGTGCCCGCAGTGTACCTGCACCGGGCACGGGGAGGGCGTAGGATCAGCAACCATGCCGCCCGCCACCCCGGCCAGCACCCGACTCCCGCGCTTCGTCCTCGCCCTCGCGTCGATGCTGGTGGTCCTCGTCGCCTGCGACCGCGGGCCGGTCGACCCCGCTCGACCCGCTTCCAAGGCGTCGACGTCCCCTCGCGTGGTGTCCCTGTCGCCCGCGCTGACCCAGGCCCTGATCGACCTCGGGGCGAGGGACCTCCTGGTCGGACGCACCCCCTTCGCTCCCGAGGAGGTGGACGCGGTCCCGGTGGTCGGCGACCTCCTGGACCCGGAGCTCGAACGGATCATCGCGGTCCGACCGGACCTCCTGCTGATCCAGCCCGCCGCCAGCGGGGTCGATCCCGCGCTCCGGGCGATGGCCGAACAGCGGGGGTGGTCGATCGGCACCTGGCGGATCAATCGACTCCGGGACGTGGAAGGCATGGTGCGGGACCTGGTCCCGCTGCTGGTGGCGGCCGGCGCGGACCCCCGCCCCCTCGAGGCCGCCCGGATCGCGTGGGAGGCGGACGCCCGCGGGCAGCTGGACGCACCCTGCCCGGCGCTCGCCGAGGCGGGGGAGCTGGTGGTCCTCTACGGCGTCGATCCCCCCGCGGCGTTCGGGAGCGGGACCTACCTCGACGACGTCCTCCGCCGACTCGGCGGCACCAACGCGATCACCCGCCCGGGCTACCCGGAACTCTCGCTCGAGGACCTCGCGATCCTCGACCCGGACACCCTGCTGGTGCTCGGGGACCGCGACCGAGGCGACCTGATCGAGCGCCGGCTCGCGGACGCGGGTCGGCAGCCGCGGGTGGTGGTGCTCGAGGACGGGGCGCTCCTGGTGCCGGGCACCCGGCTGGTCGACGGGGTGCGTGGACTGCGCGCGGCGTTCGGCTGCGACGTGACGCCCGAAGCGGGAGCCACCCCATGACCCCTCGGGCACTCTTCGGATTGCTGGTGCTGCTGGTGGCCTGCGTGGGCTTCCTGCTGCTGCGACTGGCGGTGGGACGGGTCCCGCTGGAGTCCGGCGGCTGGCAGCTGGTGCTGGGCTGGCCGGAGGACGCGGTGCGTCCCCTGCGAATCGGCGCCGCCGCCTCCGCGATCGCCGCCGGCTGGAGCCTCGGGCTCTCGGGGCTCTTCCTGCAGGTGCTCCTGCGCAACCCGCTCGCCTCCCCCTGGATCCTCGGACTCTCGAGCGGGGCGGGGCTCGGGGTGATGATCGCCCTCGCCGGGGCCTCCCTGGCCGGGGTCGCGGCCCCCTCCGGCGGTGGGCTGGTGGTGCCCGCGGCCCTCGGGGCGGTGGGGGCCCTCTCGATCACCTGGCTGCTCGGTCGCGAACAGGGGGTGCTCGAACCGCTGCGCCTGCTGCTGGTCGGGGTGATCGTCGCCTCGCTCGCCGGGGCGCTCTCGATGGCGGTCCAGGACGTGGTGCCCCACGGACTGCGGGGGGACTTCATCGACTGGATGATGGGACGCATCCCGGAGGCGCCCGCCTCGGGGGTCCTCCTCACCTGCCTGGTGGGCGCCGCGACCGCGACGGTGGTGGCGACCCTCGGCGCGCGCTGGATCGACCTCTCCTGCCTGGGACCGGACGAGGCCCGCACCAGCGGGTTGAACCTCCCGGCACTCCGGGTCGCGCTCTTCCTCGGGGCCGGGGCGCTCACCGCGGCCGCGGTGGCCCTGGTCGGTCCGATCGGCTTCGTGGGCCTGCTGGCCCCGCACCTCGCGCGGGTCCTGGTCGGCCCCGCGCATCGGGTGCTGGTTCCCGCGACCTGTCTCGCGGGCATCGCCATGCTCCTGGGCGCCGAAGCGGTGCGCCAGTTCATCGACCTCGGCGGCGGGCGACTGCACGTGGGGGTGCTCACCGCCCTGCTCGGCGGGCCCTGCTTCCTCTGGCTGCTGTGCACGAACCGGGGGTGGACGCGATGATCCGGTTCGAGCAGGTCACCCACGACTACGGCGGCGGCGCGGTGTTCCGGGACCTCGAGGTCGAGGTCGCGGGGGGATCGCTCACCGTGGTCTGCGGCCCGAACGCGGTGGGCAAGACCACCCTGCTCCGCCTGGCCGCGGGCCTGCTGGTCCCGACACGCGGCCGGGTGCGGCTCGCCGACCGCCCCCTTCCCGACTGGAACCTGCGGGAGCTCTCCGGCCGACGCGCGTTCATGTCGCAGCGATTCGAGTGCGCCACCGGCTTCACCGTCGCCCACGTCCTCGAGCTCGCGATCTCCACCGGATCCCGGGATGGCGTGACCCCGGATGGCGGGACCCGGGCGCAGGTGGTCGAGGCGCTCGAGCTCGGACCACTGCTCCGGCGCAGCGTCGGATCCCTCTCCACCGGGCAGGCGCAGCGCGTCGCCTTCGCTCGCCTGCTCCTGCAGTGCCCCGCCGACGGGGTCCTGCTCCTCGACGAACCGTTCGCGGCCCTCGACCCCCGGTGGTCCCTGGTCTTCGCGCGGATGCTGCGCGAGCGCGTCGGGCAGGGGGGGACGGTGCTGGTCTCGATCCATGACCTCGGGCTCGCGGGGGGGCTCGCCGAGGACGTCCTCCTGCTCTCGGGCGAGGGACTCGCGGCCCACGGCCCCGCGGCCGAGGTCCTGCGGCCGGAGGTGCTCGAGGCCGCCTACCACGTCGGCTTCGAACTGCTGCAGACCCGGACCGGGCGATCGATTCCCGTCACCGAGGGGCCCTGAGGGATCGGATCGGCTAGACTGTTTGCATGGGCGAACTGATCTTCGTGCTGGTGATTCTGGTCCAGGGCATCGCAGCGGTGGCCACTGCGATCAAGAAGAAGCGCGACAAGGCCGCGGCGCTGCTCGCCGGGGAGGACCCGAAGGCCGGGAAGACCGGGTCCAAGGCCGGAGGGAAGCCCGAGTCCGCCACCGCCGGCCGGGACGACGTCCCGGTCCGCGCCGCCCAGGAACGACCCCGCCAGCCCGGCACCCGGGACCCCGGCCCGACGTCCCCCGCGCCCGAGCGGGCCCGGACCGCGAAGCCCGTCGCCCGGGCCACCGGCGCGTCCGCCCTCCTCGACGAGAAGCTGGCCCGTCGACGCGAGCAGCTGGCGCAGCTGCGTTCGATCGCGAGCAAGGCGATGGGGCAACCGACCCCACCCGCGTCCCCGACCGCCGCGCTGCGCTCGACGACCCCGCCGCCCCCGCCCACCCCGGACCGAGGAGCCACGCGGCCGACCACCGCCCGGCCCACCACGCCCACCACGCCCGGCACCCGACCCGCCGCCCCCGCGGCCGGTGGACGCGTCCCCCAGGCCTCGATCTACGCGGAATCGCTGATCACCGACGCCGCCACCGACGCCGCCCCGGCCACCGAGGCGTCGGGGTCCGACTTCACCCCGATGCAGGCACGCCGGGCCACCCGGAAGGCCGTCGGCGGGCTTCGTCCCGCGGACGGATGGCTGGCCGATCGCCGGCAGTTGCGCCGGGCGATCGTGCTGAAGGAACTCCTCGATCCGCCGGTCGGCCTGCGTCCCGAGCGCGACGCCTTCTAGCGAATTCGAGCGATCACGTTCACGGCCGATCCCGGCACGATCGCTCCCGATCGGACCACGACCGCCTGATTTGCTACACTGCCGCGGTCCCCCGCGATTCGGGCGACGACGCCCGAGGACCCCGGACCCCTACCAGTTGGAGCGCCATGATCGATATCCGCAAGTTGAAGGAACTGGTCCGGTTGATGGTCGCCAACGACCTCACCGAGCTGGATCTTCGAGACGAACAGGAAACCGTGACCCTTCGCCGGCCCGGCCCCCAGCAGGCCCCGCAGGTGGTGGCCCCGGTGCAGCAGGTGGCCGCCCCGGTCGCCGCGCCCGCCGCGGCCCCGGCTGCGCCCGCCGCCGCACCCGCCGCGCCCGCCGCGGCCGAGGAGCCGGCGGTCGACGAGCACCTCACCCCGATCGAGAGCCCCATGGTCGGGACCTTCTACGCCTCGCCCTCGCCGGACAAGCCCTCGTTCGTGAAGGTCGGCGACACCGTCGACGCGGAGACGGTGGTCTGCCTGGTGGAGGCGATGAAGATCTTCAACGAGATCAAGGCGGAGACCTCCGGCGTCGTCGAGAAGGTGCTCCCTGCCAGCGGTGATTCCGTCGAGTTCGGCGAGCCGATGTTCCTCATCCGTCCCAGCTGAAGCACGCGCTCCGCAGCGGGGCTGCAGGAAGCAGAGGTCTGACCATGTTCTCCAGGATCCTGATCGCCAACCGAGGCGAGATCGCGCTTCGGATCATCCGCGCCGCCAAGTCGATGGGCATCGAGGCGGTGTGCGTCTATTCCAAGGCCGACGCCGACGGCAGCTGGCTGCGGCTCGCCGACGAGACGGTCTGCATCGGCGAGGCGCCGTCCGCCGACAGCTACCTGCGGATCGACCGGATCATCTCCGCCGCGGAGGTGACCAGCTCCGACGCGATCCATCCCGGCTACGGCTTCCTCGCGGAGAACGCGCAGTTCGCCGAGGTCTGCCGCGACAGCGGCTTCGCCTTCATCGGGCCGAGCCCGGAGGCGATGGGCCTGCTGGGGGACAAGGTCTCCTGCAAGAACCTCGCCCGCAAGGCGGGGACCCCGATCTTCCCCGGTACCGAGGACGCGATCGACGAACTCGACGAGGCGGTGGAGATGGCGGAGCTCATCGGCTATCCGGTGATCGTGAAGGCGGCCGCCGGTGGCGGGGGCCGCGGGATGCGGATCGCCCGCGACGAGCAGGAACTCCGGGCCGGGGTGATCTCCGCCCGCCAGGAGGCCGAGGCGGCCTTCGGCGACGGCCGGGTCTACGTGGAGAAGTTCCTCGAGCAGGCCCGTCACTTCGAGATCCAGTGCATCGGGGACTCCCACGGCAACGCGGTCCACCTCTACGAGCGCGACTGCACCACCCAGCGGCGACACCAGAAGCTGATCGAGGAGGCGCCCGCGCCCCACGTGGACCCCGAGCGCCGGGACCAGGTCGCGGCGTCCGCGGCGGAGCTGATCCGCCAGGCCAACTACTCCGGGGCCGCCACCGTCGAGTTCCTGATGGACCGCGAGCAGAACTTCTTCATGCTGGAGGTCAACACCCGGGTCCAGGTCGAGCACCCGGTCAGCGAACTGATCAGCGGGGTGGACGTGGTCGCCGAGCAGATCCGGGTCGCGGCCGGGGAGCCGCTCTCGATCACCCAGGACCAGATCTCGGTCAACGGCCACGCGATCGAGTGCCGGATCAACGCCGAGGACCCCGACCGCGGCTTCATGCCCCAGGCGGGCCTGATCGAGTGCTGGCGTCCCCCCGGGGGACTGGGGGTCCGGCTGGACTCCCACGCCACCGCGGGGTACCGGATCCCCCCGAACTACGACTCGATGATCGGCAAGCTCATCGTCCACGGACCGGACCGCGCGACCGCGATCGCGCGGATGAAGGTGGCGCTGGAGGAGTTCGAGGTGGGGCCGATCAAGACCACCATCCCGCTGCACCGCCGGCTCATGGACCACCCGGACTTCGTGTCCGCGGACTTCGACATCCACTACGTCGAGCGCTGGCTGGAGGATCCCTCCGTCGCCACCAAGGCCTGAGCGCCGGTCCCGGGGACCGATGCGGGGCATCCACGGGGTCGGGTCCGGGCGCGTTCAGTCGAGGCAGTCGCCCCAGGCACTCAGGAAGATCGTGAGGTCGGCGCCGTTGACGACCCCGCTGCCGTCGAAGTCACCGATGCAGTCGCTGCCCGAGCAGCCCCAGTCCGCGAGCACCAAGGTCAGGTCCGCGCCGTCGACGGTGCCGTCCCCGTCGAGGTCGGTGGGACAGGGGGGGGCGCAGATCGTGTTGCCACCGGAATCGACGTACTCGCCTCCCGCGAGGTTCCCCGGAGTGTTCTCGCAGACGGTGGTCCCCACCACCACGGGGAGGACCGAGACCTCCTCGAAGTGGATGCCGCCACCGACCCCCTCGAGGCTGGCGTTGCCGGTGATGACGCATCCATTGACCAGCAGCGGCCCTTCACCGTACGAGCCGTAGTTCACGCCGCCACCGTTGTTCGTCGCGGTGTTCGACCCGATGATGAGTTGTCGAAGGAGGGGTGACCCACGCACGGCGTGGATGGCGCCTCCGTCGGACCCGGCCAGGTTGCCGGTGAAGTTGGATCGCTCCACGATCGCGGTGGTGCGGGCGAGCAGCATCGCGCCCCCGTGGACCCCGGCCAGGTTGTCTTCGAAGGCGCAGTCGCTGAACACCGGTGTCCCGCCGGAGCAGTGGACCGCACCCCCAAGGTCGGCGGCATTGCCGGTGAATCGGCAGTCCGTAATGGTGGGGGAGCTGTCGCGACAGACGATCGCACCGCCGACCATGGCGCCCTCCGACGAGAGGGTGCCGATCGTCCCGTTGGCGAGAGTGAACCCGCTCAGGAGCGTCTCAGGGCCCTCGCCGCCGAGGAAGGACACGATCGACCCGTCGAGCAGTTCGCTGCCGTCGATGACCGTCTGCTCCGCCCCGAGTTCGGAGGCCAGGGAGATCGACCGTCCGCCGAAGTCGATCGGCCCCGAATAGGTACCCGGGGCGACCAGCACCGTGCCTCCGTTGGGAACGCCGTCCAGAGCCATCTGGAGGGTAGTGCCCTGCTCCTCGATCGTCGTGGTGAAGAAGTAGGTCAGTCCGTCCTCCGAACAGTCGTTCGCCCAGGCGGGACAGGGGTCGACGCAATCGGCGAGGCCGTCCTGGTCGCCGTCGGTGTCGGGTATGCCGCAGCCGCATTGGCCGGGCGCGGTCTTCGCGGGGTCATCGGGACAGTCGTCGAGGCAGTCGGGGGTGCCGTCGCCATCGCCGTCGGTGTCGGGGGTGCCGCAGCCACAGAGGCCGGGTTCGGTCTTGTCCGGGTCGTCCGGGCACTTGTCGATGCAGTCGCTGCAGGTCACCTGGACGCAGTTGCCACCTTCGTCGACCCACGCACCGATGATCTGGAAGGTGGGGTCCGCGCCGTCCGTGCCACAGACCACGCTGTCGAGCAGGAAGACGATGCCCTCCACCGAGGCGATCGAGTAGTTGGTGCTTCCCGCGACCGAGTTGTTCTGGAACGTCGAGCCGCTGACCGTGACGACGCCTTCCCGGTTGAGGATCGCGGATCCGGCGTCGAAGACGTTCTGGGTGTCCAGGAGCACGTTGTCACGCATCGTCACCCCGGTCAGGGTGCAGCTGCCGCCGAAGTTGCGGACCCCCGCGCCGTAGTAGGCGCGATTCGCCTCGAAGAGGTCGCCGTCGAGACTGATCCGGCAGCTGGCGTCGACGTAGACCCCGGCACCCAGCGTGGCTTCGTTTGACCGGAAGGTGTTGTTGGTACAGGTCGGATTGCTCAGTTCCTGCACCACGATCGCCCCGCCCTGGGGCGCCTGGTTGGATTCGAAGAGGTTGTTCTCAAGCAGGAACTCCGCCCCGCCTTCGGTGCCGATCGCTCCGCCGGCGAGCACCGCCTGGTTGCCACGGAACGTCGAGTTGGACACCGTCAGCTGCAAGCCCCCGAAGCGATCAGTCGCGTTGATCGCCCCCGAGACCTGCGCGGCGTTGTTCTCGAAGAGGCAGTCATCGAAGAGGGTGCCTCCCCGTTGCTCCACTGCGCCGCCACGTGGCGCCTGGTTCCCCCGGAACGTGCACTGGTGGAATACGGGGCCAGTAATCAAGTCAGGGATGTACACTGCACCGCCCCCTTGGGACGCGCGGTTGTCTTCGAATGTACAGCTGGAAAAAGTTACGGGTACTTGGGGGTCAAGCCCGAATGAGCTGTTTTGCACCGCGACCGCGCCGCCGAAATTCTCTGAAGTATTTGACCTGAATGTACATCCGCTGACGGACACCGACTCGCTGCTGTAGATTTGCAATGTGCTGCTTGAAAAACCAAATACTTCATTGTCATCGAAAAGACAGTTGATCAATTCGGTATCACCGGCGGCGAGGGTAATAGAGGCGTCGTAACTGATGTTCTCACTGAATCGGCAGTTTGTGACTGTGACGAACCCAAGACCCACTAAGAAATCGTTGCCGCAACCTCCATCGATCTGATTCCGTCGGAATACGCAGTTGGTGATTTCTCCCCCGCTAAACCAAGTAACAAGCGTGTTGCAGGAGTTCCCGTCGACGGTGAAGTTCTGGACGATCAAATTCTCCAATGTTGGTATCGCGACGTCTGTGGGTGAATTGATCACAGACCCACTAGATTTATTCAGTGATCCGTCCAGGATCGTTGTCGGCTCGCCGGTCACTGGATCAGTGCGTCCGCGAAGGGTGATGCTTTTGTCAGTGAGGTTTATCCCTCCATCCAAAAGGAAGGTGCCATCCTGGATCTCAACCGTATCCCCGAAGCCGGCGGCGTTGATCGCGTCTTGGATGCTCGTGAAATCGCAGCCGCCGTCCTCGCACACGGTCAGCGTTGCGGTTGTGAGCGGTTGGTTTGTCCAGACGGTGTTGGGCTGGTTGGAGTTCGCGACCATGGCATCGAGGTCGCCGTCGCCGTCGAGGTCGCCGAGGGCGACTGAGGTGCTGAAGCGGTTTCCGAGTGTCTGTCCGGAGCTGGTGAAGGTGCCGTTTCCGTCGTTGGTCCAGACGGTGTTGGGCGAGAAGCAGCAGTTGGCGACCATGGCATCGAGGTCGCCGTCGCCGTCGAGGTCGCCGAGGGTGACCGAGTAGCTGTTGCGGTTTCCGAGTGTCTGTCCGGAGCTGGTGAAGGTGCCATTTCCGTCGTTGGTCCAGACGGTGTTGGTGCCATTGTTCGCAACCATGGCATCGAGGTCGCCGTCGCCGTCGAGGTCGCCGAGGGCGACTGATTGGCTGTAGCGGTTTCCGAGTGCCTGTCCGGAGTTGGTGAAGGTGCCGGTACCGTCATTGGTCCAGACGGTGTTGGGCTGGAAGTCGTTTGCGACCATGGCATCGAGGTCGCCGTCGCCGTCGAGGTCGCCGAGGGCGACTGACCAGCTGCTGCTGTTTCCGAGTGCCTGTCCGGAGTTGGTGAAGGTGCCGTTTCCGTCGTTGGTCCAGACGGTGTTGGCAGCGTTGAGGTTTCCGACCATGGCATCGAGGTCGCCGTCGCCGTCGAGGTCGCCGAGGGCGATTGATCTACTCTGGCTGTCCCCCAGTGCCTGTCCGGAATCCACGAACTCGAACGGCTCCTGGGCCGACGTCACCATCGGCAGTCCCGTCCAGGTTGCGAGGGCGAGCAGCAGGTGTGTCGTGGTCGGGGCGGTGTGCGTCGACATCGTGATCATCTCCTTGGAAACCCCCCGGTTCCCCGGCTCCAGCGTATGGAGTCTGCACTCCGGATTCCAGAGGGGACTGGGTGGATCGTCCATCGCCGAACTCGTCGAGTCGGGCGATCGGTCCGGGAATCATTTCGACCGCAGGCGCTCCGCACCGCCCGCGGCCCAGGGCCCGTTCAGGCGCAGCCACCCCAGGAACCGAGGAAGATCGTCAGGTCCGCGCCGTCCACGGTGCCGCTGCCGTCGAAGTCGGGGGCGCAGTCGCCGAGGCAGCCCCACGAGCCGAGGAAGATCGTGAGGTCCGCGCCGTCGACGGTGCCGCTGCCGTCGAGGTCCGTGGGGCAGGCGGGGGCGCACTCGGTGCAGTCCTCGTTGATGCAGTTGTCGCTGCCGTCGTAGCCGCCCGAGATCGCGTTGGGGGCGTTGCACCAGAACCGGCACCCCTCGAGGGTGGGGGTCCCCAGGCCCGTCGACATCCCGCCGCCGGAGAACTGCTCCGCGCTGTTGCCGGTGAAGGTGCAGCCGATGAAGGTCGGGCTGCTCAGGGAGTTGTAGACCGCGCCTCCGTTGAAGACGGCCGAGTTGTCCTCGAACGTGCAGTCCTCGAACACCGCGGAGCTCGCCGCGACGGTCAGCAGGGCGCCGCCCTCGCTTCCGGAGTTCCCGACGAAGCGGCACGCACGGACGGTCGGGGCACCGTATCCGAGGTTGAGGCCGCCCCCGGTGCCCTCCGCCTGGTTCTCCAGGAAGAGGCATCCCGACACCGTCGCATCGCCGAAGAGGCCCACCCCGGCGCCGGACGCGGCGCGGTTGTCCTCGAACGTGCAGTCCTCCACGACCGAGCCTTCCCCGGCCATGGACACGCCGCCGCCGTTGAATTCGGTGTCGTTGCCGGTGAAGACGCACCTCGTGATCGTCAGCAGGCCGTTGCGGTGGTGGAGCCCGCCCCCTTCGCGGGTGGGGCCGTTGCCAGCGAAGAGGCAGTCGGTGAACGTGGGGGAGGCGTCGGTGCTCCGCACCCCGCCGCCGTCCCCGCTCGATCGGTTCCCGATGAACCGGCAGTTGCTGAGGACGGGGCTGCCGCCGCCGATGTACAGGCCGCCTCCGCCGGAGGAGTCGCTGGCGCCGTTCTGGACGACCAGGTTCGCGAACGAGGCGGTCCCGGTGCCATCGTCCAGGTAGCGGAGCACCCGATGGGCGTCGCCCCCGTCGAGGATGCTGGCGGGACCGCCGTCGGGGCCCGTCGCCCCCAGCAGGGTGATCGACGTGCCGTCGAGTTCGATGGGCGCCCCCTCGAGGTAGGTCTCGGCCGCGAGCTGGATGACGTCACCGTCCGCGGCGGCGCCGATCGCGTCGTTGATCGAGGTGAAGTCGCACCCCGTCGCGCAGACCGTGATGGTCTCCGCGGCCGCGTGGTCGTGGAGACCCGCGATCGCCGCCAGGGCCAGGCAGCTCATGGAGACCCGGCTGGTCCGGGCACGGGGACCGCCGGCACGCTTTCTCTTCATCATCGACATGGTGGTGGCTCCGGGGGGCTCTGGTGGCTGGCTCACACGGAAGGGGTCCCCGCCATCCTACCGGGACTCGTCCCGAGGGAGTCCGGCCAAATCAGGAAAACGCGGGGCCGGACGAGCCGGGCGTGGTGCCCCAGCGGCCCTGGGCGGGTGCGGAAGGATCCCGGACGCGGGTCGGGGGGGCTCGGGGCTCAGTCGGCGACCGTGAGGTCCGTGCTCGCGATGGGGACCTCGCCGCAGCGGACCTCCTTGATCACGACGTCCAGCGGCAGCCGGTAGAGCACGAAGAGGGTGGTGTTCCCCGAGCTGGGGAGCGCCGGGAGATCGGTCACCTTCGTGAGCGGGCTGAGCGGGTTGTAGGCGATGAGGGTGTTCATCGGCCCCTTGCGCATGAAGCCGAACGGCTGGTAGGTGTTGCCGTTCTCGTCGACCAGCAGCAGCGGCTGGTCCCCGTAGCCCTCCTGGCGGAGCTTGTCGGGGTTGACGGTCAGTCCCCGCCCGCAGCTGAGCTGGACCATGAGGGTGCCCGGGGGCTCGTAGAAGGTGGTGATCCGGTTGGCCTTGGAGATCTGCGCCTTGGGGCCGGCGTTGGGGAACTCGCCGGTGCCGCCGGTGATCAGGTTGCCCTTCTCGGTCAGCCGCAGCCCCCCCTGGGAGTTGTAGCTGATCCGGATCGGGATCTTGTTGTTGACCTGGAGCTCGTCCGCGGCGAGGGGGCGTCCCTCCCCGGTGGGCAGCTGCCGGTCCTGCGCGAGCTGGCCGTACTGGGCCAGCGCCTGGATCCCGTCCTTCGAGGTCTTGATCGGCGGCAGGGTGAACCGGGTGCCCTTCAGCTGGAGGTAGTACTCGCCCTCGACCGGGGGGCCCAGCTCGTCGGCGGGGAAGATCAGGACGAAGTCGAGCTTCTGGGTGCCGGGCTTGTTGTTCACGAAGTTGTTGGAGTCGTCGAAGGCGTAGGTCTGGATCGCCCCGTCCTTGTCGGGCTGCATGAACAGCCTGGGGAACGCGGTGGGGGCGGAGCCGGTGGACCCGCCCGCGGGGGCGATCATCCGCGCCTGCGCGTTGGAGAGGGTGAACTGGCTGCCGTTGTCGAAGGAGGAGGAGTCCACGCTCACCGGGACGATGTAGGCGCCGTTGAAGCGGGGGAAGTCGGGGTTCAGCGAGCTCGAGGCGAAGTTCCCGACGTACAGGGTGTTCCCGCCGCCGACCGTCGCCGACTTCGGCTGGAGCCAGGCCCGGCCGTTGCCGTCCTTGCCCACGAAGCCGTCGCGCAGCAGGGACCAGCTCATGTTCTCGATCTCGGGGTAGCGCTGCTTGAGGGGGCCGGGATTGATCATCGGCGCGAAGCTGCCCACGCTGAGCAGCTCGTAGAAGCGCGCGGTCCCCGCGGCGGGGATCATCGCCATCCCGGAGTACTGGGTGGGGATGCTGGTCGCGACGTCCCGGGTGAAGCCCCGGTAGTTGAAGCCCCCGGCCTTGAACTGGAGCATGCCGATCCCGATCCCGAACATGCCGACGCTGATGAAGGCGGCGACCAGCCCGCAGAGGGTGGCCCCGAGCCAGTTGGTGCGGGGCTCGAAGTTCATGTTGTTCGGGACCAGCTGGTCGCAGGCCAGTCGCAGCACCACCAGCGCGACCAGGAAGATCAGCACCAGGGTGGCACCCATCATGTACCCCGCGAAGCCCCCGACCGAATCCATGCCGGCCAGGCCCAGCGGCTCCCAGAGGGCGAAGGCGATCGCCCCCGCGGAGATCACGCAGACCATGTGCAGGAAGGCGCTGAGCAGTCCCTGGCGCGCGACCACGCCGGTCAGGATGAGCACGAGTACGAGCAGGAAGATGGGTAGCATCGGGTGCGGGTCCTCTCCGGCGG
>PKCS01000079.1 GCA_002862305.1 Phycisphaerae bacterium | reverse complement strand
ATCGGCATGGTGAGAGTCTAACGATCGTTGTACTGTCTATGTGGGATGCCGGGACAGGAGTTCCGGAGTGCAGGAGGAACCCGTGCGCAGGAATCACCCCAAGGACCGGATCGGCCGCGTGGTGGTGCACTACGCCATGGAGGAGGAGGCCGCGGGCCTCGCCCGGCGGCTGGAACTGGGACCCCCGACACCCCTGCACGAGGGCCTGCCGGCACGACTGCGTTCCGGGAGGGTCGGTTCGATCGAGGTGATCCAGTGCACCCACGGAACGGATCCCAGCCACGGCGTGGACCGGATCGGCCTGGAGACCGCCTGCCTCACCGCCTGGGCCCTGATGACGTCGCAGGAGGTCGATCTCTACGTCAACGCGGGAACCTGCGGTGGCTTCGGGGCCCGGGGGGCGGGAATCGGCAGCGGCTACCTCGCGAGCCGCTTCCTCTACCACGACCATCGGGTACCCCTGCCGGGATTCCGGGAGCAGGGGGAGGCCAGGATCGAGGCGACGAGACGACCGGTGCTCGAGGAACTGCTGGGTCTCGAGGCGGGCCCGGTCTCGAGTGGCTCGTCGCTGGACGCCACCGAGCACGAGCTCGAGTTCTTCGAACGCGAGCGCGTGGTGGCGAAGGACATGGAGGCGACCGCCATCGCGGCGGTGGCCATGGACCTGCGGACTCCCTTCATGGCGCTCAAGACGGTCACCGACCTCGTCGACCACCCGGAACCGAGCCACCAGCAGTTTCTCAGGAATCTGGAGTCCAGCTGCGGTCTCCTGACCGATCGTGTCGAGGCACTGGTGCGGTACGTCGGTCGGGGCGTCACCCTCGAGCACCTGGGGGACCATCCGACCCCGGGCTGAGGAGCCGGTCCGAGGCATCGGGCTGAACACCCGTGGAGCTTCCCATGAGCGTCTTCCTTATCGCGATGCTGTCCGGAGTCGGGTTCATCGTCGCCTACCGGACGTACGGGCGCTGGCTGGGGTCGAGCCTCTTCCAGCTCTCGAGCAAGGCGGTGTGTCCCGCGGAGCGATGGGACGACGGCACGGACTACGTCCCGACCAAGGCCAGCGTGGTGTTCGGCCACCACTTCACCTCGATCGCGGGCGTGGGACCGATCGTGGGGCCGGCCATCGCGGTGTTCTGGGGATGGCTGCCGGCCCTGATCTGGGTGGTGCTGGGATCGATCCTGATCGGGGCGGTCCACGACTTCGGAAGCCTGGTGATCAGCCTTCGCAGCAACGGGCAGACCATCGGCGACATCGCAGGGAGGATGATCGCACGCCGGACCAGGATCCTCTTCCTCACGATCCTCTTCCTCGCGCTCACCACGGTCCTCGCGATCTTCGGACTGGTGATCGCGGCGGTGTTCAAGCAGTTCCCGCAGGCGATCACCCCCTGCCTGGTGCAGATACCCATCGCGGTGGTGATCGGGATCTGGCTGAATCGGCGCGGGGCGGACCTCCGCCTCCCTTCGGTGCTCGCACTGGCCATCATGTACCTCAGCGTGATCTACGGGGACGAGGGGTTGCTCGGCGCCTTCAACCAGTGGGCCGCGGGCTGGCCGACGATCGTGTGGTGCGCGGGGCTGCTGGGATACTGCTACGTGGCCTCGGTGCTGCCGGTGGGCACCCTGCTCCAGCCGAGGGACTACATCAACGCCCTGCAGCTGCTGAGCGCGCTGGGCCTGATCATCGCCGGCCTGGTGGCCGCGACCCTCCTGGGCGGCCCCCCGGTCGAATCGGCGGGGGAGATGATCCGGCACCCGCTGGAACTCTCGGCTCCGGCGATCAACCACGCGGCCCGCTCGGAGGGTGCACCGCCGCTCTTCCCGTTCCTCTTCATCACCGTGGCGTGCGGCGCGGTGAGCGGATTTCACTGCCTGGTCGCCAGCGGCACTTCCAGCAAGCAGCTTCGCCGGGAACCGGACGCGCTCGGGATCGGCTACGGCTCGATGCTGCTGGAGGGGTTCCTCGCGGTGCTGGTCATCCTCGCCTGTTCGGCCGGGCTGACCCTCACCGGCGAGGCCTGGGGATCGGTCTACGCCGACTGGTCGTCCGCGAACGGACTGGGGTCGAAGGTCGGGGCGTTCGTGTCCGGAGCGGGGAACTTCGTCGCCTCGCTCGGGATCCCCCCCGAGGTCGCGACCGCGTTCATGGGTGTCCTGGTCGCCTCCTTCGCGGCGACCACCCTCGACTCCTCGTGCCGTTTGCAGCGATACGTGATCGAGGAGCTCGCCGCGGCACTGGGGGGCGGGAACCGCGAGGGCGGGGCCGGGTTGCGACCATTGAGGGTGTTCACGCACCGGCACCCGGCGACCATGCTCGCGGTGGTGCTGGGGCTCGGACTGGCCTCCCTGCCGGCCTCGGGCCAGCTCGGTGACTGGAGCCTCGAATCCGCGGGGACCGGTGGACTGATCCTGTGGCCGATGTTCGGGGCCACCAACCAGCTCCTCGCGGGCCTCGCGCTGATGGTGATCTGCTTCTACCTCTGGCGGCGGAACAAGCCCATCCTCCTCGTGGCGATGCCCCTGCTCCTGATGCTGCTGATGCCGGCGTGGGCGATCGTCGACGACGCGCTGATCGGTTCGCGGGGTAGCAGCTTCCTCGGCAACGGGCAGTGGCTCCTGCTGGGGTTCGCGGTGGGGACGCTGGCCCTCGAGGTCTGGATGATCATCGAGGGGATCCTCCTGTTCCCGAAGCTCAGGGGGATCCGGGAGGCGCCGGCCCCCCCGCCGGGTCGATGGGAGCGGGACCCCGACGCCAGGCCCAGCGAGACCCCCTGATGCCGGTGCCCGGCAGGAGCCGGGTGAAAAGTCCGGGCTCGCTGAGAGAACGCGGGAGCGGGTGACGGAATGTGGGTGGAACCCGACACCAGCCCCGGGGCGACCCCCAAGGAGACGACCATGAACCGAGTTCACCACACCCACAACCTCGTGCGCCGGATCGTCGACCGGCGACTGGCCGCCCTCCTGGTGTGCACCGTCGTCTCGATCACCACCGCGGGGCTGCTGGCCTAGGCGACGATCAGCGCGAGGCCAGGGTCCGACCCACCTCGTCGGCCTCGAAGAGGTGGACGCCTTCCCCGGAACCGGGTTCCACCCACAGGCTCGCGCCCTCGGCGAACTCGCGAGTGGCGTCCACCCGACTGATGAACTGATCCCCCTCCCATTCCAGGACGAGGTCCACCCGGTCGCCGAGGTGCTCGACGGCCACGATCCGGCATTCCCAGCCGCGACCGGACTCGCAGGGAAGCAACGCGGAGGGACGCACCCCGAGGACCGCCTTCCCGGGCCGGACGTCGCGGAAGGGATCCCCCAGCGAGAGGGTGGCGCCCCCCGAACGGAAGGATCCGTCGGGAAGGACCTCCCCTTCCACGAAGTTCATCGCCGGGGTTCCCACGAACCCCGCCACGAACCGGTTGACCGGTCGGTGGTAGATGTCGGTCGGGGTGTCGACCTGCTGGACGAGCCCCTCGTTCATGACCACCAGGCGGTCCCCGAGGGTCATGGCCTCCTCCTGGTCGTGGGTCACGTAGATCATGGTGGCCTCCAGCTCCCGATGCAGGACCCGGAGTTCGGTTCGCATCTCGACGCGAAGCTTCGCATCCAGGTTCGAGAGCGGCTCGTCGAACAGGAACACCCTGGGGTCGCGGACCAGCGCCCTTCCCAGGGCCACCCGCTGTCGTTGGCCGCCGGACAGTGCCCGGGGCTGGCGGTCGAGCATCCCGGTGATGCCGAGCATCCGCGCGGCCTCGCCGACGCGCTGTCGGATGGCCTCCGTCTCCTCGGCCATCTTCCGCCGGTAGTCGGGGGAGAGCAGGGCCCGGAGCCGGCTGCGGTGGGACCGACGCCGCATCAGCCCGAACGACAGGTTCCGCTCCACGCTCATGTGCGGGTAGAGCGCGTAGTTCTGGAAGACCATGGCGATGTCGCGATCGCTGGCCCGGACCTCGTTGACCACGTCCCCCCCGATCGCGATGGTGCCGTCGGTGATCCCCTCGAGGCCGGCGATCATCCGGAGCGTGGTGCTCTTGCCGCAGCCCGAGGGCCCGACCAGCACCACGAACTCGCCGTCCGCGATGCGGAGGTCGAATCCCTTCACCGCCCGGAAACCTCCGGGGTAGGTCTTGCAAGCGTTCTGGAGGGTCACTTCAGCCATGCTCAGCCTTTCACGGCCCCTGATCCAAGGCCTTCGATGAACTGCTTCTGCGCAGCGAAGAACAGTACCACGCACGGAACCATCGTGATCACGCTGAGCGCCATGAGCAGGTGGACGTCCTCGATCCCGCCGAACTGGGTCCGGAACGAGTTCAGCGCGACCGCGATCGTCGCCTGCTCCTCGGAGTGCAGGTAGATCAGCGGGGTCATGAAGTCGTTCCAGACGAAGATGAAGGTGAAGACCGCGGTGATGGCGGTCACCGGACGGCAGAGCGGAAGCACGATCCTCAGCCAGATCTCCAGCCAGCCGCACCCGTCCAGGCGCGCGGCCTCGAAGAGCGCCTCGGGGATCTGGGCGATGAACTGTCGGTACATGAAGATGAAGAAGGCGCTCCCGAAGAAGGCGGGCACCACCAGGGGGAGGAGGGTGTCGACCCAGCCGAGGCTGCGGAAGAGGAGGAACAGCGGGATCATCGTGACCTGCGCGGGGAGCATCATCGTCGCCAGCATCAGCACGAACATCCCGTTCCGACCCCGGAACCTCACGCGGGCGAAGGCCGTGGCCACCATGCTGGAGGAGAGGATGGTCCCCGCGACCACCAGCACGGTGACCACGATCGAGTTCGCGAGGGCGTCGAGGAACCCCGCCCACGGTTCGGTGCCGACCTCCCGCACGGCCTGCGCGTAGTTGGTCCATTCCAGGGAACGGGGTACCGGGAGGATGTCCCCGGATCCCATCGACTGCTTCGCCTCGGTCCCGGTCATCAGGCTCACCACCAGCATCCACCACAGCGGGAACAGCATGACCACCGCGCCGAGCAGCAGGAGCACGTACCAGCCGGGATTGGAGCGAGCCTGATTCATTGCCTGAGCCCCTCGTAGTGGACGAACCGCCCGCTGGTGCGAAGCACCAGGACCGTGAGCAGGAGCACCACCAGCAGGAGCAGCCAGGCGAGTCCGGAGGCGTAGCCCATGTCGTAGAGCTCGAACGCCTTGCTGTAGAGGTAGAGCACGTAGAAGCGGGTGTCGTCGCCGGGGCCGCCGCCGGTCATGATGAAGGCCTGGGTGAAGACCTGGAAGGAACCGATCAGCGCCATGATCCCGTTGAACAGGAGCACGGGGCCGAGCATGGGCAGGGTGATGCTGGTGAATCGACGGACCGGCCCCGCGCCGTCGATGGACGCCGCCTCGTAGAGCTCGGCGGGGATGTTCCGGAGCCCGGCCAGGTAGATCATCATGCTGCCGCCGATCAGCCAGAGGTTCATCAGGGCGAAGGCGGGCACCCCGAACCAGGCCGCGTCCCGGTTGAACCACTCGGGAGGCCGGAGGCCCAGCGGGGCGAGCAGCGGCTCGAGGATCGAGTTGACCATGCCGCCCTCGCTCTTGAAGACCCATATGAACAGGATGCTCATGCCGACCCCGGCCAGCACGCTCGGCAGGTAGAAGGCAGCGCGGAAGAACTCGATGCCGCGGAGGGTGGTGTTGAGCAGCATCGCGACCAGCAGCGCGAAGACCTGGCCGATGGGGACCGCGAGCAGCACGTAGTAGCCGGTGACCTTGAGGCTCTGCCAGAAGGTCCGGTCCTCGCCGAAGATACGCTGGTAGTTGCCGAGGCCGACGAACTCCGCGGTGTCCAGCGGGCCGAGGCCGTTCCACCTCGTGAAGGAGAGGGCCAGGGACAGGAGGATCGGACCGGCCATGAACACGAGGAATCCGACCAGCCAGGGAAGGGCCAGGAGGAACCCCGAACGGGCCTCCGATGGTTCCGCGGAACCGGCGGGGACCGCGGGTCGGCGGAACCAGAAGAGGATGAGGAGCACCGAGGTCGCCGCCGCGACCAGCAGCAGCAGGAGGCCCCACGGCATGGCCGGGAACTCCGCCCGGGACAGCGGAGACGCCTGCTTGCGCTCCCACCAGTCACCGAAGCCCTCGAGGCTGCGGTCGAGGTCGCGGTTGCTCCGGAGGCTCAGGTCCATCCAGCGACTGAACTGGAGGCTGAACTCACGGTCGAGGGGCCACGCCGGGACCCGGGCGTGGGCGACCGCGTCCAGGTAGGCGAGGTCGTTGAAGGGGGGCGTCCCCTCGTCGATGAACGCGTCGCTGCGGGCCACCTCGCTGAGGGTGGGGATGGCGAGTCCGAGGCGGGACTGGGCGGCCTGGGTCTCGGGACCCACGAGCCAGGCCAGGAGCTTGCCGGCGGCCTCGGGGTGGTCGCTCCGCTCGGCGAGCGCCCACGAGACGGTGGCGATGGTGTTCGCGCGGACGGAGCCCCGGGGGAGCGGGGCGAAGTCCCACTCGAAGCCACCCTCGGAGGGAGGGGGGATCTCGCGGTAGCTCGGGACCACCCAGCGGCCGAAGGGACCGACCATGCCGAGTCGACCGGTGAGGAAGAGGCTCGAGGGATCCAGTCCTTCGGCCTCGGCGCCCAGCAGCGTGCCCTCCTCGTCGAATCGCCACGAACGGAGCCGATCGAGGGTGGCTTTCAGCTTCGGGTCGTCGGTGACCAGCTGCCCGTCCGCGTCGAGGATGTCGGTTCCCTCCGTCCAGAGCATCGCCCTGAGCACGAAGTCCCACGTCACGATCTCTGCGCCGGTGGTTCCCTCGTCGAGGGATCCGATCGCACGGGCCGCGGCGATGAAGTCGTCCCACGTCCAGTCGTCGGACGGGTAGTCGATCCCGGCACGATCGAACAGCGACTTGTTGTAGTAGAAGCCGAGGGTGGTGAAGTCCTTGGGGACCCCGTAGAGCGGACCCGAGCCCTGGCGGACGCCGTCCCAGCGGAAGGCGTCGACCGTGGGCTGGAAGTAGTCGTCGACCTGCACCAGTCCATCGAGTTCCGCGAGCTGGCCCGCACCCACGAACGCGGGCATCCGCGAGAAGTCCATGTAGAACACGTCCGGCGGGTCGCCGGAGGCCATCATGGTCTGGAGCTTCGTGAAGTACTGCCCCGAGTCACCGGGGTTGATGCGCCGGACGGTGATGCCGGGGTTCCTCCGCTCGAACTCCCGCAGCGAATCCTCGACGATTCGGTCCTCCTGCTGTCCCCCCCCACCGGCCCAGTGCATGACCACCAGCTCGACCGAGTCCGCACCCCCCCCGCGGATCCGCTGGAACTCGCGGACCGCGACCCGCGCGAAGGCCCACAGGGTGAGTCCGATCGCGACGAGGATGACCAGGGTCTGGATGAAACCCGTGAGTGAACGCATGGCCTCTAGTGTATAAAGTCAGGAATGAGCACCGTGCGATCCATCCTGGCCTGTCTCCTGCTCCCGGCCACCTGCGGAGCCGCGCCGGCGGAGGACTTCCCTCCCGACGTGGAGGTCGCCGTCGTCGGCCGCGAGACGCTGGAGCGCGCGATCGTGCCCTCGAGCCTCCGGGTCACCAGGTCGCCGGACGGCCGGCCGGTCTGGAACTGCGAGTTCACCTACCGTCCCAGCGGCCGGGTTCGGTCGGTGAACCTCGCCGGGGACTTCAACGGGTGGAGCACCACGGCCGATCCCATGAGGCTGACCGGGGATGGTCGGTACCGCACGACCGTGCAGCTCGGCGAGGGCACCCGGTACTACAAGTTCGTGGTGGACGGGGATTCCTGGCGGGAGGATCCCGAGAACCCCGACCGGGTCCATGACGGGCATGGCGGGGCCAACTCGGTCCTGAGGCTGGGCCGCGAGGCGGGCCTCGACCCCTCGGGGTCCGAGGCAGGCGACGCCCGGGTGGAGGTCGCGGCACTCAAGCACGACCCGGCCATTCCCCTGTACCTGCAGCCGCTGTCGGATGGTGGATGGCTCGTGAGGTACCGCACCCTGCGCGGAGACGTGGAGGGCGTGTCGCTGGCGACGGAGGGGATGGAACGGATCCGCATGCACCGCTGCGCGTCGGAGGGACTCTTCGACTACTGGGAGGCCGGGCTCGACCGGACCGCCGGTGGAGGCAGGTACACCTTTGTGATTGAGGATGGAGACCACGCAGTGCGCGAAGAAGGAATCTACGAACTCGGGACCCCCGGCGAGGGAGTGCACCGCACCCCGGACTGGGCCAAGGACGCGATCTGGTACCAGGTCATGATCGACCGGTTCCGCAACGGCGAGGCGGGGAACGACCCGGAACAGTGCTTCCCCTGGAACCAGGACTGGTACGAGTCGGCCGACTGGGAGGGACGGGACGGCCAGACGTTCTACGAGTGGTTCGTGTTCGACAGGATGTGCGGGGGTGACCTGCAAGGACTCTCGGAGAAGCTCGACTACCTCTCGGAACTGGGGGTCAACGCGCTGTACCTGAATCCGGTCTTCCAGGCGGACAGCTGCCACAAGTACAACGCGACCAACTACCTCCACATCGACGACCGCTACGGGGACGGGGGCGACTACCCGGCGGTCGAGCTGGAGGAGGACCTGACGGATCCCTCCACCTGGAGGTGGACGAGGAGCGACGAGCTGTTCCTGGAGTTCCTGCGGACCGCCAAGGCCAGGGGATTCCGGGTGATCATCGACGGGGTGTTCAACCACGTGGGCACGATGCACCCCGCATTCAGGGACGTCCTGTCGAAGGGGCGGGAGTCGAAGTACGCGGACTGGTTCGACGTCAGGGGCTGGGAGCCCTTCGAGTACGAGGGCTGGGCGGGGTTCGGGGGGCTGCCGGCCTTCAAGAAGAGTCCCGACGGACTGGAATGCGAGGCGGTGAAGAAGCACATCTTCGACGTGACCAGGCGCTGGATGGACCCCGACGGGGACGGGGATCCCTCGGACGGGATCGACGGTTGGAGGCTCGACGTGCCGAACGAGATCGCGATCCCGTTCTGGGTCGAGTGGTGCGCGCACGTCCGATCGATCAATCCCGACGCCTACATCACGGGGGAGATCTGGGATCGCGCCGACGAATGGCTCGACGGGCGGAGCTTCGATGCCGTGATGAACTACGAGTTCTCGAAGGTGCTGTTCGACTGGGTGGGGGCGCGGAACAACAAGATCGGACCGACCGAGGCCGATGCCCGGCTCGCGACCCTGAGGATGGCCTATCCCTCGGAGGTCAACTACGTGCTCCAGAACCTCATCGACAGCCACGATACCGACCGGGCGGTCTCCAAGATCCACAATCCCGACCGCCCCTTCGATTCCGGGAACCGGGAACAGGACGACTCCAGCTACGACGGGACCAAGCCTCCCGCCGAGGCCTACCGGCGCCTGGAGCTCCTGGTGCTGTTCCAGATGACCTACGTCGGTGCCCCGATGGTCTACTACGGCAGCGAGGTCGGCATGTGGGGATCCGACGATCCCAACAACCGCAAGACGATGCTCTGGGAGGACCTGGGTGCCTACGGTGAACCGGAAGCGGCGGTGATGCCGGAGCTGCTCGAGCGGTACAAGCGGATGATCAGGCTGCGGAACGAACACCCCGCCCTCCGTCGTGGCTCGTTCCAGACCCTGCTGACCGACGACGAACAGGACCTGTTCGTCTTCCTCAGGGCCCACGAGGGCGAGGAGCTGCTGGTCGCCCTGAATGCCGGGGACGCACCCGCACGTTTCGACTTGCCGGAAGGCGCCTGGTCACCCGTCTACGGGGGCGATCTCGAAACCGGGGTCGTGGAGGCGACGTCCGGAAGGGTCTGGAAGCGGACGCGATGACCCCGCTGGACAGTCACCCGAGCCTCGCCCGGCGTCGAGCGGGCGTCCTGCTCCACCCGAGCTCCCTTCCCGGGCCGCACGGGATCGGCGACCTGGGACGACCGGCACGTCACTTCCTCGACTGGCTGGAGGCCAGCGGCTGGGACCTCTGGCAGATGCTGCCCGTGGGCCCGGTGGGACGGGGCAACTCGCCCTACAGCAGTGGTTCAAGCTTCGCGATCGAGCCACTGCTGGTCTCCCTCGAGGGACTGGTCGAGGACGGGCTGCTGCCACGAGGGGCGCTTCGAGCACCGGCGGAGCTCAGGACCAGGACCAGTACCGACTACGCGGGTTCCCGTCGCTTCAAGCGACCCCGGTGGAAGGCCGCGTTCGAGGCGTTCACCCGACTGCGGCGGCACCGGGGAAGCCGGTACCGGAGGTTCCTCGACCAGTCCGCCAGCTGGCTCGAGCCCTGGTGCACGTGGGCGAGCGAGCATCGGGGCGGCCCCCCGGAACAGCACGCCTTCGAGCAGTACGTGATGGACCTGCAGTGGAAGCGACTGCGCGCCCTCGCCGGGCGTCGACGGATCGGGCTCCTGGGGGACCTGCCGATCTTCGTCCCGATGGAGTCGGCGGACGTCGCCTCGTCCCCGAAGCTGTTCCGACTGAAACCGGACGGCTCTCCGGAGCTGGTGAGCGGAACCCCCCCCGACTGCTTCGCCCGCAACGGGCAGCTGTGGGGGCACCCCCAGTACCGGTGGAACGAGCACCGGAAGACCGGGTACCGGTGGTGGATCGATCGAATCAGCCGGCAGTTCGAGCTGTTCGACGTCGTCCGGATCGATCACTTCGTGGGCCTCACCCACGCATGGATGATCCCGGGCGGGGCCCGGACCGCGCGCAGGGGGGCCTGGCGGAAGGTGCCGGGTCGCGAGATGCTCGAGGCGTTCCACCGGGAGCGGGGCCAGGTCCCGCTGATCGCGGAGGACCTCGGAACGGTCACCCCGGCCGTCCTGAAGCTTCGGGACGACTTCGCCCTCCCGGGGATGGTCCTCCTGCAGGAGTCCTTCGACCGGGACGACTCCCCCACCGTCCCCCACGCGCTCCCGGAGCGGTCCGTGGTCTACACCGGCACCCACGACAACGACACCACCGTGGGCTGGTGGAGGAAGGCCGGGAAGGCGACCCGGGAGCGGGTCCGTGCGTACGGGGGTGACCCCGGAGACCGTCCCCACGAACTGCTGGGCCGGTTGGCCATGACCTCGGGGTCGAATCTGGCGATCATCCCCATGCAGGACATCCTGGGCCTGGGCGGGAAATCCAGAATGAACATCCCGGGAAAACCCTCCGGGAACTGGCGCTGGAGGCTGGAAAAGGGGATGCTGGACATTCGGGTCGCAAGGTGGATGAACCGCCTGGCGGCGGTCACTGGAAGATTGAGGACATGACAGGCCGCAGGCCTGGAGCACTGGCAGAACCCGACGATGAACGACCCGGAATGGACGCTGGAGTCACTCAAGGAACTTAGCGAGGACCTCTGGTGGAGCTGGAACGAGATCGGCCGCAGGCCCTTCGCGATGATCGATCCCATGCTGTGGGAATCCACCCGCCACTCGCCGAAGAAGATGCTGCTGCAGGGCGATCCCGCACGCCTCTTGGCCCGGCTTGAATCCGCGGAATTCGAGCAGGCGGTCGCCAGGGCCGTGGCGGAGCGCGAGAAGTACTACGAACGCACGCCGTGGTTCAGCCGGATAGCTCGGAGCGAGGACCGTGACCTGCAGGTGGCCTACTTCTGCAGCGAGTTCGCGATCCACGAGAGCATGCAGCAGTATTCGGGTGGCCTCGGGGTGCTGGCCGGCGACCACGTGAAGAGCGCCTCGGACCTCGGGGTGCCGTTCATCGGGGTCAGTCTCCTGTACGGGCACGGCTACTACATCCAGGAGTTCTCCGGAGACGGTCACACCAGAGTGATCTACCCGACCTACGACTTCGACGAGATGCCGATCGAGGACACCGGCATCGACATTCGCTGCCCCCTCTGGGATCGGGAGGTGGTCGCCAGGATCTGGCGCATGCAGGTCGGCAACTCCGAACTGGTGCTGCTGGATGCGGACCGCGAGGAGAACCTCGAGGAGGACCGCCAGCTCACCGAGGGCCTCTACAAGGGTGATTCGGACCCCAGGATGCGCCAGCAGATCCTGCTGGGGGTCGGTGGGGTGCTCGCACTCAAGGCGCTGGAGTACGAACCGACGGTCTTCCACCTGAACGAGGGCCACGCAGCGTTCGCTCCGATCGCCCGGGTGGCGGGACTGGTCGAACGCGGGCACACCCACGAAGAGGCCATGGACATGGTCAAGAGGACCACGGTCTTCACCACGCACACCCCGGTGCCCGCGGGCCACGACCGGTACGACGCGAACCATGCCGCGGATGCGCTGCACCGAACGCTCGACCTCGCGGGCCTCTCCCGGGAGTACTTCCACGCCCTGGGCCGTGAGTATCCGGAGAACCACGAGGAGATGCTGTGCATGACGGTGATCGGACTTCGGATGTCCAACTTCGTCAACGGGGTCGCCCAGCTCCACGGCGAGGTCTCGAGGGAGATGTGGCAGGGTGCCTACCGGTGCGAGAACGCGGATGACGTGCCGATCGACGCCATCACCAACGGAGTGCACGTCCGGACGTGGCTCTCGCCGATGGCGGAGGCGTTCTGGCGTCGGGAGATCGGCCTGCGGCCCGGCCGTGCCACCCCGCACTCGACGCAGTGGTCCCGCGCCCTCGACGCGAACCCCGACGAGTTCTGGGAACTTCGGTGCGACCTCCGGTCGAACCTGATCGGGTTCCTGAGAAAGCGGCTCGCCCAGCAGGCGATGAAGAACGGGGCGAACCCCGACGAGCTTCGGGACATCTCGGGCTGGTTCGATCCCGACGCGCTGACCATCGGTTTCGCCCGGAGGTTCGCCACCTACAAGCGCGCCCCCCTGATCTTCAAGGACCTCGACCGGATCGAGGAGATCGTCGACTCCGTGGACTTCCCGGTCCAGCTCATCTTCGCGGGCAAGGCCCATCCCCGGGACGAGTACGGACAGGCCTTCGCGCAGCGGATCCACCGGATGTCGCGTCGGCCGAGGCTCCGCGGACGGGTGGCCATCCTCGAGGAGTACGACATGGAGGTGGGCCGGATGCTCACCTCCGGCTGCGACATCTGGCTGAACAACCCGAGGCGCCCCCACGAGGCGAGCGGGACCAGCGGCATGAAGCCGCCCCTGCACGGGGGCCTGAACCTGTCCATCCTGGACGGCTGGTGGCCGGAGGGCTTCGATGGCAGGAATGGATGGACCATCGGCGACGAGTCCGAGTTCCATTCCAAGGAGGACCAGGACCAGCACGACGTGGAGGCCCTCTACCGGGTGCTGGAGGAGGATGTCATCCCACTGTTCTACGACCGCAACAACCGTGACGTACCGAGGCGCTGGGTGCGCAGGGCCTTACGTTCGGTCGCGACCATCCCCGACTACTTCAACACCAACCGCATGGTGGGTGAATACGTGGACCTCGCGTACCTGCCGGCACACCGGGAGTACCTCAACGACCGGGAGCGACACGGCTGAGGTCCGATCGGACGTGGGAAACCTGTGCATCGGTTGTGATCGGCATCCCTCCGGCTAGGATCTAGGCGGATCTGACCAGCAACAGTAGGAAACCGGATGTCGACCAAGCCCATTCTTCCTGTTCTCCTGGTCATGGCGACCGTCCTCGCGGGGACGCGGCAGGCTCGCGGCCAGGACGACCCCAACTACGTCAAGCCGAAGAACATGGACAAGGCGGACGAGGCCCCGAAGGCCCCCGACGAAGTGATCCTCCAGCAGGACGACTCGGGGACCCTCGAGGGGTACGGCGGGGACTGGGAGGGGCTCCGTCACCTCGAGCGGATCCAGTTCCTGTCCAACATCACCACCCTGCGCAACTCCCCCACCCTCTTCCCGCTTCGACCATCGGAGGCCACGCTCGAACTGCTCAAGCCGAGGCCCTTCCCGCTCGGCCGGCAGGAGCTCGATCCGCTGCTCGGATCACCCTTCAGCCCGGTGATGAGCCCGATCAGGAACGTCGAGGAATACCTCAACCAGACCCTTGGTCTCAACTTCGGCGTCTACTACACGCTCCTCTACCAGAACATCCAGAATCCGATCCCCGGTGCTGAACGGAACATCGGGACCGGGCGCCTCGACTTCAACGTGGTGTGGAACCTGTGGGAGAACCCCGGCTCCACGGAGAAGGATGCAGGCCACGATGGACACGGCCTGGTTGGCATCCTGGTGAGGCAGGGCAACCAGATCGGCGTTCCGAACAGCGTCAACACCGACCAGTCGGTGGGCTCGACCCAGGGGTTGAACTCGCTGTACACCGGGGGGGCCGGCGGGGCGGCGACCCTGAACCTGCTCTACTACCAGCAGGGATTCCTCGACGATCGAGTGGTGCTCTCCGGCGGCAAGCTCCACCCGAATCAGTACATCGGCCTGAACTTCTGGGCCAACGACGAGGCCCGCCAGTTCCTCGCCGGACCCTTCGACGGCATCCAGGTCCTGGGCCTCTCCCACGGCAGCTACCAGTACGGGGTCGCCGGGCAGTTCGGGATCAATGAATCGGTGTTCGTCAACGCGATCGTCACGGATGCGCTTGGCACCCCGGAAACGGACTTCAGCACCTTCGACGAGGGGTTCGTGTGGGTCGCGGCCGAGGTCGGGTGGGTCCTTCCCTTCGACACCGAGGAACTCGGCGGACCGACGGTCCTGACCGCCATCTGGGCCGGACAGAACCTCGACTACGTCAACGGACAGGCGGTGGGCGACGCGGACGACTACCGGTACCACTGGTCGAACGGGTTCGGGCTGCAGCTCCAGGGCCACCTGACCAGAAACCTGGGGGTGTGGGCGCAGGGCGGCGTGGCGGAGGAGCGGATGTCGGCGACGAACGCGGAGGTGTCGGTGGGCATAGGACTCGAGGAACCCTTCGGCAGGGAGGGTGATCTGTTCGGCGCGGCGTACAACTGGTCCAAGCCGTCCTCGATACTCGCCGACAGCACGCTGCAGGAGCGGGAACAGTCGATCTTCGAGGTGTTCTACCGGATCCAGCTCACCGGCAGCTGCCAGCTGAGTCCGGACATCCAGGTCGTCGTGGATCCGGGACTCAGGAGCGGGAACGAGACCTCGGTGGTGCTCGGTCTCCGTTTGACGACGGATTTCTGAACAGACGGTCCCCACCGGTCGCCGCGACCAGGAGGGGCGGACGCCGGTCGAGCGTGAACAACCGATGGAGAAGCCATGACCACTGAACCCAACAGCAAGCCGAAGGAAGTCGCTTCTCGCTCGGCGCAGTACACGGTCGCCGTGGCCCTTGTGGCCGGACTCGGCGGAGTGATGTTCGGCTACGACATCGGGGTGATAGCGGATGCCAAGGTCGGGGTCGAGAAGGCCTTCGGACTCGACGAGAAGAACTCAGGTGATCTCACGATCATCCAGACGATCGTGAGTTCCGTGCTGATCGGATCGTTCATCGGCGCGCTCGTGGCCGGCCGACTGTGCGACCACATCGGCAGAAGGTGGACGAATGTGTGGGGCGGTGCCCTGTTCATCGTGGGCTGCATGGGCTGCGCCCTCTCCACGGGTGCATGGATGATGATCGGCTTCCGGGTGGCCATGGGACTCGGGGTTGGTTTCTCATCCGTGGCCGGCCCGCTTTACATCGCGGAGATCGCGGCGCCGTGGTCACGAGGAGCGATGGTCAGCCTCTACCAGCTGGCGATAACGATCGGAATCTTCCTCGCAATGCTGCTCGGGTACTGGCTTGCCCCCTACGACCTCTGGCGACTTTCCTTCGGACTGGGAGCGGTCCTGGGGGGCGGCCTGATTCTGGGGATGCTGGCGATGCCACCCAGTCCCCGCTGGCTGGTCGGCAAGGGCCGTGATGCGATCGCCCTGGGGGTACTCAAGCGGACCATGGGCTCGATCCCCGCGGCGAACGAGGAACTCGAGGCGATCAAGGTGAAGGTCGAGGAGGAGAAGGGTGCGAGCTTCTTCAAGGCGCTTGGTTCCGGACGAGCGTTGAAGGTCGCACTGGTCCTCGCCATCGGACTCGCATTCCTCCAGCAAGCAAGCGGGATCAATGCGATCTTCTACTACGCGCCCGAGATCATCAGCAACATCGGCCTGAACGACTGGAAGTTCCAGCTGACCGCGGCCCTGAGCCTGATCAACGTCCTGGCGACCTTCATCGCCGTCTTCCTGGTGGACCGGCTCGGTCGACGCCCCCTGCTGATCGCGGGAACCGCCTTGATGATGGTCGCGCAGATCACCGTGGGAGTGGCCAGCACCTGGCTGCCGGATCCAACCGGAGATGCCGCGGCGGCCTCCGGGGGATCCATGGTGGGCGCGATCATGCTGATCGCGATATTCGTCTCGGTGATCGCATTCGCATGCAGTCTCGGGCCGCTGGTGTGGCTGGTGATCTCCGAGATCTTCCCGGCCGGCGTGCGCAGTGCCTGCGTCGGGGTCGCGACATCGGTGAACTGGATCGGCAACTTCTTCATCGCCCAGGAGACCCTCACCCTGGTGCAGATCAGTCCCGGCCTCGCGTTCTGGATCTTCGCCGGGTTCAACCTGGTCACGATCATCTTCGTCTGGTTCCTGATGCCCGAAACCAAGGGCGTCGAACTCGAGAAGATCGAGGACTTCTTCAAGAGGCAGGGCGCCTGGGCGGGACGGCGCTCCGGGTGAGAAACCGGGCTCGGAGGAGTCGGACGACCAAAAAAGCAGGCGGAAATGGCCAAGTGGGGATGCCACGCAGGTGGGGTCAACTCGTATCATCTTGGGACCACCCCACCTGCACTGAACCAGGAGTCCTCCCATGCCCAGCACCCCCCTGTTCGCCAGCTCCATCGCCCTCGCGTCCCTCGTCCCGATCGGGGCCGCTCACGTCGGCAACGACGCCAACGATGCCAACGAGAACTCCTCGGGCGATTCGCTCCCGGTCGTGTACACGGTCCCCCTGGTCGGGCAGATGGGAACCGACATCAACGCGGAACTTCTGGAGGACATCATCGAGGACGTCCAGGAAGTCCAGCCGGACCTCCTGGTCTTCCGGCTGAAGGCCGCGGACATCGGAACCAACCGGTACATCCCTACCTACGACTGGAAGGAAGCGGGCAAGTTCGAGATCGCCGAGTACCGAGCCATGGTCCAGGACATCAACACCAAGCTCGGCCACATCGACAAGGTGATCTGGGTCGAGGACAGCGTCGGGCTCTCCAGCCTGCTCCCGGTGTCCTTCGAGCGGATCTACATGTCGGAGGACGCCAGACTCTACGGACTGCAGAACCTGCACCGGATGACCCAGAACTGGTCCGACGAGGACATCCGGGAGAAGATGGAGGCGGCGACCGTCGGCAAGGGCCGTGGTTTCTTCGAGTCCGGGGGCCGGGGCAAGTACGCACGGGTCCTGGGCGACGCGATGATCGACCCCGAGGCGCTGCTCAGCGCGAACTTCGTGGGTCGGGAGGTCATCTGGTTGCCGAACCTGGACGGCATCTGGACCGTGGACGACAGCACCGAGCAGGTCGCCAACTTCACGGCCACCACCGCGATGGACACCATGTTCATCGAGGATACGGTCGGCTCCCTCGAGGACCTGGTGTTCGTTCTCGGATACCGGGAATACGACCACAACACCCAGGGCGACGAGATCGCCGAGAAGTACACCGAGCGCTGGAGGGCGACCTACGAACGGTGCAAGAACACCTACGAGGACTTCCAGACCGACCGCGGCCTCGGCACCACCACGGACCCCGTGCGCATCCTGCTGGCCAAGCGGAAGATGCTCGAGGAGGTGGTCAAGGCCATGAAGAAGTACTCGGCGGTGGAGCGCCGTATGAATGACGAATACGGGGTGACCATCAACAGCCTCGAGTTCCAGATCGACTCGATCAAGGACCAGATACGCCAGATGAAGGATTCCCAGCGCGGTGGCCGAAGTCGCGGGGGAAGCCGGGGCGGAACCCGACTCGGAGGGTGATCAGCCCGGCGAGCACCATAGAGGGGCGAGTTCCCCGAACTCTAGAATCAAACAGCGGAACATGACCATGCTCAGAACCATAGGAACAACCTCGATCTTGCTGGCGGGTGTCGCACCCGCGTGCCTCCTCCTGTGCAAGGCCCACGCGGCCCCCGGCGCGCCCGCTCCTCGACCCCTTCCCGTGGTGGCGGAAGTCGACTCCGTCACGGTGCGGATGGGACGACTCGGGCGGAACCAGAGCTGGACGGGTTCGATGGGGGATGCGATCTCCGTGACCTGGGACACCCGGCGCGGGCAGAGGGTGACCACCGGCACCCTCAAGAGCGTGACCAGGGACCGCAAGAAGAAGGTGAACACCATCACCCTGAGCACCCCGGGTGGCGAGAACATCACGATATTCGTCCAGCAGGTGGTGAAGATCGAGTCCTCCGGCGAGGTGTCGGCCTCAGCCCCCGGCCAGGCCGGGGCCGACGGGCCCGACGCCGTGGAGCCCGAGAACACCGACCGTGGAGGCGACCGGAACCCCGTCGCGACCCCTGAACCCGCGACGTCCCATGCATGGGGCTTCCCCACCACGCCGGGCCCCGGCGAGGAGGAGAACTGGCCGAAGGTCTTCCTGCTGCCCTTCGAGGGAACGGTGGGAAGCTACGCCCGCGAGGAGGAGATCCGCGCCGTTGCCGAGGTCGCCGACCAGTACGGCGACGGCCAGATCATCGTGCTCCTGGTCGACAGCCCGGGAGGGCTGGTGGCGGAAGGCGACGAGATCAGCGTGACCCTTCGCCAGATCCAGAAGCGGCATCGCCTGGTGGCCTGGATCCGAAGTGCCATCTCGGCGGCGGCCTTCACGTCCTTCCACTGCCGGGAGATCGTGTTCATGAATTCCGGGGAACTCGGCGCCATCACGATGTTCCGGGGTGCGGACAACACCTCGGCCGAGGGTGCCGAGCTCGCCGCGTGGGTCGAGGAGGTCGGGAACGCCGCGGAGAGCGGCGACCACAGCCGGGAACTCGCGGAAGCGATGGTCACGAACTCGGAACTCTGCTCCTACGACCCCGCCGAGGGTGACAAGGGACCGGTGATCTACGGCACCCTCGAGGGCAAGGTCGTGCTGTCCACCGAGCAGGAGAACCTCACCATCAACGCGACCACCGCCAAGGATTGCGGTTTCTCGATCGGCACCGCGAACACCGAGGAGGAGCTGGCGACCCTGCTTGGCCTGCCCAGGTGGTACGAGACCACCGACGACGGCCGCACCATCCACCAGAAGTGGCATCGCAAGCTCGAACGGGCCGCCGAGGTGCTCCCGGACCTGATGGCCAGGGCCTTCGGCGGCCGAGGGGCCTCCAGCGATCCCATCAAGTCCATGAACGTCAGGCTCAGCGCGATTCGTGCCATCATCAAGTGGGCGAAGGACCTCGGTACACACACCTGGGCGGTCATCGGTCGGGACGTCGGGACCAACCTCCCCCCCCTCGAGTACCTCGAGATGCAGGAACGAGACCTCTCGGAACAGCTCGCGCGCATGCGTGCCAACCGGCGCTGAATCCACGATAGAAGGCACCTCCGCAAAAAAGACAGAGTGGAGACCCGCAGTGCGAGGACTCCACTCTGTTCTCGGGGTTGCCTTAGTTCGTATGGATCAGGTCCGGCGTCGACGCCTTCCGCTCATCGGGAGAGCCAGTCCGAGGGCGACCATGACCCCGGGGGCGGGGATCAGGCGGGTCTGGTCCTGGGCGAACGGATCCGCCCATCCCTCGAGTTCGGCACTGTCGAAGACGCCATCGTTCAACGTCGCGAACATGTCATCAAGTACGGCCTGGACGCCGAGATCGGCGTTGGCCTGGAT
>PKCS01000080.1 GCA_002862305.1 Phycisphaerae bacterium | reverse complement strand
CCCGACTGGGACGGCGACTGCAACCAGGACAGCGGGAGCAAGCCCTCCACCGCCCAGGTGGTGCGGTACGCCTCGATCTCGGAGGTCAAGACCATCCGCGGGTGCCTGAAGGGGCCGACCGCGGTGGGCACCTTCTCCGGGGCCAGCGACGGCGACTACCAGGACATGTACAAGGTCGTGATCAGGACCCCCGGGAAGTTCAGGATCTCGACCCTGCAACCGGAAGGCTTCACCGAGTTCGACTCGCTGCTGACGGTGTTCGACTTCCGCGGTCGACCACTGCTCGCGAACGTGGTCGGGGAGCAGGGGCTGGTGGGCTCCGCGGTGGGCAACCAGTCCACCAACGGGGAGTTCGAGATCCGTGAACCCGGGGCCATCTTCATCGCGATCACCGGGGCGAGCGCTCGTCCCCTCGACGTCGAGGGGAACCCCATGTTCGACTTCGGCTCAAACCTCACCGACGTGGTGGGGCCGATCTCCAAGTCGGTCGGACGGATCGGGGGCTGGGACCAGCCCCTGCCGAGCAACGAGTACGGGGACTACCTGATCTCCCTCACCGCGGTGGGCCCGGTGCCTGACGGCTGCGGATCCCCCAACAGCGGTCCCTGCGACCTGCCCAACCCGTTCCCGTTCTGCAGCAACTTCGAGTGCTGCGAGTCGGTCTGCGCGATCGACCCGTTCTGCTGCGAGGCCACCTGGGACGGCAGCTGCGTGCTGACCTCCAAGCTGGTCTGCGTGGACGGCCTGGCGGGATGCGGGGCCTCGAACACCGGTCCCTGCGATTCGGTCGCCACCCAGCCGTTCTGCTCGGATCCCGTCTGCTGCGCCCTGACCTGCGCGGAGAACCCCCGCTGCTGCGAGGTCGAGTGGGACCAGAGCTGCGTCTCGATCGCCTCCCAGCTGTGCGGGACGTTCTGCAACGAGACCTGCCGGGAGGACCTCGACGGGGACAACCTGATCAACGGATCCGACCTGAGCCTGCTCCTGAACGCCTGGGACACCGACGGGTGCCCGGACCTCGATGGCAATGGCACCGTGAACGGAGCGGACCTCGCGATCCTGCTGGCGCGATGGGGCCAGTCCTGCCCCTGAGTCGGGACTGATCGCCATCAACCGGTGGAGACGGTCCCGGCCGGGACGTCCGTCCGGAGGCGTTCGGCCTCCCGGACCGCGGCCGCCTCGGCGGCCGCGGCGCGCACGGCCTCCGCCTCGTGACCCCCCTGCCGGTTCAGCTCCGAGAGGAGCCCCCACGCCCGGGCGGAGGCGAGCCACGGTGCGGGGGCGCCGTACCGTCGTCCGCGTCGTTCCCGCTCCCGAGCGATCGATTCCACTTCCGAGCAGGTGGCCTCGTAGAGGTCGGGATCCTCGAACCCCAGGTCCATCCGGCACCGGGCGCGCAGGAGCTTCGCCTCCTGGACGGAGTCGAACTCGTCGCCCATCCGGGAGGAGAGGATGCGGATCGACTCGTCGAAGCGCTCCACCGCCTGGCGGTTCTTGCCGAGGCCCGCGAGGACCTTGCCGATCGAGCGCTCGGAGAGCCCCACCCGGTAGTCGTTGGGCGAGACCAGCGAACGGATGAGGTTGCTCGAGTCCAGGAGGTGCGCGAGGGCCTCCTCGAGGTACGCCTCGCGAAGGGGTTCGTCCCCCTCGGCGGAGGCGGCCAGGTCGATCATGATCCACGCGCGGTTGTTGATCAGGCCCGCGAGCTGCTCGCTGCGGTCGCCGTGCAGCTGCAACCAGATCGACTCCGCGGTCTCGAACTCCGCCCGCGCCCCGGGGAAGTCGCCGAGTCGACGCCGGACCGACCCCAGGTGCTGGTGGGTCATCGCCACGTCGGTGTGCAGCGACCCGTGGGCGGTGCGCCGCAGGTCGAGGCTGCGCTCGTAGGCGAGCAGGGCCTCGGGGAAGTCCCGGCGCACGGTGTGGAGTCGCCCGAGGTTGTGCCAGGACTCGCCAAGGGCCGCGGGACCGGCCTCGCCCCGCAGGGCGAGCGCCCGCTCGAGCAGCTCCCGCGAGCGATCGGTGTTCCGGAAGGCCAGCTCGATCAGCCCCAGGGTGGTCAGCAGGGCGGAGGCGATGCGGGGCTGGGTCCCGAGGTTCGCCTCGACGTGCTCCTCGACGCTCTGGATGTACTCCTCCACCGACATGTCGCGCGACCCCTGCCCCGACTCGGGGTTGATGATCCCGATCGCGTCCTGGAACCCCTGCAGGGTCCGCTGGGCGGTCTGCTTCTCGGTTTCGGCGTAGGCGAAGAGGATCGCGAAGCTGATCGCGGAGACCACCGACAGCGCGAGCAGCGCCGAGACCCCGCCGACCAGCAGCTTGTTCCGACGGATGATGCGACCGAGGACGTAGGAGGTGCTGTCCGCCCGCGCGAGGATCGGCTGGCGGTTGAGGTGGCGGCGGAGGTCCTCCTCGAGCTCGGCGGCGGAGGCGTAGCGGCGTTCGGGATCCGGGGAGAGCGCCTTGAGGCAGATCACGTCGAGGTCCCGGTCCAGCTCGGGGGTCAGCCGGGAGGGGGCGTCGGGCACCTGGTCGAGCCGGTTGGCGATCAGCTGCGCGAGGGAGTTGCCGGCATCGAAGGGCCGCACCCCGGTGAGCAGCTCGTAGAGGATCACCCCCAGCGCGAAGACGTCGGTGCGCACGTCGATCCGGGCCGCGTCCCCCTCCAGCTGCTCCGGCGCCGCGTAGGCGAGGGTGCCGAGGAACTCCCCCGCGAGGGTGGCGACCGTCTCCTCGGTGTCGGTGTGTTCCGCGCTCATGCGCGCGATGCCGAAGTCCAGCACGTGGGGCTGGTCCTCGGTGTCCACCAGGATGTTGCCGGGCTTGAGGTCCCGGTGGATGACCCCCCGGGCGTGCGCGTAGCGGACCGCGCCGCAGATCCCGGCGAACAGCCGGACCCGGTCGGTGACCGAATGACCGGGACGGCGGGACCAGGCATCCAGGGTGGACCCGTCCACGTACTCCATCGCGAAGTAGAAGTTGCCGTCGGTGGTGGCGCCGCTCTCGTAGAGGGTCACGATCCCCGGGTGCCGCAGCCCGGCGACGAGCTCGACCTCCCGGTTGAAGCGAAGTCGCTGGTGGGAGGTGGCCAGGCGGCCCTGCAGCATCATCTTGATCGCCACCGGCCGGTTGGTCGCGAGCTGGCGGGCCCGGTAGACCACCCCCTGGCCGCCCCGGTGCAGCTCCCCCTGGAGTTCGTAGCCGGGCACCACCTGGCCGCCGGGACCCGCGGTGGGCGGGGCGGCGGACTCCGCGAAGAGCGCGGAGCGAAGCAGGTCGTTCTCCTCGCGGAGCTCGTCGAGCGTCCCCCGGCAGGAACCGCATCCATCGACGTGGGTGCGGGTCGCCTCGCTGACCGACTCCTCCCGGGCCATGCGCTCCAGCGTCACCCGGTCCGGACAGTCGCTCCGGGGATCAGGCGCCATCGTCGTATTCCGCCTCGAGCCGCTCGATGATCTTCCGGAGTCGCTGGGCGACCCGGCTCTTGGCGAGGTAGACGTCGTGGTCGCTGACGCCCATCTGCTCGGCCACCGCCTGGGTGCTGAGCCCGTGGACCATCAGCAGCTCGAAGATCTCGATGGTCCGGGGGTCGGTGCGGGAGTGCTCGCGGAGCTCACCCATCGCCTCCTGGAGCAGGGCCTGCCGGCGTTCCTGGTCCCAGATCCGGCTGAGGTGCTGCTCGTCGTCGAGACTCGCGAGGGCCTCGGGCTCGGCGACCTGCCGGCTGCCCGCTCGCTTGCGCCGCAGGTCGAGGATCCGGTACCGGGCGATCCCGACCAGCCAGGCCCCCAGGCGCCCGCGGGATCGGTCGTAGCGGCCCTCGCGGTATTCCTGCACGAACCGGGAGAGGGTCTCCTGTGCCACGTCCGCGGCGTCGACCTCGTCGAGGCCGAGGTTGCGCGCGAACCCGACCAGGATCGGTCGGTAGCGACGATCGAAGGCCTCCCAGAGGATCGCGTTCTCCGAATCCCGAAGTCCCTCGAGCAGTGCGGTGGTGGTTCTGGTCAGTTCCATGAGGCGCGGATCCCTGACACCCAGTGTAGGGGAAAATCAGCGGTCTTCATCACGAAGACTGGAGGCGATCGCCTCCTCGTGCAGCCGGACGCTTCGATGGTCGAGCCCTTCCTTGGCCTGCTGGAAGGCGGCGGCGTCGACCGAGTGGGGATCCCGGGCCGCGCGTTCGATCAGGTCCTCCAGGCTCGCGAGCTCGGACTCCAGCGACTCCAGGTACCCGGCATCGAGTCGATCGCGGACCCGGGCGATCGCCTCCCTGATCCACTTCACGTCGAGCGCGGCGTTGACCCGGAGGTCGATGACCCGGTGCAGGTGCATGTCGCTGCGGGCGTTGGTGAAGGAGGCCTCCTCGATCGCCTCCACCTCGTCGGTGGTGAGGCCGAAGCTGGGGACGAACTGCGTGGAGGCCCGGCGACCGCTTCGGGCCTCGACCGCGTGGACCGAGAGCACCCCGTCGGCGTCGACGATGAAGTCGACCTCGATCCTCGGGATCCCCGCCGGCATGGGCGGGATCCCGGTCAGGTGGAAGGTCCCGAGGCTGCGGCAGTCCTCGACCAGCTCTCGCTCCCCCTGCAGGACCTGCAGCTTGACCGAGGTCTGGTTGTCGACGGAGGTCGAGAAGCGCTCGCTGGCCCGGGCGGGGATCGAGGCGTTGCGGACCAGGAGCTTCGCCACCGCACCCCCCACCGTCTCGAGGCCGAGGGAGAGCGGGATCACGTCCATCAACAGCATGTCGGACCGCGTGCCGTCGAGGATCGCCCCCTGCACCGCGGCGCCCAGCGCCACCACCTCGTCGGGATCGAGCGCCACGTAGGGCTCGGTCCCGAAGAACGACTCCACCGCCTGCCGCACCGCGGGGACCCGGGTGGATCCGCCCACCAGCACCACGCGTTCGATCTCCCCGACCTCCGTCGACGCGTCGGCGAGGACCCGGCGACAGCAGTCGACGGTGCGGCGGACCAGTGGCTCGATCAGCGCGTCGAACGCCTCGCGGGTCACCTCGAGCTCGAGGCTTCGACCGAGGCTGGGGTCGTCCACGTCCAGCCGGAGCCGGACCACCGGTTCGGTGGACAGTCGTTCCTTGATCCCGCGGGCGCAGGTGATCAGGGCCTGGCGGGTGTGCGGGGTGAGTTCCGGCCAGCGGGCGGGGTCGAAGCCGACGCTCGCGAGGACGTGGTCCGCGACCAGGCGGTCGAAGTCGTCACCGCCGAGCGCGGTGTCCCCGGCGGTGGCGAGGACCTCGCAGAGGGCCTCCATCCCGTCCTCCGGGGGCAGGAGCTGCAGGAGCGAGACGTCGAAGGTGCCCCCGCCGAGGTCGTAGACCACCACCCGGCGTTCCCGGTCGGCACGGTCCGCGAGCCCGTAGGCGAGGGCGGCCGCGGTGGGTTCGTTGACGATGCGTGCGGTCTGCAGGCCGGCCAGCCGAGCGGCGTCGCGGGTGGCGGATCGCTGGGCGTCGTCGAAGTAGGCGGGCACGGTGATCACCGCGCGGGTGACCGGGTGCCCGAGGGCCGCCTCCGCGGTCTCCCGGAGGCAGGTGAGGACGTGGGCGGCGATCTCCTGGGGGGTGTGGACCGAGGTCCCCACCGCGAAGGCGGCGAGCCCGCGCGGACCCTCGACCAGCCGGGTCCCGAGGAACTCGGGATCGTCCCCGACCTCGGTCGCGCTGCGGCCCATCAGCCGCTTCGCGCTGGAGATCGTCGATTCGGGATGGAGCACGGCCTGCTCACGGGCCGGCACCCCCACCACCACCTCGTCGCCGGCCAGCCGGACCACCGAGGGGAGGAGCCTGGTGCCGTCGGGGGACTCGAGGATCCGGGGGCCGCGCGCGTCGCAGATCGCGACCAGCGAGTTGCTGGTGCCCAGGTCGATCCCGACCGTGGGATCGGCCGACGGATCGGGGGAGGCGGGTTGGGACGTCCCTGGCTCGGTGGTCATCCCAGCAGTCTAGTCGGCGAGGCGACCCCGGGCGGGAACGCGGTCGGGGATCGTGGTCAGGGACGGGGCCCCGGCCGCTCAGCCGGCCACCCGCACGGTTCGCGCGGGGGTGCGGCGGGGGCCGCGACTCGATTCCACGCCTCGATGGCGTGGAGCAATCTCGATCTCACCCGGGGCTTGCCGAGCTCGATCTCCCTGCGGAGCTGCTCGACCCCGGGCGGAGCGGGGTGCTGGGTCTCGGTCATCTGCTGCATCGATGATCCCTCTCAGTTTGCTGAGTGCGCGGTGCTTCCAGTTGTTGACCGTGGACACCGGCACGTTGAGCGATCGTGCTGCTTCGGAGTAGCTCCGGCCCTCGCAGACGATCAGGCGAATGGTCCTCTGTTCATGCGGGCACAGCTGTTCGAGTGCCTGCTCGAGGTCCCCGGCCTCCACGGCCGTCGACCCCGGATCCTCCGATTGACTGCCCGCGTGCTCCCGCAGCTCGCGGTGGTACCGCGACTCCAGGACGGCCCGGCTCCGGGCCATCACGTTGTACCTCCGACGCAGGAGGTTCTGGGCGACCCTGAAGAGATAACTGATACTGATCGACTTCATTTCGAGGTTTTTGACCTGGAGCAGCTTGAGGAAGGTCTCCTGGGTCAGGTCCGCGGCGACGTCGGGGGCCACCGACTTCCGGAGGAACCCGTAGATCCGCCCCGAACACGCCTCGTGGAGCCGAAGCACCATCGCCGCCCTCGCCCGGACCGGGTCACGTCGCACCAGGGCGTCGTACTCGCCGGGGGTGATGAGGTACTCGGGGGCGGGCGGTCGCCCCTCGCCGGGTGCTGGAGTCCCCCCCCCGGGACCGATTGACGTCTCGTCGTTGCTGCGCATTGAACTACCCCTGTTGGATGATCTCGGGAATCCGCCGCGGGGTCCGGTACGGGAACCGTCCCGGGGTCGACTCTGAGTCGCCCCGGTTCGTGGCGGTGACGCCCTCGCACTACCAACTGTACGAAGGCGGGTGACCAAGCTAGGGCGCGATGGTGCGGGAGGCCGTGGTCCCTGCCCTTTTTCGTGCGTTTGGATCGAGTGTGCGGGTCGCCGGGGCGAGGTCGATAATGTCCACCCCGCATGCCTCCCGCGAGGTCGCGGTTCGCGGGACCGACCCGGACCGATCACGGACTCGCGAACTCCCTCGGGTTTCCGGGAAAGACCAAGGCGAGTCGTTCATTGTCCCTGCGACCACCGAGCCGTGCGATCCCGATCCCGATCGGGAACCTCGGAGGGCAACCACCCGTCGATCACGGATGATCGACGTCGACGGCCACGGACCGGCCGAGGCAGGGACGCCCCACGTGCCAGGGAAGGCAGCGAGCATGCCCGACGAGATCCACGGAACCGACGAGTCCCCGGAGCACGCTTCGGGGGAGGGGCCGGGAAGCGACGCAGTGACTTCCGCGACGGCGGATCACTGCTCGCTTTCCGCACTCCTGTTCGTGGCCCGGTACCTCGCCCAGGGGTCGGGTCCGAAGTCGTAGCGAAGCGGCTCGATCAGGTTCGCCGGGGGCGGCGCGTCGCGAAGCCACGCGAGCTGCCCCATGGTCCGGATCAGTTCGGTGACCGCGGGGTCCGAGTCCGCCGCCACCACCCGTTCCACGACCCGCCGCCGGACGTTGTCCGAGGTGAGCTCGACGACGCGCACGATCTCCTTGCGACCGGGCGGTCGCACCGGACGTTCGGGGATCTCCCCGCGCTCGAGCAGGCCGAGGCTCTCGACCAGCTTCCAGACCTCGGCGACCTGCTCCTGGTAGAGGGTCCTGGCCAGGCCGGGACGAAGCCCCGGGAGCACGAAGCGACCGGTGGCCGCGTGCAGCGAACCGTCTGGAAGCAGCAGCATCGAGACGCGTCGACGCTGGAGCAGGGTCCGGTCGGTCACCCGATCCCCCACCATCACCCGGATCTCGACCTCGAAGTCGGGGGGGACCTCCGTGAGGGGGTCCGGGAGCCGGGCCATCCGCACCGGGGAGGCGCCATCCTTCGGGGCGCAGCCCCCGGACGGCACGACCAGCCAGGGCAGGAGCGAGGCCAGCACCGCCCGGGTCGCGACCACGGACCAGGCGGTCCGTGCGTGCGAGCGGCGCGGCGGCGAGGCGAGGCGTCCGGGGTCCGTGGGATTCGTGACCATGCGCAGAGGGTAGCAGCCCTCGGGTCGGATGGCATCCGTGCCGGGGGACGCGCACCGGGGCCGGGGAGACGATACTGTGGTGGCATGAAGACCAGCGTCAGATGGATCAACGACTACCTCGAGCCGGAGGCCGACGCCGAGGCCCAGGGCGAGGCGCTCACCGCCTGCGGCTTCCCGTTCGAGGGGGCGCATCCCCTCGAGGACGGTGACGTCCAGCAGGAGATCGAGATGGCCAGCAATCGCGGGGACTGCGTCTGCCATGCGGGCCTCGCGCGGGAGATCGCGGCACTCACCGGGCGCACCTTCACCCCCCCGCGACCGGAGACCTCGGCCGCCGGACCACCGATCGAGCAGAGGATGGCGGTGGACAACCGGGAACCCGGGCTCTGCCCGCTCTACACCGCCCACCTCATCACCGGGGTGACGGTGGGTCCGTCCCCCGACTGGCTGCAGGAGCGCCTGCGGTCGATCGGCCAGATCCCCCGGAACAACCTGGTGGACGCCACGAACTTCGTGCTCTTCGAACTCGGCCAGCCCACCCACATCTTCGACCTCGACCTCCTCGAGGGCGACCGGATCGTGGTCCGGCGGGCGACGGAGGGCGAGGCCTTCCTGCCGCTCGGGGAGGACACCCGCGAGGTGGCGCTCGCCGAATCCGACCTGGTGATCGCGGACGCCGCCGGCCCGGTGGCCCTCGCGGGGATCAAGGGCGGGGCGCGAAGCGCGGTCCACGACGGCACCACCGACGTCCTCATCGAGTCCGCGACCTTCGACCGGGTCACCGTCCGCAACAGCTCCCGGCGGCTCGGGATCGCCAGCGACTCGAGCTACCGCTTCGAGCGGGGGGTGCATCCCGCGCAGGCCGCCGACGCCGCGGGGCGACTCGTCCAGCTGGTGCTGGAGCTCGCGGGCGGCACCCTCCACGAGGGCGTGGCCACCGGCGGGGCGCCGATCCCACCGCCCGCCCGGATCGAGATGCGTCTTCAACGATGCACCGACCTGCTCGGCCAGCCCCTGACCCGGGAGCGAATCGTCGAATGCCTTGCCGCCCTCGGGCTGGACCCCGAACCCGGCGACGAGGTGGTCACGGTCACCGTGCCCCCCCACCGCCTGGACCTCGCGGAGGAGATCGACCTCATCGAGGAGGTCGCGCGGATCAACGGCTACGAGCAGCTGCCGATCGACGAGGGGATGGCGGTCCAGGTGACCCCGGTGCAGCCGGAACTGGAGGCGACCGAACGACTGCGGGAGACCCTGGTCGGGGCGGGCTTCCTCGAGACCATCTCCCACACCCTGGTCTCGGAGGCCGCGGCCGGACACTTCCTGGAACCGGGTCGGGAACCGCTGCGAGTCAACGACGAGCGAGCCGGGGGGGAACCGATCCTCCGCCCCTCCCTGCTGCCGAGCCTGCTGGAGGTGGCACGCCGCAACCGGGACCGCGCGGGACTCACCCTCGGGGCCTTCGAGATCGCCTCGGTCTTCGACCGGGCGGGCGACGAGCACCGGGAACGATCGATGCTCGGCCTGGTCCTCGACGGGGACCACGAGGCCGACCCCTCGGAGCGGTACCGAACCCTTCGCGGCGCACTGGAGGAGGTCGCCAGGCTCCTGCTGGGCGACCGCGGCGCCCTCGAACCGGAAGCGACGCCCGACTCCGCACCCTGGCTGGTCCCCGGCGCGGTGCTGCGTGCGGGAGGCGATCGGGTGGGAACGATCGGGATGCTCGCTCCCGGGGTCGCACGGGCGTTCGACGCCCGGGGCCCGATCGCGGTCGCGGAACTCGAACTGGGTCGGCTGCTGGCCGACTACCCGCCGGAACCGGATCCCCGCGCGCTTCCCTCCTTCCCCGCGATCCAGCGGGACCTGTCGGTGATCGTGCCGGAATCGGTCGCCTGGGAAGCGGTGGCCGCCACCGCTCGGGCCAGCGGCGGCGAGCTCCTGGAGGCGGTGGAGTTCATCACCACCTGGCGCGGCGCGAAGGTGGGCGCGGACCGCAAGTCGGTCAGCCTGCGACTCCAGTTCCGCGAGCCGGGACGGACCCTTCGCCACGACGAGGTCGACCCGCAGGTGCAGGCGGTCGGCGACGCCCTGGTGCGCACCCTGGGCGGGACCATTCCATCATGAGCGAGGACCCCACGGATCCACCCGGGCTCGGGACCCTGCCGGTCGCGCGGCTCCTCGAGGAACTGGGGTCGGCGCGCCCGATCCCCGGTGGCGGTTCGGTGGCGGGCATCACCAACGGACTCGCGGCGGGACTCGGCGGCATGGTGGTCGCCTACAGCCTCGGCAAGCCGCGGCTCGCCGAACACCAGTCGATGCTGGAGGAGGCGGACCGGACCCTGGCTGGCCTGAGGGAACGCTCGATCGAGGAGGCCGACGGCGACGCCCGGGCCTATCGATCACTCAACGCGCTCTGGACGCTGGACCGGGACGACCCCCAGCGGATCGAGGGCTTCCAGTCCGCGGTGGAGGGCGCGATCGCCGCCCCGGGCGCGATCATGGAGACTTCCGCGGAGCTCCTGGACTGCCTGGGGGGCCTGGCGGGACGCAGCGCCCGGCACCTCGCCAGCGACCTCGCGATCGCGGTGGAGCTCGCAGCCACCGCGGGCCGGGCCGCCGAGCGGAACGTCGCGGTGAACCTGCCGCTGCTCGAGGACGACGCCCGCCGGGCGGAACTCGACGGTCGGTACGGGGGACTCGGCCAGCGGATCGACGAGTGCGCCCGCGGCATCATCGGGAACATGGACGGGTGACGCGGTCCCGGAGGCAGCAGCACGGATGAGCGAACGCCCACGAGATCGCGTGGACATCGAGGGGGTCGCCGATCCCGCGGCGTCGGAGCCACCATCGAAGCCGAAGCCGGTGGCGGACGAGCCCCGCCGGTTCATCTCCGTGCACCACACCTGCTGCAACACCTACGGACGCATGTATCCCGACGCGGGACGCACCAAGTTCGTCGGTCGCTGCCCGAAGTGCGGGGCGAGGGTCGAGGCGACGATCGGTCCCGGGGGGACCAACCGTCGCCTCTTCGACACCCAGTGAGGCACCACCCGGGAACCCCATGACGTGATCACCTCGATACTCGGCTTCCTCCTGCTGCTGCTGCTCGCGACCGCCACGGTCGTCGCGCTCCACTGCCTGCTGTGCGCCCGGGAGGTGCGCAATCCACCACGCTGCTCGACCGGCTGGGCGATCGCGCGCTCCAGGCCGACCGATCCGGAGGCGATCGACCCCGACCATCGGCAATGGCACCTCGAGCCCGGGGACGGCAGCTGCCTCCCGGTCTGGGAGGCGACCACCGGCGGAACCGTCGAGGCCTCCTCGCCGGTGGTGGTGGTGATCCACGGGTGGGGGCATTCCCACACCCACTCGATCGAACTGGTGGAGGCGGTCATCGAGGCCGCGCGCGATCACGGGGGACTCCCCCCGTCGCGCCTGGTCTTCCCCGACCTCCGGGGGCACGGGGACGCCTCCCCCGGCCCGACCACCCTGGGGGAACGCGAGCTCGGCGACCTCGAGGCGATCATCGAGACGTACGCGTCCCCCGCCCCGGTGTTCCTGGTCGGCCACAGCCTGGGGGCGGTGCTGGCGATCCGGATCGCGGTACGCCAGCCCGATCGGGTACGGGGCGTGCTCGCGCTGGCCCCCTACCGACGAGTCACCACCCCGGTGGCCGCGACGCTGTCCGCGAGGGGCCTGCCGGGAGGCCGGCTGGCGGGCCCGGTCGCGAGGCTGTCCACCTCCCCCGCGGTGCTCGCGACGGACACCGCCGCCGAAGCGGGACGGATGACCCAGCCCCTGGAGGTGCTGGTCGGGTCCGAGGATCGGATCTGCCCCCCGACGGACGCCCGGGCGATCGCGGACCGGGCACGGACCTCGCGGCTCGAGGTGGTCGCGGGTCCGGGGCACGGCGAACTGCACCGGGAGGCGGGACCGGCCCTGGCCGCGGCACTGGCACGACTGCTCCGGGACTCGACCGGACCGGACCGGGATTGAACGAACCGGGGCGCCCTCGATGGCGAGGACGCCCCTGGTCGATCAGGTGGCCTGGTCGGTACGCGCGAGGCGCGTGGGACCCGGGCGCGGGACGGTCACTTGCCGCCGTCCATGAGCCCGAACCGGAACTCGAAGCCGTTCTTGGTCGACCGCCCCATCGACCACTGGGGGCCGATGCGCTCGGCGAGCTCGCTGAGCTCGACGTCGGGCATCAGGCCGGTCTGGAGCCCGAGGAGGCTCGGCCCGGTTTCACTGCCGTCCTTGAAGGCGGGATTGGTGGACATCAGCCCGTAGATCTTCTGCATGTCCCAGAACGCCCAGCTCATCAGGTCGCCGGAGGGCATCCGGCGCTGGACCTCGCGAGCGACCCCGCTCCGGGCGAGGGAGGGCAGGTCGCTCTGGCCGGCGGAGCGGAGGATCGCCTCCACGCCGTTGACGTCGCCGATCAGCAGGCTGCCCGCGCCGACTCCGATCGCGAAGGTGCCGAACTCATCCATGGGATCCGTGTAGATGGTGTCGCCGTTGAAGTCCCGGGGCTGGAAGCCGCCCATCGGGCCGAACATCGAGACCACCTGGTCGAGCTTCTTGGTGTCGGAGCTGGGGATCGCCACCGTGACCCGGGTCATGCTGAACTCGTCGTCCCCCTCGGTGGTGAAGATGTGCATCGCGGGGCCGAGGGTCTCGGTCGCGGTCTGCAGCATCGGGCCGAACATCTGGGTGGCCTGCTGCAGCTGCTCGGCCTCCGCCTCCGGGAGCCCGGCGATGATCTCGTTGATGGTCGGGACCAGGTTCTTGAAGTCGAAGTTCATCCGCCCGTAGCTCATGGCCTCCTCCGGGATGTACCCGGGGATCGCCCCGACGGGGGTGGCGACGTCGAGGAGCTTCATGATGCCCTGGGGGCCGCCGTTGAAGCTGATGTTCTGGCCGGAGGCCAGGACGTTGCCGTCCCGGCCGACCGTTCCGTAGAAGCCCCAGCCGGTGATGTCCCCGAAGATCGCCCGGATGAAGGGCATCCCGGCGGCGAAGGTGGGGCCGGCGATCGGCTTGATGAACGCCCCGAGCGGCTCGGTGAGCAGGCCCACCTGGAGGTCGGGGGTCCCGGAGGTCATGTCCTCCATGGTCTGGAAGGACTCGCTGTCGGCGAGGGTCTTGGCGGAACCCCCGTCGATGATCTTGAAGGCACGGTCGATGGCGAGGGGCTCGGAGCTGGCCACGATCAGGCTGCCGTCACGCACCACGAAGACCTTGCGGAACGCGTCGTCCATCATGCTGGAGTCGCCCATCATCATGGGCATCGGCATCGCGTCCATCATCACCTCGTCGAGGTCGGGAAGCTCCACCTCGGTCTCGATGATGTAGAGGTCGCGACCCCGCAGGCGCTCCTGCTCGTACTCGAGGTCGAGCTCCTCGAGCTGCTCGTCGAACGCCGCCTTGGCCATCGCCTCGTCGTCCTTCCAGCTCACGTAGGCCATCCAGGCCGGCATGTCCACGCCGAGCTCCTCGTCGAGCACGGTGTAGGCCACGAAGCCGGCGTCGCTGGGCAGCTTGACGTCGTCGAGGTCGATGTCGAGCTCGTCCGCCACCTGGCTGCGAATCGGCTCGAGCGCCTCGTCCACGGACTTGCCGTCCATGAGGAGCTTGCCCACGCCGGTCGCCGCCCATCGCTTCACCACCGCGGGCAGGTCCGAGACCTCCGCGTAGAAGAAGGTGTTCTCGGGGGCGAGGCGGGCGACGCCGAGGTCCTCGTACGCGCCGGTGGCCCCGGACAGGGTGGTGGCCAGAAGAAGTGGTGTAAGCATGGCTGGTGTGGTCTCCGCGAAGGAACGATGTGGTTGGATCGATTCGGGTGGGTGACCGCCACCGGGCGGCCGGTGAGGGATCAGGAGCCGGGGTTCCCGGGGGAACCGCCGTCCCGCAGCATCTCGGGCGCCGCGAAGTTCCGCCGGCGGGGCGGGTCGTGGTAGTTGCGCCCGGAATTGGGGTTGAAGCTGTCGTAGGCGAAGGCCTCGCGGTTGCGCACGAAGTCCTTGACGTAGCGGGCGGGGATCGCGAACCCGAGGTTCTGCCCCCCGCCGATGATCATGTTGGTGATCCCGATGACCTCCCCGTGGGTGTTGAAGAGGGGGCCCCCGGAGTTGCCCGGGTTGATCGGGGTGTCGGTCTGGATGTAGGAGAGCCCGTCCAGTCCGCGGTTGCGGGTGGACACCACGCCCTGGGTGAGGGTGCGTTCGAGGCCCAGGGGGTTCCCGATCGCGAACACCGGCTGGCCGCCCTCCACCTCGTCGACCGGTTCCACGGTCGCGAACTGGAACGGCTGCCCGTCGGGGTGGGTGATCTTGATCAGTGCGAGGTCGAGGTGGTTGTTGACCGCGATGATCTCGATGTCCTCGATCACGGTGCGCTTGAGGGTGCCGTCGGGCTGGGGGAACCACACCGTGGCCCGGAGCGCGGTCTCCCCCTGGATGACGTGGGCGTTGGTGATCGCGGATCCGTCCTCGTTGATGATCACCCCGGATCCGAGGCCGCCGGGAGTGCCGACCTTGATCACCGCGGGGCCGATCAGCTTGGCGTGCTCGCGCGGGCTCAGCTCGATCGGGTTCTGGGCGATCGAGAACAGGTCGTCCTCGCGCTGCACCACGGGGGCGGAGTCCCCGGAGGCGCTGGTGACCTCCGCGATGTCGTCCATCGAGATCTCGATCACGGTGGGACCGATGTCGAGCCAGAGCTTCGCGTCGGTGCGCTTGAGGACCGTGCCCTCGAGCCGCGCGCCACTGTCCAGCAGGACCTCGTCGGCGGCGAAGGCGGCGGTGGTCGCGAGCAGGGTCCCGGCCAGGCCGGCAAGGGCGATCCCCCGCAGTCGATCGGCGGGGTGCGATGCTCGCGGAGTGCGGATGGTTCGGTGCATGCTCGGATCCTCCTGGGTTCGTCGGACGACCGGCGGCATCCCTGCGGCCGGGTTCGCTACTATACAGCCCAGACGAACCCCCAACCCGCCGATGGCGGAGATTCGGAAGTCCACGATGACCATCCCCCAGACCCCCGCCCGACCCCTCTGCACGCTCGTCCTCGGGGGGTGCCTCGCGGGCTTCGCCGTCCAGGCGACCGCCCAGGACTCGAATCTGGGTGATTACTACGGCTTCGAGGGCCTCGAGGTCATGAAGATCGACAACGGGGCGGGGCCGATCGCCACCGTGGACCTCGACGGCGACGACCAGCAGGACCTCATCGTGGTGAACAACCGCAAGAACCGACTGGAACTCCACCACCAGAAGCCGGGGGCGACCGAGGAGGACCTGGTCGACCAGCCGACCACCGCCAACGAGATCCCCGAACACTGGCGGTTCCGGCGGGTCGAGGTCCCGGCGATCAACCAGGTCCGAGCGGTGCTCCCCCACGACTTCAACGGGGACGGTCTGACCGACCTCATCTACGGGGGGACCGACCCCGGGGCGATCGTGTTCCTCGAACAGACCGCACCCGGGGAGTGGAGCGTCGCCAGCCGCAAGTTCATCAGCGGCCTCATGCCGTCCCGGGACTCGATCCTCATCGCCGACGTGGTGGGCGACGACCGCCCCGAACTGATCGGCCTGGTGAAGGGTCGGATCAACATCTGGCCGCTCGAGGACGGCGCGATGGGCCAGCCCACCACCCTCTCCGGCGGCGACACCATCTTCGCGGCGATCATGGCGGAGGACCTCGACGGGAACGGGCTGCTGGACGTGACCGCGGTGTCCCCCGACGACACCGCCCCGGTCCGGGTCTGGCTGGCCGACGAACGGGAGGACGCCAAGGTCCTCGGGGCCCAGCTCCGGTTCGAGATGCCGCCGCTGCGGGAGGGAACCACCATCGCGGCCGCCGGCGACCGACCGGCGATGCTCGCGCTCGTCGAGAAGCCCACCAACCGCATGGTGCTGCTCGAGCTCACCACCGAGCTGATCGACTCCTCGGGCGACCGGGAGGCGGCCTACGAGGTGTTCTCCTTCAACGACCCCGGCAACCGCGAGCGCAAGGTCGCGGTGGTCGACCTCGAACGCGACGGCGCCTTCGACGTGCTGGCGACCAACCAGGAGGCCAACGCGGTCTCGATCTTCAGGAACTCCCCCTCGGAAGGGCTTTCCGCCCCCACCCTCGCCCCGGCCTACGCCGAGCTCGACGGCCTGGTCAGCGGGGACCTCGACGGCGACGGCACCCCCGAGGTGTTCATGCTCAGCGAGACGGAGGGCGTGGTCGGCCGCAGCACCATCGTGGACGGTCGGCTGGGCTTCCCGGAATCGATCTCGATCTCCGAGGGCAGCGAGCCGGTGGCCCTGGACATGGTGCAGCTCGGCGACGGTCCCCGACTGGCGATCATCACCAAGGACGGGCGCAAGTACGCGGTCGAGCTGGTCGGGGCGGATGGCACCGCCCAGGGCATCGACCTGGGCTCGATGAGTCGCGCCCCGGGCAAGATCCTCAGCGTGGACGCGGACCAGGACGGGCACCCGGACCTGCTGCTGCTCACCCCCGATCGCGACGCGACCCTCCTGCTCAACGACGGCGAGAACGGGTTCACCCTCGTCGAGTCCCCCGGCCAGGAGAAGCTCCTGCGGGCGGCGAACGCGACCAACACCGCGGTGCTGGACTTCGACGGCAGCGGTCGCGAGGACCTCCTGCTGGCGGACCGCAACTTCGTCCGCGCACTCCGGTTCGACCCCTCTGAGGACGGCCAGGGCGGGGGCTGGACGGTGGTCGACCAGATCAACGCACCGCGCACCGACGTCGAGCTGGTGGCCCTGACGAGGATCGACGACCATCGGATCGCCGCCTCGGACCGCGAGAACGGGCACATCATCATCTTCGAGCGTGACGGCGACGGCGGCAGCTGGACGGCCGGCGACACCATCACCCTTCGCGGCTTCAAGTTCGACGACCTGGTGCTGGCGGGTCGCGGCGGGGCCGACCAGGAACTGCTCGCGATCGGGGACGGCGGCTTCGCGGTGGTCCGGCTCGCCGGGGAGAAGGCCCGACTGAGCGAGGTCGCGAGCTGGAGCCCGGAGAACGCCAACGAGGTCCCCCACGAGATCGGGGTCGGTGACGTCAACGCCGACGGGCTGGTGGACCTGGTGGTGCTGGACGCCGGCACCCAGTCCGCGCACATCGTGGCGATGTCCGAGGCGGGACGACTGATGCCCGCGACGTCCTTCGAGGTCTTCGAGTCGCGGATGTTCTCGGGCGGCGAACCCCGGGAGTTCGAGCCGCGGGAGGTCCTGATCGCGGACCTGACCGGCGACGACCACGACGACCTGGTCCTGCTCTCGCACGACCGGGTGCTCCTCTACCCGCAGCAGGGGCCCGAGTGACGAAACTGACGCGATCCTTGCATTCCGGGGCTTGATTCGGCCGGCTGGAGCGCAATGATCAGGACATGAACACCCCCCCGTCCAACCTGGCCACCCGTCGAGACTTCATCGCGAGGACCGGGGGGATGGTCGGACTGGGCTTCGCGGGACTGGGGCTGTTCTCCGGGGCCCGCGCGGACGGCGCGGCCCCGCTCGACCGGATCGACCCCGACGGCTACGGCCCCCTGGTGAAGGACCCGCACGGGACCCTGGACCTCCCGGAGGGCTTCGACTACCGGGTGTTCAGCACCTGGGGCTCGCCGATGGACGACGGCCTCCTGGTGCCCTCGCGGCACGACGGGATGGCGACCTTCCCGCTGGAGGGGAACCGCTGCCTCCTGATCCGCAACCACGAGATCAACACCGAGATGCCCGATCGGTTCGGGGCCTTCGGCTGGCAGAACGAACGACTGGACCGGGTCGACGCCTCGCGCCTCTACGACCGGGGCACCGGGACCGGTCGCCCCTCCCCGGGGGGGACCACCTCGATCGTCTACGACCTCGGGGAGCGACGCCCGATGCGGCAATGGCTCTCGCTCGGGGGAACCGGGCACAACTGCTCGGGTGGGACCACCCCGTGGGGGAGCTGGCTGAGCTGCGAGGAATGGACGCAGCGGGCCGACGACCGGCACGCGGTGGACCACGGCTTCGTCTTCGAGGTCCCCGCGGGCACGGACCCCGAACTCACTCCCGCGGTCCCCCTGCGGGCGTTGGGCCGGTTCCTGCACGAGGCGGTGGCGGTCGCCCCGAAGGGCGACGTCCTGTACCTCACCGAGGACCGGGGCGACGGATGCCTCTATCGCTTCCTGCCCACCACCGTGGGTGACCTCCGGGCCGGCGGTCGCCTGCAGGCGCTGGTGGTCGAGGATCGACCGTCGATGGACACCCGCAACTGGGTGGGCGCGGGCGCTCCCCCGCTCCCGACCGGGCTCCGACTGCCGGTGCGCTGGATGGACCTCGAGGGGATCGACGCCCCCGAGGACGACCTGCGCTACCGGGCGTTCGCGGCGGGCGCGGCGCGCTTCGCCCGGGGCGAGGGGATCTGGCACGGACAGGACCGGGTCTACGTCGCCTGCACCACCGGGGGGCGGGAGCAGATCGGCCAGGTGTTCACCTACCGACCGAGTCCGTGGGAGGGCACCGATCGCGAACGCACCGATCCCGGGACCCTGGAACTGTTCATCGAGCCCAACGACCCCAGCCTCGTGGAAATGGCCGACAACCTCACCGTGGCCCCGGACGGGGACCTCTTCATCTGCGAGGACGGGCCGGACACCAACGGCCTCACCCGGGTGACCCCGGAGGGGCGCCTCGAGCGGTTCGCGATGAACCGGGCCAACGACAGCGAACTGGCGGGCCCCTGCTTCAGCCCCGATGGCAGCACGCTCTTCGTGAACATCCAGAGGCCGGGTGCGACGCTGGCGATCACCGGGCCCTGGCGACGCGGTTGAGCCACTGCCCGCTCAGGACTCCTGGACCCAGCCCGCGAGTCGACGGCGGCGGACCAGGAAGATCAGGCAGCCGAGCAGGGCCAGGCCCGAGTTGAGCAGGAACACCTCCGAGACCCCCAGGCCGAGGGCCTTGCTCCAGAGCGCGTAGACCACCGCGCCCACGGTCATGAAGGCGAAGGAGATCGCGTTGGCAGTCCCCAGGTAGCGACCGCGCTCACCGTCCGGGGCGCGGGCCTGGATGAGGGTCCACAGCGGGATGAGGTAGAAGCCCGCGCAGAAGCCTCCCCCCGCCGCGTACGCCGCGAGCGACCAGAAGCGGACCGGCGAGATGCCGATCAGGAAGAAGAAGATCGTCATCCCCGCGGCACCCAGCGGCACGTGGAACGCCTTGATCCCGTTGCGCGAGCACCACCCGCACAATGCGGAACCCGCCCCGCTGAAGAGTCCCAGGATCGAGACCAGGACCATCGCCCGGACCGGGCTCACCCGCGTCCCCGGGGGGGCGAGCTGGGTCTGCAGGTCGGGCAGCGCGGAGAGGGCGATCATCCCCACCAGCCAGAAGCCCGCCCAGGCCAGGGCGACCCCGAGGATCGGCCCCGCGGCCATCTGCCGGAGGGACGGCAGGTAGGTCGCGAAGGGATTCCAGCCCACCCGGAGTCCGGGCTCCTTCGCGGAGAGCCGGGGGATCAGGAAGGTCGGCACCAGTCCCAGCAGGGCGAAGAAGAGCACGAAGACCCCGGGCACCCAGGTCAGCCCGTAGCGA
>PKCS01000011.1 GCA_002862305.1 Phycisphaerae bacterium | reverse complement strand
GAAGACGTGGCCGACCTCGTGGGCGAAGGTGGTCGCACCGTTGCCCCACGTCAGGACCGCGACGCCGCCGCCGGCGATGCCGCCGACGTCCGGGTTCTCGTTGCAGCCGACCATCATGACCACCACGTCTGCGCCGTACTCGTCGCGCAGTTCCAGCACCAGGTTGTCGGCGCCCTGCGTGAAGGTGCCGCCGATGTTGGAGAGGATCTCGAGGTCGAGGGAGGGGTTGCAGGTCCCCTCGAACCCGACCAGGTCGCCGGAGGGGCTGATGGTGGTCGCGAGCTCGACGCCGACCAGACGGATCTTCACGCGCATGCGGGAGTTGAAGAGGACCTCGTTCATCAGGGCCACCTCGAAGGCGGCGCGACCGGCGATCGCATTGAAGCTGCCGGCGTATTCAGGACGAAGGGTGTCCGCGGAGAATCCATAGAGGATGTCGACCACGAAGTCGAACGGCGGCTTGACGATCGTGCCCTGGCCGTCGCAGGGGAAGCCGTACCGCCGGAGGGACTCGTCGGGGAGGTCGGGGGTGCCGGGTTCGTCGACGACGAAGGGGCCGGAGTTGCAGCTGCGGTTCTGGTAGCGGACGAAGTAGGAGCTGCTGTCCGGGTTGTTGCCGGTCGCGCCGGGGCTCCAGCACTGGGGCGGGGCGCCGCCGGCGAGTGCCGCGGCGAGGATGCCCTCGTCACCGTCGTTCGCGGCGGTCCCGAGCAGTTCGTTGAGCGGGTCGTGGATGTTCGCGCCGAGGTCCTTGACCAGGCCGCCGCAGCGGGCGACCTCGCCCGCGTTCTGGGAGTTGATCACCACCTCGTCGGCGTTGGCGCCGGGAAGCAGCCGGAACTTGCCGACCCTGGTGGAGGAGACCATGGCGCAGAGCCCGTAGGTGGTCTCGATGACGAACACCGTGGCGCCGGGATCCTCCATCAGGCTCCCCACCCATCCGCCGGAAGCCGAGGCGGGCCTCAGGTTCAGCAGCCGGGGGGTGAGGGTGTGGTCCATGATGTAGCCCGCGCCGGTGACCGGGTCGAGGTCGAGTGCGAGGGACCGGGGGACGACGACGCGCTTCTGGGGCTTCAGGCCGGGCTTGCCGGAGCCGATGTGGGGGATCGGCTTGACCTGGTCGAGCCCGATGCGGATGCGCTCGGGGCTGGAGCTCGAGGTACCGGGCTTGGCGACGCTGGTCGGCTTCTTGGCGTCGGGCTTCACGTCGGGCTTCGCGGGGACGGCGTCGGCCACCGGCTTCCGCGGGGCGTCCACGCCGGTCAGGCGACGGGTCTCTCGGTCCGCGGCGGCGGGCTTGAGGGCCGTGTTCTCGCCACCGGCGAGGGTGGCGAGCTCGTTCTGGTCGGTGGCGAGGGCGAAGGTGCTGGCGGCGAGTCCGGTGCCGGCCAGGACCGTGAGCGTGAACCGACCGAGCCCGGCGGTACGACATCGAGTATTCATACGTGGCATCTAGAGCGCTTTCCCGATCAATGGTTAGCGCAGGCAGGCGCCTGCTTGAACCCCCCAGTGTTGTACAGACCTCTTCAAGTTATCCCATAAGGGTATCGGGAGCAACTTTTCCATCACCTCGAACCGCGATGCGGGCCGATCTGGGCGGGTCCGGTGGCATGCCGGGACCGTCCGAAACAGAGGCCGAGAGGGATTGGTCATCCGGGTCTCTTCTTCGAGGATACGCGCGGGTTTCGGGATCGGATCATGGGAACCCGAAAAAAACCGAGCATGCCGGAAATAGGCCTGGCGGGCCCCCGGGGCTCAGGCGAACTCACGCTTCAGCTGCTCGAGCCCCCGGACCAGCGCCTCCAGGTGGTGGGGCTCGTGGGCGGCGGAGATCTGGACCCGCAGCCGGGCCTCGCCCTCCGGGACCACCGGGTACCCGAAGCCGATCACGAAGACCCCCAGCTCGAGGAGCCGCTGGCTCATCGCGATCGCCCGGGCGGTGTCGTGGACGATGATCGGGCAGATCGCGGTGGGGCTCTCGAGGACCTCGAAGCCCACCCCGCGGATCCCCTCCCGGGCGGCCTCCACGTTGGCCCGCAGCCGCGCCACGCGCTGGGGCTCGTCCATCAGGAGCTCGATCGCCCGGTCCGCGCTGCAGGCCACGGTGGCCGGCAGGGCGTTGGAGAAGAGGGTGGGGCGTCCGCGCTGGATCATGAGGTCGATCATTTCCTGGGAGCCAGCCATGTAGCCGCCAGCCCCCCCACCGAGGGCCTTGCCCAGGGTGCTGGTGAAGAGGTCGATCTCGCGGCCGGCCATCCCCCAGTGCTCGTGGGTCCCGCGGCCGGTCGGCCCCATCACCCCGGTCCCGTGGGAGTCGTCGACCACCAGCTTCGCGTCGAAGTCGTCGCAGACCGCGCGCAGCCCGGGGAGGTCCGCGATGTCGCCCTCCATCGAGAAGACGCCGTCGGTGGCCACCCAGATCTGCCCGGTGACCTCGGGATCGGCCCGGGCCGCCTCGAGCTTCGCCCGCAGCGCGGCCAGGTCGTTGTGCGGGTAGACCCCCTTGCGGAGGCCCTTCTTGATCACCGCCGCGAGGCGCACCCCGTCGATGATCGAGGCGTGGTTGAGTTCGTCGGAGAGCAGCAGGTCCCCGGGCTCGCAGAGGGTCGGGAAGATCGCCTCGTTGGCGTTCCAGCAGCTGGTGAAGGTGTAGGAGGCCTCCTGGTCGTGGAGCTCGGCGATGCGGGCCTCGAGCACCTCGTGGCACGCGAAGGTGCCGCAGATGAACCGGACGCTCGCGGTGCCCGCGCCGTAGCGACGCAGGCCCTCGATCCCCGCCTCGACCACCTGGGGGTCGTTGGCGAGCCCGAGGTAGTTGTTGGAACAGAAGCAGGTGACCTCCCCGCGATCCCGGAGGGTGATGGTCGGGCCCATCGGGCCCTCGATCATCTGCAGCTGCTTCAGCTGCCGGGTCTGGTCGAGTTCGTCGAGGATCGCCGTGGTGCGGGCGCCGAAGTCGGTGAGGGTGCTCATGACGACCATGGTAGCCCGGTGCCCGGCGTCCCCGCCATCATCGGGGGAAAAGAACGCGGGTCGGGGCCGCGGAGCGGTCCCCGGGAGGCACGGCCCCGAATGAACAGGGCGCTCCCATCATCGGGAGCGCCCTGGGTCGTGTGCTGGGATCGGATCCCCGGGATCAGCCGCGGCGACGACGTGCCGCGAGTCCGCCGAGGCCCAGGAGGGCGAGGGCCCCCGGTGCGGGCACCAGGGCGATGGTCTCGGTGATCTCGATGGCGATGGCGTCACCATGCGTGAAGTCGCTGTCCCCACCGAAGTACCCGGCGAAGTCGACGCCGTAGGAAGTGTAGAACTCCGTCAGGTCAGCCGAATAGCTGTTGATCTGCCCGGCGGCGGTGTCGACGACGTACGACTTGCTGACGCCGTCCGCGAAGAAGTAGGTGACCGCGGTGGTACCGTCGAGGTCCTCCCACTCGCTGCCGACGTCGATGCCGTCGACATCGCCGAATCCATACTGACCGGCGTAGTAGTTCCCGAAGTGGAAGTTGAGGCCGCCCACTTCGAAGGTGCTTCCGTCCCAGGTGCTCTGCGTCTGCTCCCCGGGCAGCAGGCTGTTTCGGAAGGTCACCCCATCGACGGTATCGACCCGCATCGTGATGTCCATGGAGGAGCCGTTGGTGGTGGTTGAGTACGACTGGAACAGTCGGGTGACGCTCGAGGGATCGGTCGCGGCACCGGTATCGTTGAAGTCAGCCGCCATGTGGCTGGACATGTATGACTGGCCGTAAGCTGTCTGGAAGTCAGCCTTGAAATCCATGGAGGCGATTGCCATGGTCGTCGTGGACGAAAGCGCAATGGCCCCAATGAGGTACATCTTCATTTCAATCTCCAAATAACTGTTTGAGGGTATGGAAGTCTGCGGTTCTCTAGGTCGCAATTGGATCCTACAGGATCTGACCCCCCAGAATCCAACGGTTGAAGAACACTTTGAGGCGGTTACGTGATTTAAAACGGGCCGGCCGGATCAAAGAACGATGCCAGGGCACCCGGCGACCGCGTCGGCCCCGTGCGCAGGCCATCGATCAGGGCAGGCACTCCGCGAGAAAGGCCTCGAGTCGGGACCAGCTGCGTCGATCCGCGACCGCGTCGTAGAGCTGGAGCGTCGGCTGCTCCCCGGACTGGACCTCGAGGTTGTCCTCCTGTCGCAGGGTGAACGCGTGCTTCGCCCCCCCGAGGACCTGAAGCTGCCAGTCCAGGCCGAGGCAGTCGAGCTCGGCGGCGAAGGAGGCCCAGGTGTCGGGGGTGACCAGCTCGTCGCCGCCTCCCACGATCGCGAGCAGCGGGACCCGCCGCTCGGGCACGGTCCGCATCACCCGGGGGCGGTTCTGGAGCGGGTCGACCAGCCCGAAGAAGCCCACGACCCCCTCGAGCTGCATCCCGGTCCGGGCCGCATCGAAGACGATCGTGCCCCCGCAGGAGTAGCCGATCGCGACCAGGCGACGGACCCCGTCCCCGCGGAGCCGCTCGATCGCGATCCGGAGCCGGGCCAGTCCCCGCGAGCGGTCGGTCATCATGGGGTCGATCGCGGCGTACGCCTCCGCCCCGCCGCGCGGCATCGAGCGATCGCCGTAGAGGTCGAGGAGGACCCCGCGGCGGCCGGGGGTCCCGGCGAGTCGTTCGGCGATCGCGCGGGCGTAGGGGGTGAAGCCGTGGTAGTCGGGGACCACCAGCACCGCGTCCTCCCCGGCGCCGAGGACCAGGTCGCGGTAGCCGTCGTAGGCCAGCTCACGTTCGTCCATAGTGTCGCCTCAGGCCCGGGATCAGGTACTCGTCCAGGGCGGTCTCCAGGGTGTGCCTCGCCGACCACCCCCAGTCCTTCGCGGCGGCGCGGTCGTCGACGTCCGCGGGCCAGCCGTCGACGATCATCTGCCGGCCGGGGTGCGGCTCGAAGCCGACCTCCAGGGCGGGGAACCGCGCGCCGATGGTCTCGGCCAGTTCCGCCGCGGTGGGGGCGAAGCTCCGGACGTTGTAGGCGGTGCGGGTGAGGGTGGATCGCTCCGCGGCGGCGAGGGAGAGCATCGCCTCGATCGCCTCGGGCATGGTCATGAACGGCAGCCTCGAGTCCGGCCGCACGAAGCACTGGTAGGGCTTGTCCTGGGCCGCGGCGTGGAGCATCTGGGGGCCGTAGTCAGTGGTCCCGCCGGTGGGGATCGTGTCCGCGGAGATGATGCCCGGGAAGCGGATCGCCCGGAAGTCCACCGAGCCCGGCTCGCCGGGCTGGAGCTGTCGATGGTGCAGGGTGAAGTAGCGGCCGAGCTGCTCCGCGGAGAGCTTGTTGCAACCGTACATGGTGCGGGGTTCGAGGCACTCGTGCTCGGCCACCGACCCCGCGGCGAGCTTGGCCTCGAGGGTGGGCACCCCGTAGACCGCGATGGTCGAGGGGAAGAGGACCTGGGGGGTGACCCCGGTCTGGTCCCGGGTCTCGATCGCCAGGCGGAGGAGGTTCATGGTCCCCCCGAGGTTCACCTCGAACGCCTGGATCGGCGCCTGCTCCGCGCTGGTGGAGAGCAGGGCCGCGAGGTGGTAGACCTGGGTGAAGTGGTAGCGTCGGGCCAGTCCGTCGAGCAGCGACTGGTCGCGGACGTCGCCCGCGAGGGTCTCGCTGCAGCAGTCGGCGATCTCGTCGGTGGCCGGGCGCAGGTCCAGCCCGACGATCGACAACTGCTCCGAGGACTCGGCGAGGGCCCGGATCAGTCCGTGGCCCATCTCCCCCCCGGCCCCGGTGACCAGCACCGCGGGCTGCCGCTTCTGCGCGGGGCGTCCGGGCGTCTTCGACTCGGTGGGACGTGCTTCCAGCATGGATGCAGTATACAACTGTCGAGTATGGAACCCGAAGAGCTCATTCGCCGACTGGACCTGGTCCCCCACCCCGAGGGGGGATGCTTCCGGGAGACCTGGCGGGACCGCCCCCCCGGGGGCGGCCGGGGCAGCGGGACCGCGATCTACTACCTGCTTCGCGCGGGGGAGCGCTCGAGGCGTCACCGGATCGACGCCGCGGAGGTGTGGCACCACTACGCGGGCGGTCCGCTCGAACTGACCATCGAGGACACCGTCCACGTGCTGGGCCCGGACCTCGCCGCGGGCGAGCGACCCCAGCTGCTGGTCCCGCCGGGGGCCTGGCAGGCGGCGCGGCCCCTCGGTCCCTGGACGCTCGCGGGGTGCACGGTCAGCCCCGCCTTCGAGTTCGACTTCTTCGAGTTCGATCCCGACGACCCCCCCGACCGACCACGAGGAGACCCGGAATGACCACGTTCTCGAGCATGCTCTGGCTGCTGGCGATCTCGTCGACCACCCACGCGGTCGAACCGGAGCCCGGGACCTGGACGGTCGCGGAACCGGGGGGCAGGCCGCTCCAGCTGGAACTCGTGGTACCGGAGGGACCCGGCCCCCACCCGGTCCTGGTCTGGGTGCACGGCGGTGGCTGGAGGGCCGGCGACCACCGACGCCTTCCGGGCTTCACGAAGCCGGCCCTCGAGGCGGGCTTCGCGGTGGCGAGCCTCGACTACCGGCTCACCACCGAGGCGGGGGCGTGGGGTGAGGCGCCGGTGGTCTGGCCGGCGCAACTGCACGACTGCAAGGCGGGGATCCGCTGGCTCCGGGCCAACGCCGGGGAACACCGGCTCGATCCCGATCGGATCTATGCCTGGGGGCATTCGGCAGGTGGCCACCTGGTCACCATGCTTGCGTTGACCAACGACGAACCGGCCTTCGAGGGACAGCTGGGACCGCACCTTGACACCTCCTCGAGGGTGGAGGCCGTGGTGGGTTCCGCGGGGCCCAGCGACCTGCTGGCGATGAACGAGTCCCCGGGTGGCGGACGACCGAGGCTGGACCACGACGCGATCGATTCACCGGAGTCCCTGCTGCTGGGCTCGAGGATCCACGGGAAGTCCCTCGGGGAGCTGAAGCGCAACCTCCACCGCGGCGACTGGCCGTGGAAGCGGCTGAGGCTGCTGTGCGAATCGGCGTCCCCGATCGCCCAGGTGGACGAGGACGACGACGCCCTGCTGGTCCTGGTCCACGGTCGCGAGGATCGGGTGGTTCCCTTCAACCAGGGGAGACGGCTCGCGGAGCGGTGCCGGAGGGTCGGCGTCCCGGTGGAGACGATCTGGCTGGAGGGCGTCGGACACGCCGCGATGCGCCCGGAACCCGGCGCCCGAGCCCTCGAACGACTTCGACGACTCGCCTTCCCCCCCGCCGAGGTCGAGGCTCCCGCCCCCCGCTGAGGCGGGGGTGCCGGGCTCAGTCGCCTCCCGGAACCCGGATGTCCTCGACCATCCGCTGCACCGAATCCGGCGGCGGCGCGGTGAGCAGCGCAACGGGAATCGCGATCGCGAAGTTGATCAGCATCCCCAGGGTCCCGATGCCCTCGGGGGAGATCCCCAGCCACCAGTCGTCGCTCGAGCCCCCGAGGAACTTGAACTCGAGGATGTACCAGGTGGTGAAGCCGATCCCGCACAGCATGCCGGTGATCGCACCCGGCATGTTGAACCGCTTCCAGAAGATCCCGAGGAAGATCGCGGGGAAGAAACTGCTGGCCGCGAGCCCGAACGCGAAGGCGACCACCGCCGCCACGTAGTCCGGCGGCCAGATCCCGAGGAGGCCCGCGCAGATGATGGCGGCCGCGGCGGCGATGCGAGCGACCCGCAGTTCACCGCGGTCGGAGATCCCCGGCGCGACGACCTTCTTGACCAGGTCGTGGCTGACCGCGGAGGAGATCACCATCAGGAGGCCCGCGGCGGTCGAGAGCGCGGCGGCGAGGCCGCCGGCCGCCACCAGCGCGATCACCCAGTCCGGCAGACCGGAGATCTCGGGGTTCGCGAGGACCATGATGTCGCGGTCGACGTAGAGTTCGTTGCCCTCGCCCTCGAGGACGGGGTTGGCCAGCAGGCGTTCACCGTGCTCGCCACGCGCATCACCCGGCTCGAAGACCGGCTTCTTGCCCGCGAAGGAGGGACCCGGACCGTGCTGGATCACGCCGTCACCGTTGCGGTCGCGCCAGGAGATCAGCCCCGTGTCCTCCCAGGTGCCGACCCAGCCGGGGGCCTCGGCGTAGCGGGCTCCCGGCACGGTCTCGAGCATGTTGGTGCGGGCGAAGACCGCGATCGCGGGCGCGGTGGTGTAGAGGATCGCGATGAACAGCAGCGCCCACCCCGCGGAGGTCCGGGCGTCCTTCACTCGCTTGACGGTGAAGAAGCGGATGATCACGTGGGGAAGCCCGGCGGTGCCGAGCATCAACGCCGCGGTGATGCACACCACGTCGAGCGGATGCTTGTGGTAGTCGGTGTAGGACTCGAATCCGAGGTCCGCGAGCATGCCGTTGAGTTTCGCGAGCAGTCCCGCGCCCTCGGCGTCGGTTCCGCCCAGCGCGACCTGGGGGATCGGGTTGCCGGTCACCATGAAGGCGAGGAAGAACGCCGGAATGGTGTAGGCGAAGATCAGGACGCAGTACTGGGCGACCTGGGTGTAGGTGATCCCCTTCATGCCCCCGAGGACCGCGTAGAAGAAGACCAGTCCCATCCCGATCACCACCCCGAGGTCGATGTTGACCTCGAGGAAGCGGCTGAACACCACCCCCACCCCGCGCATCTGGCCCGCGATGTAGGTGAACGACACGAAGATCGCGCAGAGCACCGCCACGATCCGCGCCAACTGGGAGTAGTAGCGATCACCGATGAAGTCGGGGACCGTGAACTTCCCGAACTTGCGCAGGTAGGGCGCGAGCAGGAGCGCGAGCAGGACGTAGCCGCCGGTCCAGCCCATGAGGTAGACCGACCCGTCCATCCCGGCGAAGGCGATGATGCCCGCCATCGATATGAAGCTGGCTGCGCTCATCCAGTCCGCGGCGGTGGCCATGCCGTTGGCCAGCGGGGAGACGCCCTTGCCCGCGACGTAGAACTCGCCGGTCGAGCGGGCGCGCGAGGCGATCGCGATCACGATGTAGAGCGCGAAGGTCAGCCCGATGATCAGGAAGGTCCAGCCCTGGACGCCCATCAGGCCTCCTCCGCCACGCCGAAGCGGCGATCGAGGCGATTCATCGCGATGACGTAGACCACGATCAGCAGGACGAAGACGTAGATCGACCCCTGCTGGGCGAACCAGAAGCCGAGCGGGTACCGGGTCCCCGGGAGCATGAAGGTGTTCAGCCACGGGGCGAGCAGGATCCCGCACCCGAAGGAGACGAACGCCCAGATCGACAGGAGGACGGCGATCCACGCGAGGTTGGCCCGGAAGTGCGCGGTGGTGCGACCCGCGCGACCGCTCCCCCGCCCCGGTCCGGGACCGGACCCGGGCGTGGGCTCGGGGGTGGTCTCGGGGGTTGGCTCGGGGCTGGTCAAGGGGGACTCCAGGTGGTCGGGTCACCCCTTGGGGGCGAGGCAGCCGCAGCGTTCGAGCAGGAACTTGGTCTTGAGCACGCCCTCGCGTTCGGAGGGGGTCTCCCCCTCCCACTCGATCCCGACGTAGCCGGTGTAGCCGGCGTCCCGCACGATCTGCATCATCCGGGCGTAGTCGGTGCGGGTCTCGTCACCGTCCTCGTCGAAGGCGCGGCTCTTGGCGCTGACCGCCTTCGCGAAGGGCATGAGCTCCTCGACCCCGCGGTAGCGGTCGTACCAGCGGCCGTCCGCGAGCAGGAAGTTCCCGAAGTCCGGGAGGGTCCCCACGTTGGGCCGGTCGACGGTCCGCATCACCTTCGCGAGCCAGGCGCCGTCGGAACTGAGCCCCCCGTGGTTCTCGACCAGCACGTCGAGACCGTACGGCTCGGCCAGCTCCCCGAGCGCGGTGAGTCCCTCCGCGGCCCGCCCCAGCTGCTCCTCGCGACTGCCCGACGACTGCGCGTTGACCCGGATCGAATGGCATCCGAGGATCTTCGCGGCTTCCAGCCACTTGCGATGGTTGGAGACCGCGAGCCGCCGCTTGGCGGGATGGGGATCGCCGAGGGCCCCCTCCCCGTCGCACATGATCAGCAGGCTCTTCACCCCCAGCCCGTCGCAGGTCGAGCGGAGGGCCTTGAAGTACGACTCGTCGGTGGCGTGGTCGCGATAGAAGCTGTTGACGTACTCCACCGCGTCCAGCCCGAAGGTCTCCACCGTGAACTTCGGGAAGTCATCGGGCGAGAGCGTTCCGTCGTAGAGCATCCGGTGCAGGGACCACTGCGCGAGGGAGATGCGGTTCGGGAGCTTCAGGGACATCGCTGCAGCCTACCCGTCCGGGTGGGAATGTCCAGCGGCCCCGCCGCGCGGCGCGCGCCGCGGGGCGGGAAAAGCCACCAGCCGGACTCGAACCGGCGACCTAAGCTTTACGAAAGCTTCGCTCTACCAACTGAGCTATGGTGGCACGGCGTGCCGCTGGCTACTTCCCGATCAGCAACCTGACCGCCTCCTCGGGGCCGACGTTCAGGGCGCCGTACGCCCGACCGATCGCGTCGGCGGTGTCGCCGTCGGAGTCGGCGATCATCTGCCGCATCGCGGAGACCTGCCGGGTGGTGGCGTTGTTGCCGAAGCGCCGGGCGGAGGCCGAGACGAGGTCGAAGAGGTCGATCTGGTCCACCCCGTCCGAGGCGATCGCGGCCTCCAGGAGCGCCTGCTGGGCCTTGGCCCCGGGCAGCATCGAGATCACCTCCGCCACCAGGATCCGCAGCTGGCCCTCGCGGGCGTCGAGCGCCTCGACCAGGGCGGGTTCCGCCGCGGCGACGTCGAAGGTGGTGTTGCCGGACACCGCGATCCCGCGCAGGGCGTCGAGGGCGGCCAGCATGTACTCCAGCGCGCTGGACTCGTCCAGCACCCCCGAGCCGTTGAGCTGCAGGAGGTTCCGGACCGCGGCCACGAACTGGGCCTGGCCCGCGCCGGCCTGCCAGATCTTGGTGGCCCGGTCGTTGACGTACTCGTTCTCCAGCTGGATCATGTCCGCGGCGTTGACGCAGGCGATGACCGGGACCGCGGCGGTGAGGTTGTCGCCGCGGAGCCCGCGGATGGTGTCGCGGACCGACTGCACCCCGCCTCGGACCACCACCAGGTCGAGCCCGGCGGTCCCGCCGACGGTGTTGCGGACGTGGTCGTAGTCGGACCCGCCGTCGAGCACGGTGAAGCCCATCGACTTGAGGTCGTCGCCGAAGGTCCGTCGGTCCTCCTCGTTGCTGGCCACCACGATGCCGAACATCGAGTCGCTGTCGCGCACCGCGGAGGCGAGCAGCGGCACCACCACCTCGTCACCGGGGAACGTGCGGTCCGGGAGGGCGTTGGCGAGCACCAGCGCGGCGTCGTACTGCACCCGGCGATCGGGGAAGTAGAGGCACTCGAGCAGGGGCAGCCGGGAGGTGCCGAAGATGTTGGAGCGGCCGGTGGTCTCGCTGAGCGCGCTGAGCGCGTCCCGGACCAGCGCGGTGTCGTAGCGGTCGATCGCGATCGAGAGGACGTCCTGCGCGGTGGCGGAACCGACCGCGGTCGCGAAGAACTGGGGGCTGTACCGCCCGTCGCCGAAGATGGGGTCGGTCATCCCCGGCTGGAGGTCGTTCTCCCGACGAAGGTCGGCGGCCACGTAGAGGGCGAGGGCCGGGCCGGACCCCGGGTCGAACTGGAGGGCCTTGAGGGCCATCTCCATCGCCATCACGTCCCCGAAGATCGCGGTGGGGATCGAGGTGGGCAGCAGGCCCGCGTAGGTGTCGTAGTTCCAGATGTTGTTGGTGGGCTCGGAGGGCCAGGCGATCAGCGACAGCTGGTTGTCGAAGAAGCGCTGCCCGAGCGCGATGTACTGGGCGGAGATCGAGGTGGACTTGCCGCCCAGCCGGGTGAACGCCCGCATCGCGGCGGCCTTGACCGAGTCGTCAACGCCGTCGGCGGCGGAGAGCTCGAGCAGGAACGGCTCGGCGGCGGGGTAGCCGATCTCCCCGAGCATGTTGCAGATCTTGCGCTGGGGGTTCGGGCCGACCTTCATCAGGGCGGCGCAGAGCGGCAGGACCGCCTGCCGCTTGATGCGCTCGATGACCTTGGTGGCGGCCACCTCCAGCTGGGGGTTGCGGGACTCGACGACCACCGCGAGCAGGCCGGGGACCGCGTACTCGCCGGCGGCGACCAGTCGTTCCTCGGCGAGCATCTTCTCGCGCATCGAGCCGGTGAGCATCGAGATCGACTGCTCGATCAGCCCGGGGTCCCGGGCGAGGGCGATGCGGCCGTTCTCGACGCGTCGCTCGATCTCCGAGACGAGGTCGCTGACCCCGGTCATCTGGCGGCCCCGGCGAAGGACGCCGATGAGCTTCTCCTCGAGGTCGTTGTCGATGACGATCATCGCGAGGTCCGAGTCGCTGGCCCCGGAGTCCAGGAGGGCCTTGCCGGTGGCTTCCGCGAGGTCGGGCTTGGCGATCCGCACGTAGTGCAGGAAGTCCTTCATGAGTTCCGCGGGACTCTGGGCGGCCGGGGCGGCACCGTCCGAGTCGGCCTGGGCGACCACCACCCGCGGGGCGGCGAGGGCCGCGACCACGGCCACGGAGAGGGTGAGGATCCTGATGACGTTGGTGGGACTCATGAAAGCAAGACCTCCTCTGCAGGGTCCCGGAAGGGACCTGCTGCACGTGCACGCGTGGATCTCGGTGATCCGGACGGACCTCCCTGCTCGGGATGGGGGCTGATCCGCAGGAGCGGACGATACTTGACCGCATGAGCCAGTGTCAACGCAGGCGGCCCCCGGGAGGGGTGTACCGGGCGCCAGGGCGAACGATGCGGCGACCCCACCCCACCCCACCGGGCGTGGCGGCTATACTCGATGCGTCGTGGTGCGACGAATCGGGACCCAACGTCCCGAGACGACCCCGGGAATCGAACCCGGGGTGGAAGGCGGTGAGAATCCGCCGCGGACGCGCCGCCGTGACGGGCTTCCACGGGCCTCCGTGGATGACGACGCACAGCCACTGCGCCCCCGGGCGTGGGAAGGCGCGTCGCGATCGCCCGGAGCCGGAACACTCCGCCACGACGGATGCGGCGATCTCCTCGCGCTCGGGAGTTCGGCGAAGGACGGTCCGGACGCCCGGACCCACCCCGCGCGGCGGGCGTGGCTCGTCCAGCCTGGTTCCGAGCGCCGGACACCCGGATGCCGTACCACCACCCCACCACCACCTGCCCCGCCCTGCTGCTGGCGGTGCTCACCGCGACGGCGAGCGGGCAGTTCGCCAGCGAGGTGGTCGAGCACGCCCCGGGGGTCGGGGCGGGACCGGGGTACGCCGACCCCACCAGCACCCTGGGCCCCCCCGCGAGGATGAGCGGCCTGCCCGGCATCACCGACAGCGCGGTCACGCCGTTCCAGCCCGCCTACATGGGGTACCAGCTCCTGACGGTGGGCCGAGGCGGTCACCTGGTGGTGCGCTTCGAGGAACCGGTGCTCGACGACCCGGGCAATCCCCACGGGATCGACCTGCTGGTCTTCGGCAACGCGTTCTTCACCAACACCGGAGGACCCCTCGCCTGCACCGGGGCCCTCTACGACGAGGGCGGACGCATCGAGCTGAGTGCGGACGGGGTGGTCTTCGTGGAGGTGCCGGGGGTCTCCGCGGACGGGCTCTTCCCGACCCTCGGCTACGTGGACGCGGATCCCTTCGACACCACCTCGGGAACGATCGAGACCGACTTCACCCGGCCGGTGGATCCCGCCTGGGCCCCGCTGGTGCTCGAGGGGTCGGTCTGCTGGGAGGACCTGGTCGGGCTCTACGAGGGGTCCGGGGGCGGGACCCCGATCGACCTCGCGTGGGTCGGACTGGCCGAGGTCACCCACGTCCGGATCTCGGTCCCGGAGGACGCGGCGAACCTTCCGGAGATCGATGCCTTCGCGGACGTCGCGCCGGTCCGCCCCATCGGGGACCTCGACGGGGACGGCCGGGTGGGCGGCGCGGACCTCACCCTCCTGCTGGCGGCGTGGGGCACCCTCGAGCACCCCGCGGACCTCGACGGCAGCGGCCTGGTGGGGGGCGGGGACCTCGCCCTCCTGTTGGGGGGGTGGGACGAATGACCAGGACCAGGGGATTCACGATCGTCGAGCTGCTGGTGGTGATCGGGGTGATCGGGGTGCTGCTGGCCCTCGGGGGCGGCGCGGCGGTGGGCGTGGCTCGGGAGGCCCGCACCCAGCACTGCGGGTCGAACCTCCGGCAGCTGGCGCTGGCCACCTTCAGCTACCAGAACCAGGCGCGCGGGCAGCTTCCCCCCGCGATCCTCTATAAGGTCCGCGGGTCGGAGCTGGTGACCGAGGCGTGGGACTTCACCCAGACCCCCGACGGGGAGGTCACCCCCGGGGTCCTCTGGGACTTCGCGGACGGCGCGGACTCGATCCACCAGTGCCCGGACTTCCAGGGGGCCAGCACCTTCGGGGCGGACCCCCACACCGGCTACAACTACAACACCACCTACCTCGCCGCGGAAGGTTCGATGCCGCAGCTCGCCGCCGACGGACGGATCCTCGACGGCTGGGACGCCGCCCGCCGCGGGCTGCCCCCCGCCGCGCACCGGCACACCGATCGCTGCGCGCTCTTCGGGGACGCGGGCTGGCGGGGCGGGGCGAACAAGTTCATGCGCGCGCCCTCGAACCGCGTGGAGAACGACCTCGCCAAGGTCTATGCCGGCGGGCAGGCGTTCCGCCACCGGGCGGGCTGCTGCAACGTGGTGCACCTCGACGGGCACTGCGCCCGCTACGACACCCCCGAGGCCGGGGACCTGGCGAACGACGAACTGCTGGAGGGCTTCATGGCCTTCCCCCGGAACGGATTCCTCTCGGCGGACGACCTGCGCTACGACCCGCGCTGAACCGCACGTCGCTCAGGAGGAACGACCGAAGCGCCGGTCGAGTTCCGCGAGCGGGATGCGCAGCGAGGTGGGCCGACCGTGGGGGCAGTTGCTCGAGCGCTCGACCGCCTCGCGCCGGGCGAGCAGGTTCGCCAGCTCCGCGTCCCCGAGCCGGTCCCCCGCCTTCACCGCCGCCTTGCAGGCCATCATGTCCAGGACCTCCGAGAGCAGCGCCTCGGGGTCGTCCGCCCGCCCCTGTTCGACCCCGAACCCGAGCAGTTCCGCGAGGAACGGGCCCGGCTCCACGTTGCGGGAGAGCAGGAAGCTCGGGACCCCGCTGATCGAGATCGAGCGGGGACCGATCGGCCGGGCGTCGAAGCCGATCCGACCGACCAGCTCCGCGAGCAGCTCGAGCGCCTCGATCGCGGCCTCGTCCACCTCGATCACGTCCGGCATCAGCAGGGCCTGCCGCTCGAGGGGAGCGCTTCGGATCCGTTCCACGAGTTCCTCGAAGAGCACCCGTTCGTGGAGCGCGTGCTGGTCCACGACCAGCACCCCGTCGGGGTCCTCCACCAGCAGGTACTTCGCGTGCACCTGCAGGATCCGGTGGTCGCGCCGGATCCCCGGGACCAGGGCATCGGCCGGGGCCACCGGTCGGGCGAGGTCCTCGGCGAGTCGCTGGTACTCCACCGGCCGGGCCCGGTCGGTGGGGCCGAAGTCGCGGACCGGTCCCGGGGCGAGCCCCGGCGGCATCGCGGAGGGCGACGGTCGGTCGCCGGCGGTGGACGACGGCGCGGCGGTGGTCGCCGACGCGGCGGAACCGGTCTCCAGCTCCAGGGTGGGCACCAGGTCGCGCCCCTTCAGGGCGGCCCGGAGGGCGTGCCGCACCGCCTGGTGGATCGCCCCGCTGTCGCGGAAGCGGACCTCGGTCTTGGTGGGGTGCACGTTGACGTCGACCAGCCGCGGGTCGAGCTCGATGAACAGCACCACCGTGGGGTGGCGGCCGGGGACCACCAGCCCGCGGTAGGCCTCGCGGAGCGCATGCTGGATCGCCTTGTCCTGGATCGGTCGTCCGTTGAGGAAGATGCGCTGTCGCTTGGCGGTGGGTCGCGCGATCTCCGGGGTGCCCGCCAGCCCCCAGATCGTGGCGCCCGCCCCCTCGAAGTCCACCTCGATCAGTTCGTCCGCCAGCTCCGCACCCAGCAGCGCCACCAGCCGCCGGCGAGGGTCGTCCACCGCGGGCAGCTCCAGCGTGCGGCGGGTGCCGAGGGTGAGGGTGAACGCGCAGGCGGGGTTGGCCATCGCGATCGTCTGGACGACCTCCGAGATCCGGGCCTGCTCGGTGGGATCGGTCTTGAGGAACTTTCGTCGCGCGGGGGTGTTGAAGAACAGCGAGCGGATCTCCACCGAGGTCCCGGGCGGCCCCGCGGCGGGCTCCACCGCTCCCGGCGGTCCCCCGTCGGCGCGGACCATCCATGCCTCCTCCGACCCCGGGACCCGCGAGCGGAGGCGAAGCATCGACACCGAGGCGATCGAGGCGAGCGCCTCCCCCCGGAAACCCATGGTGGCCACGGATTCGAGGTCCTCGAGGGAGGCGATCTTGCTGGTGGCGTGCGGGGAGAGGGCGAGGAGGAGTTCCTCGCGGGGGATCCCCCGACCGTCGTCGGTGACCCGCAGCAGCTCGCGTCCCCCCCCTTCGGAGGTGACCTCGATCCGCCGGGCGCCGGCGTCCAGGGCGTTCTCGACGAGTTCCTTCACCACGTTGGCGGGCCGCTCCACCACCTCGCCGGCCGCGATGCGGTTGACGAGGTCCTGGGGCAGTTGCTTGATGGTCATGGGCCGGGTCCGGGAACGAGGGCGATTTCTGGATGCCTCGACAGCATACTGCCGAAGTTCGGGAGGCAGGCGTCCCCGGCCCCGCGCGACGGCTTTCCGACAGGTTTCCCGAGATCGGGCGAACGCGGCCGCGGGGGCGGACGAACTACGGACGAGGAGGCACCTCCCATGAACCACCTGGTGATCGGTGACATCCACGGTTGCGGACGGGAACTGGCTGCCCTGGTCGAGATGATCGAGGCGGCGTACCGCCCGGAATCGAGCTGCCTCGTCCTGCTCGGCGACCTCTTCACCAAGGGCCCCGCGCCGGAGCTGGTGGTCCGGGAGATCCGGCGACTCCGGAAGCAGGGCTGGCGGATCGAGCTGGTGTGCGGCAACCACGAGATCCGGCTGCTGGGTGCGATCGGTCGGCTGCGCGGCGGGGTCGAGGCCCGCCGGCTGGACCGGATCGAGCGGGAGACGATCGAGCGACTGGTCGAGCACGGCTGCCTGGAGCAGGCGTTCACCCTCCTGCTGGAGGCGACCCAGACCATCGAGTACCGCGCCGCGGGGTCGCACCCCGGGTTCACGGTGGTGCACGCCGGCTTCGAGCCGTCGCTGGGCCTCGAGGCCACCCCGGACCACATCAAGATGCACATCAAGGCCCGCAAGGACGAACGGGACTGGTGGGAACGCTACGACGGCAGCGAGGGCCTGGTGATCTGCGGGCACAAGCCGGTGCCGGAGCCGGTGCTGGTCCGCAGCGAGGACGGCGCCCCCTGCGTGCTGAACCTCGACACCGGCTGCGTGCTGGGCGGCCACCTCAGCTGCTACGACGTGGAGTCGGACCTGATCTTCCAGGTGCGGTCCCAGCAGCCGATCGACGCCAGGCGACTGGAGTTCGCGCTCAGCCCGACGCTGGTACCCACCTCGATGCGATCGGCATCGGACGCCCGCGCCCGAACGAGCGTGGGCTGACCTTCAGCACGATCGGCGCCTGGTGGCGCTTGTACTCCTGGCGGTCGATCAGGTCGACCAGCCGGTCGACCTCCGCCGAGGGCAGGCGGGACTCGCGGTGCACGCGCTCGCGGGAGGCCTCCTGGTCGACGCGCAGCGCCACCACCAGGTCGAGGTCCTCGTAGGACGGCAGGGAGTCGGCGTCCAGCTGGTCGGGGCGAAGCTCCGCGGAGGGCGGCTTCTCGATCGAGGACACCGGGATCGGGGGGGTGTCGAACCCGACGCGGGCGTGCTCGCGGTTCAACCACCGCGCGAGCGAGAACGCCTCGGTCTTCAGGACGTCGCCGATCACCGAGAGGCCGCCGCACATGTCCCCGTACAGCGTGCAGTACCCCACCGCGAGCTCGGACTTGTTCCCGGTGGTGAGCACCAGCGCCCCGGTCTGGTTGGCGTGCGCCATGAGCATCAGCCCGCGCAGCCTCGCCTGCAGGTTCTCGTCGGTGATCCCGCAGGGCTCCCCGAGTTCGGGAGGGAAGGCGGTGCGAGCGGCCTGGTGGAGGGACTCGATGGGCAGTTCGACCGTGCGCTGGAGCCCCAGCCGCCCCGCCAGCTCCCGGGCGTCCTCGAGGGAGCCGGGGGAGGAGTACCGGGAGGGCATCAGGTAGCCGGTCACGCTCCCCGGGCCGAGGGCGGCGGTGGCGATGGTCGCCACCAGGGAGGAATCGAGCCCCCCCGAGAGCCCCAGGGCGACCTCGGAATGCCCGGTCTTCCGGCAGTAGTCTCGCACCCCGAGGACCAGGGCGTTGAAGAGCGCGGACTCCGGGGCCTCCGGGACCGGGTCGGCGATCGGGGCGCGGTCGAGGTCGACCACCGAGACCTCCTCGACCCAGGACGCCGCCTGGTGCAGCAGCGCTCCCCCGGGATCGCAGGCGATCGAGGCGCCCTCGAAGACCAGCTCGTCGTTGGCACCGACCTGGTTCACCGCGAGCACCGGGGCGCCCAGCGACCCCGCGAGGCGCCGCAGGCGCTCCCGCTGGCGGGCCCGCTTGCCCTGCACGAACGGCGAGGCGCTCGCGACCACCACCAGCCCGCAGCCGGAACCGGCGAGCGCCGCGACCGGGTCCTCGCGGTAGGCGCGTTCGATCGACACGTCGTCGGCCTGCCAGAAGTCCTCGCAGAGCAGGACCCCGATGCGGACCCCGGCGTGCTCGAAGTGCAGCGGCCCGGTCCCGGGGGTGAAGTGCCGGTGTTCGTCGAAGACGTCGTAGGTCGGCAGCAGTCGCTTGTCGAAGTAGCCCTCGACCCGCCCGCCGCGGCAGAGCGCGAGGGCGTTGTGCAGGGAGCCGTCCCCCGCGGTCCGCGGCAGCCCGACCAGGGCCGCCACCGCGGGCGGCAGTCCCTCGGCGAATCGCTCCGCGGCGTGCCGGCAGGCCTCCGCGACCCCTTCCCGCAGCAGCAGGTCCCGGGGCGGGTAGCCCAGCAGGCCCAGCTCGGTGCCGACCAGCAGGTCCGCCCCCGAGTCGACCGCCTGCGCGGCCGCCTCCCGGAGACGGGCGAGGTTCGCCTCGAGGTCGCCGACGATCGGATCGAGTTGGAGCAGGGCCGCCTTCATGGAGTGCATAGCGTATGCGTACAGGTTCCCCGGAATCCACCTCGAGCGGTCGAGGCGGCCTCCGGGGACCCGTGGGGCATCGGGGAGAGGGTCCCCGGGTCCGCCCTCCCTGGCGGACGCGAAGACGACTCTTCACCCGTTGGTTCAGTAGATGACCGCGTGGGCCTTCTCGACGGTGTCGATGATCTGTCGCACCGTGAAGGGCTTGCGGATCACGGACTCGAAGCCCTGGGTGGCCAGCTGGCTGACCTGCCCGTCGGTGAGCCGGGCGGTCATCGCCACCATGCGGGTGGCCTGCAGCTCGTCGCAGTCGGCGCAGGCGCGGGCCAGGGCGTCCGCGGCGTCCGGCGCCATGTCGACGTCGAAGAGGATCACGTGGGGCCGGAAGCGTTCGCATTCCATCCCCGCCTGGAAGAGGCTGGAGGTCGCATGCACCTCGAACTCGGCCTCCTCGCCCAGGACCCGTTCGAGGGTGCCACCGACCTGCTCGTCGGCGTCGACCACCAGGATCCTCGGCCGGCCGCTCATCAGGCCGTCCATCGGGATGTTGTGCGCCTTCATGAAGTTCAGGAGGTTCGGCACGGGGATCCGCCGGTCCTTGGAGCCGGGGATCCGGTAGCCCTCGAGCTGCCCGGAATCGAACCACTTGCTGACGGTGCGACTGGCCACGTTGCAGATCTTGGCGACCTCGCCGGTGGTCAGGACGTCCTTCTCGTTGAAACCGTTTTCACGCATGGGAATGCCCTCGGGGTGGTGAAGTGAACCTCTGGTCCGAGGATCCATCGGCGCTCCGAGGGGGGGAGTTAATCCGCAAGTGCCGATTGGGACGGGATTCTG
>PKCS01000102.1 GCA_002862305.1 Phycisphaerae bacterium | reverse complement strand
TCCGGCAGGTCCCCGTCGACCAGGCGATCGACCAGGTCGGGGTACTCGACGCAGCGGACCCGACCGGACTCGGCGAGCCGCAGCCCCGCGCGCATCAGCGCCTCCAGGTAGCGACCGTTGCCCTCCGAGGGATCGGAAGGCGGGTCCGGGTCCCGCATCGACTCGGGCAACCGCCGGGACCAATCCGAGCCGTGGCAGGACGCCAGCACCTCGCCGGGGTCCCGGTGGATGAACAGCGCGGGGGTGGGCTCGACGAGCTCCAGGAGTCGATCGGCGTGCAGCAGGTTCCAGCTGGTGCACTTGACGAACGCCCGCCAGCCGTGGCGTCGGGCGTGGGCCCGGTACGCGGCCAGGACCCCCCCCAGGGAGATCGAATCCGGTTCATGAAGGGACTGGTTCAGGATGCCGGGCTCCGAGTGCACCACCACGTCGGGGATCGCCCCGAGCAGCCGCCGCGCGAGGGTGCTTCCACAGCGGGCGACGTGGAAGAGCACCCCGTCCAGGGTGCGTCGGTCCGGAGCGGCTGCCGGCCGGCAGGCGGACCGATCGGTGACGAACCACGATCGCTCGCGACGGGCGACGGCCAGGTCCTCCTCCTGGAAGGGCTGCTCGAAGTCGAGCCCGTCGACGTCCAGCCACACCACGCGATCCGGCCGGCCGTCCCGCGCCGGGACGCAGTCGATCGGCAGGAACGCACCGGGGGTGCGTGCGAGTCGCGACAGCCCTTCGGCATGGGGAAGTTGATTCGAGCGATCGAGCATTTGTGGTAGCCTACCGGACCCGACCCTCGGGATGGACGCACGGTTCAACGGCGGGCCCGGCGAGAGGAGCACGATGGACTTCACCACAGCCGCCAATCCGAACGTGATCACCTCGACTCGGGCACTGCTCGATCCGATCGGGACCGACGCGTTCATCGATCGCCACCTGGAGCGGGAGGTCCTGCACCTCGAGCGAGGGGAGGCCTCGCTGGTCGAGGGGATCTTCGACCTCGAATCGATGGGCCGGTGCCTGCACTACATGAAGCCCCAGCTGAGGGAGTGCCTGCGCGTGGTCGCGGCCGACGGCGAGGGGGAACGGACGACGGAATACGGTTCGGCGGCGAGGAACGAACCGGACGACGGCGTGGCCCGGCTGAAGCGGGCATTCGCCGACCGGCACACCCTGATCTTCACCGGGGCCGAGGCGTACTGGCCACCGGTCGAACGGATCGTGATGGACCTCCGACGCTCCCTGCATTCGATGGTCCGATGCAACGTCTACTGCACTCCACCCGCCTCGCAGGGCTTCGACACCCACGTCGACGGCCACGACGTGCTGGTCCTGCAGACGAGTGGGACCAAGACCTGGCGGATCCACGAGACCGGGGAGGCCCTGCCGATGGAGAGTTCGCCGGTCCTCGCCCAGATGCTGCCGAGACTGGCCAGCGCCGTCCCCGACCACGGCGAGCCCAGCCGGGAGGTCGTGCTGCACCCCGGCGACGTGCTCTACCTGCCCCGGGGCGTCCCCCACTCCGCGGCCTCCACCGACCAGCACTCGGTGCACCTGACCATCGGGCTGTACCCGATGCGCATGCACGAGTTCATCGGCCAGGTCGTGGACCTCGTGGCCTTCGAGGTCGAGGAGCTCCGACGGCGCGCCCCGATCGAGTTCCATTCCGACGACCACCCCGCGATCCCCACCGCCGGGGACCTGCTGCGGCGGGTCGCGGAGTTCGCCGACGGGATCGACCCCCCGATCGACCTGCGTCGACTGCTCCAGACCAACGAGGAGTCCCACGCCCCACCGGGCGATCCCGCCTCGAAGTTCGCCTCGGCCCTCGCGGGAAGGACCATCGACCTCGACACCGTGGTGGAACGCCCGGGCGGGACGGTCTGGCGGACCCGTCGCACCCCCGAGGAGTTCCGGGTGTCCTGCGGCGGGACGATGAGCCTGCCCCTGAAGCTGGAACCGGTGCTGGGGTTCCTCGAGGCACATCCGTGCTTCCGGGTGGGCGACCTGCCCCGGATCCTCACCGACTCCGCGAAGATCACGCTGGTCCGGAACCTCCTCGCCAACGACCTGCTCCAGCCGGGCGACGGGCCCGCGCCCCGGCTCGACGGGACCGGGAACGGGATGACCGCACCGCCGTCGAACCCCGACCTGCCGTGGTTGAAGACGACCCCGCCCGGGATCGGCCGCGGGAGCTAGGACCGCCCGGGGGTCGTCCAGGAAGCGCTGCTTCAGGACTCGTCCTTCCCGCAGGCGATGGACAGATCGGTGAACTGGCTGCCTTCCTCGGTCGTGGTGCATGCCTCGTGGTGAGACGGCTGTGGTCCGGCCCGGGACGTCCGGTCAGGGTCGGACCAGCAACAGGTCGCTTGCGTCGGGCTCGAGCGTCGAGAGGCCGGCCCAGAGCACCCCGCCGAGCCCCTGGAAGAGGCCGAGTCCGAAGACCGAGCCGGAGGAGTCCAGGGCGGACTGGATCATCCCCGCCATATGCGCGGGCTCGGCAGAGGTCGCGTCGAGTCCGTCACCGAGCCCCAGCCTGCGAAGGGTCTGGTGCGCCATGAGTCGACCGGACTGGCCGCAGCAGAGGTGCAGGCGTCCGTCGGCCCGGTCCTTGATCCTGGAACGGGCGAACTCGAGGTCGTCGCGGAGGAAGGGGACGTCCGCGACCTGGAGCGCCGCGGCCCGGGCGAGGGCGATGCCCTCGCTTCCGGCACACCACCGATGCATGTTGAAGGTGGCCCGCGCCTTCTGGTCCGCCTCGAGGCCGCGATAGTCGGGCCAGCCGTCCTCGCTGCCTCCCCCCCGCAACCGATGCTCGGCCTCGAAGGCTTCCAGCGCCCTGGCGCGCAGGTCGGCGCGCCCGAGGAACCGACCGGCCTCGAGCAGGGCGAGGGCGATGCCCGAGCGTCCATGCCCGAGTCCGCACAGGGGGATCTTGCCGCTGGTGGGGCTCCAGCCGATCCCGTCGAACTCGATGGCGTGGTCGAGCAGGTGCCGGGACAATCGATCGACGAGTGACTCGATCCCCGGCAGGGGTTCCTCCTCGTGGAGGCGGAGGAGCAACAGGAGGTAGCCGGCGCTCCCCGCGATGAGGTCGAAGACATCGTCCTTCCTGACCACCCGATCCGAGACCGAGACCGCCAGGTCGCGGGCGAACTCCCGGCAGCGGCCGTGGTCCTCGTGCCGCCCCACCGCCCAGGCGCCGGCCACCAGGCCCGCCCGGCCGAGGAGCCCGCTCAGGGGCCAGGAACCCATCTGGCGAGCGGACTCGGTCGACTCCAGTTGCTTCAACTCGGCCCCGATCGCGGCACGGGCGATCTCCAGCCAGCGCCGGTCGCCCAGGACCCGGTAGGCCCGTTCGAAGAGCAGCGCGAGCCCGCCACGACCGGAGTAGATGGTCATGTCCAACGACGCGGGGCGAAGGCTCTCAAGCTGCTCGTCGAAGGAGAAGTCGATCCAGTTCAAGTGCGAACCGGATTGGATGGCAAGCCTCGAAAACCCTTCAAGTCCCTCCTCGAGGAGGGCTCGCACCGGACGCTCGGAGCGATCCGTCGGCAGGATCGCGTTGATGTCCCCGCCGTGGAAGTGACTCTCCAGCGACAGCATCGTCGCACGGAAGGAATCCCCCTGGAAGCGTTTCTGGAGGGCGAGGTCCTCGTCCCCCATCCGCTCGACCTGCTGGAAGGCACAGTCCACCGCGGAGGTCTTCATCGAGGTCCGCGGGAGTTCCACCGGTTCGCAGGTGCTCGGGTCGATCGTCCAGATGGTGGTGGACGAGCCCGGGGCGGTCAGGTAGGCGATGTCGCCCTCCAGCAGCGAAGCCGCCTCGGCGTCGACCAGCTCGACGGACACCGGACGGTGGACGGCCTCGGCGTCGCTGGGGACGATCAGGCCGAGGCGCTCGAGGCTGATCCACCGATCGACCCCGCTGGCCACCGCCGAGGGCGTGCAGGACTCGTGGAGCAGGCGGAAGTAGACGTTGGTGGCCCGGTTCAGGACGCGGACCCACGCCTCGGAAAGGTCCCGGAGGGGCGAGGAGGCCCCGAGCAGTTCGTCGCGTCGAGACTGCAGCATCCGGTAGGTGGCTTCGTAGCCCAGGCCGATCTCCGCCATCTGGTCGTCGCCGGAGATCCCCTCGCCGTCCTCGACCCACGCCTGTGACTCGGGACGCCGGTCCTCACCATCGCCCTCCAGCGTCGCCCATCGCTGGAAGTCGGTGTTGACGTTGACCAGGTGGATGGTCCGGGTGCGCTGCGGACCGCCGGGAAGGTCCACCTGGACGGCCCCCAGGCTCTTGAGCTTCCTGCCCCGGAACCCGATGACGTTGGGCAGGAGCAGGGTCCGCAGGACCGAATGGTTGAGGAGCGTGGTGGCCGCATCCTCCTCACCGTCCGAATCCTCGACGCGGCTGTCCGGGACGCAGACCGTCTCGAGGTCGATCGGGACCGGATGGGGACCGTGGGCGATGACGTTCTCGAGGTGGAAGTCGTTCCCCTGCAGGGCGTGGAGGATCCCCAGCAGGGTGCCCATCCTGCGGTAGTAGAGGGCCAGCTCCTCGGGGGAGGCGCAGGCTCGTCCAACGATGAATTCCGCCCAGCACCAGAGTCCGCGATCGATCGTCCGGGGGACCCGCAATCGAAGCGCCTCGTCGAGGTGGGCGTTGGCCCAGTCCACGATGCCGGCGAAGGCCACGTCGATCCTTCCATTCCGTGGCTTGTAGACGACCTTGCAACCGCACTCGAAGGTGCAGATCCCCACGGTTCGCCCGCCATTGTGGCTGTCCCCCGAGCCGAACGAGAGCTCGACCAGGGCCCCGGGATCCTCGCCGGCGTTGAATTCCGAGGCGATCAGCGCCCGGTCCGCCTCCAGGCGGGTGGTGAATTCGACGAGGGCGCGGACCCACGCGACCACCCGGGTCCCGAGGAGTCGGGCGAGGGCGGGGTAGCGGGGCATCCAGGCCTGACCCGCGTCGTCCCCGAGCCCGAGGAGCGCGCGAACCGTCTGCTCGTACACCTCCCGGGGCGGGGTCTGCATCATGAGCCCGAAGAGGAGGTCGTTGCCCCGGTAGCGGCCGGCGCGGCGGACCCCGAGCTCGGTGGTGAACACGAACCGCGCGAGGTTCGAGAGGCCCTCGAGCAGGGCACGCTGCTGGCGTCGGAGCAGCTTCCCCGGAAGGACGTCACCGAGCCCCGGAGCCGCTTCGCGCAGTCGCCGGGTGGCGATCTCGACCCACGGCACCAGGGCGTGTTCGAAGGAGACCGGTTGCTCGTCCGCATCCGTGTCGGCGTCATCGGCCTCATCGACGCGGGAGAGGAAGTCCGCGTCGGGAAGCCCGGCGACGTCACCGCGTCCGGACCAGGCGGCCACCTCCGCGCAGACGTCCATCCAGGGTTCATGGGGAATGGAGTCGGTGGCGGCGGGGTCGATGGTGCCCAGCACCAGGGGGAGCTCGGATCGTTCGATCCCGAGGTCCGCGAAACGGTCGTCCATCAGGGCCGCCCCGTCGCGTCCGAGCTTGGTCGCCCACAGCTCGCCGACGGACTCGGCACGCGCGGGGTCGGGCGTGAAGAGTTCGGGCCGGGCGCGAAGGAGGGTGATTCGCTCGGGAATCGTCAGGCTCTGGAGCAGGGAGCCGCTGTCCCAGCCCCCCGGTGGGGGTGATGTGCCTTCGTTGCTCACGTCGACTCCTTGTCCACGATCGGCTCGACCGGTTCATCGGCGCGAAGGGACTCGGCGAGCGCACCGGGATCGAGTTCCGCGAGTCTAGCAAGCGTGATCTGGGAGAGCGACAGCAGGCTCCGCAATCGCCGGGCCTCGGAGGCACCGGAGAGCAGCGGCGAGACCGACTCGAGCCGGTCGGCCGCCGACTCGAGCAGGCGTACCAGGGCCGGCAGGTCATCCGCCGGGAGTCCCATGGTGTAGGTGTGCAGGCGCGCGTCCTCGTCGACCCGACCGTCGTCGACGCCGAGGGCCCGCAGGAAGAGCGTCCGGTCGAATCCGCCCAGCGCCCTGGTGAAGCCCATCAGGTCCGCCAGCAACTCGTCGTGCACGTGCAGCCGGTAGCTTCCCAGCAGCCGGTGCGTGGCGTGGTGGGTGAACTCGTGCTCGAGCCGGAGTCGCCCCGAGGCCTCGAGCCAGTCGGGCTCATCCATTCGCGGATGCACGTCGGACGCCCGGAGTCCACCGTAGGGACCTGGGTGGAGCAGGATCAGTCGATCGTGGAACGCGGTCCCGTCCGCCTGCATCCGACGCTGCATCGCCTGCGGCCAGGCGAGTGGATCGTTCCCGGCCTCGATGAACGCCGATTCCTCCTCGCGAACGCGCACTGGATTGGGAAGTCCGCCGACGTAGAGTGCGTGGACGTTCCGCCCGACCGGGACCGGCTCGCACCGGGCACCAAGCGCGCGGAACGCGAGTTCGAAGTCGGCCCGCTCCGCGAGGGTCACCACCGGCAACCCCCCGCCCGGGTGGTCCACGACCCGCCAGTGGATCGAGTCCGCATCCGCGAAGAGCTCGCCAGGGCCGCTGGGGGACGAGACCGGTTGCATCCGGCGGATCGACCGGACGTACCGATCGGATCCGCTGGCCCCGGTCCTGACCGGCACCTGGAACTGGGTCAGCGCCTCGACGAGGGACCGTGCCCCCCCGCCCTGCTCGGCGAATCGCTTCCGCCACCAGCCGACGTGGGACTCATCCCCCGGTGGTGCCTCGAGGGAAGGGGTGCCGAAGTCCGGGACCAGGTACGCCTCGAGGGTGGTGGGCGCGGGGGAACTCATCATTGGTCGCCGGCCACCGGGGTCTCGTCGGTGGACGTGGTCGTCCGATCGCCGGAACCGTCGTCGTCGGGGGTCGCGGGCATCCGGTCGATGAGGTCCTGGAGGGTGGGTTGATCCTCCTCCAGCTCGTCCCGGGATCCCGTGGGTATGCCCCCCAGGGGTGGCTCGCCGGGGCGCTCGAGCCGCTCGCGATCGAGGTCGCCCACCCAGTCGACCTGGGCGTGCCCGAGCAGGCAGCCCGCCGCGAGCGCGAGCTGGGCGAGGTCGATCTGGTAGTCGACCTCCGCGGAGACCTTCTGGATCTTCGCCTGGTTGAGTTCCTGCAGCGCCTGGGTGAGGTTGCTGCTGGGAATCTGCCCGCGGTTGAACAGGGTCTCGTAGGCCGCGTAGAAGCGTTGGGCCGCACGCAGCTGGAGCTCGGTGGTCAGGATCTGGTTCCAGCCCGCTTCCAGGGCGTCGATCGCGTCCAGGACCTGCTGGGTGACCAGGATCTCCTGCTGGCGTCGGTCGGCGACGGTCTGGAGTCGCTGGAGGATCGCCGCCTGGTAGTTCGCGAGCGCCACGTCGTTGCCGAGGGGAACGCTCGCGGTGAGCCCCATCGACCAGCCCGGCTGCCGGGTGTTGTCGAAGAGGTCCCGGGTCGCATCGGGAATGCTCAGGCCCCTGGCGAAGCCGTTGCCCGACCAGGAACCCACCAGGTCGATCTGCGGCAGGACCTCGTTCTCCCGAAGCATCACCTCGACGGTGCGGGAGAGCTGCTGGAACTCCAGTTCGAGCAGCTCGGTCCGGTTCTCGAAGGCCAGCGTCACCAAGCGGCGAGCGTCGAAGTCGAAGCCGACCAGGCGGGGTTCGGAGACCGGAGTGAGGGCCACCGAGCCATCCAGCGTCAGGTCGGGTTCCTGCATGACGACCTTGACCGCACGGACCGCCGAGCGCACCTGCAGCTCCGAGGCGATCACCGACTGCACCGAGGAGGCGAGCAGGGACTCGAAGTTGTAGACGTTCGCGATCGATCCCGCCCCCACGTCCACCAGCTTGCGCTGCTCCTCGAGCAGCTGGCGGGACGTGGTGTAGAGCTGCAGGTCGATCTCCAGGAGCTTCCAGGCCAGGTGCAGCTGCCAGTAGGCGATCTCCGCACGGATCAGCTGGTTGATCACCACCCCCTGGGCCTCGGCCCGTGAGACCCCGAGGTTGGCACCGGCGATGACGATCGAGGCCTCGTTGTAGTCGAACCCGCCACCTCGAAGCATCGGCTGCTGGATCGACACCGTGGGCTGGCTGGTACTGATCGGCAACTCGATGTTACTCTGGTCGTAGCTGGTGCTTTCGAGCGTCCAGTCGACGGTCACCGTCCCCCCGGTCCGCAGGGGGATGTCGAGGCCCGGGGACGCGGTGAAGCTGTTGGCCGTCTCGTCGTACAGCTGCGCGATGGTGGGCTGCGCCGAGACCACCCGGCTGTCCTCGACGCTGGCGACCAGGGTCCACTCGAACTTCGCCTGCTCCGCGCGAAGCTGCTGGGCGGCGACCTCGGGACCCAGCAGGGAGGACTGGATGCTGAGGTTGTTCTCGAGGGTGGAACGACGGACTTCGGCGAGGTTCAGGTCCCGTGGGGTCCCGGTGCTCATCAGGCCCATCAGTCCCTCCACCTTGGCCACGTCATCCGCGTTGGACGCCGGCACCGGGGTCGCGGGCCTCGCCTGCAGGGCGTCGCCCTCGTCGAGGGTCTCGATGGTTCCGAGACGCGATTCCAGCCGGTCGATCCTCCGCCAGTCGGACTCGAGCGGTGGCGTGCAGGACACGAGCAGGCCCGACGCGAGGGCGAGGACGGCGGCGGGCACCGGGAATCGTGCGGGTGCCGGCCTCATGAGACCTGCCCCGCCATCAGGGTCCGGAACAGGCCGTCCTGCCCGGCGAGTTCGTCGAAGGTGCCGGACTGGACGATGCGCCCGCGGTCCAGCACGTAGATCCGGTCGGCCCTGCGGATGGTGCTCAGGCGATGGGCGATCACGACCCGGGTCGAGCCCAGTTCGTCGATGGTCCGGGTGATCGCCTCCTGGGCGGTGTTGTCCAGGGCACTGGTCGCCTCGTCGAGGAACAGCACCTTGGGGGCACCGACCAGGGCACGCGCGATCAGCAGGCGCTGGAGCTGGCTCTGCGACATGGCGTTCGGGGTGATCATGGTCAGCATCCCCATCGGCATCCCGTCGATCTCCTCCTCCATGCCGACCAGCCTCGCCGCGGCCCAGGCGTCGTCGAGGGTGCCGGTGGACCCGACCCCCAGGATCAGGGACTGGACGTTGCCCGAAATGGTCTGGTTCGACTGCATGACCACCCCGACCTGGGAACGAACCATGACCGGGTCGAGGCTGTCGAGGGGGATCCCGTCGTAGAGCACCTGGCCGCTGGAGGGCTTCTCGAGCCCGAGCAGGAGATTCAGCAGCGTGGACTTCCCGCAGCCGGTCCCCCCGACGATCGCGACGAATTCACCCTGACCCACGTCGAGGTCGACCCCCTCGAGCACCGGGGGGAGGTCGGGGTCGTAGCCGAAGCGGAGCCCCCTCGTCGACAGTCCGCCACGCAGGGTGGAGAGCTCCCCCGTGGTGTCGGCGACTTCCGTCGAGGTGGCGAGGATGGGCTTCACGCGCTTGACCTGCGGGACCATGTTCGCCACCGCCCGGATCGCGGGCGCGAACCCGGTCACCGCGCCCATGAACGCGGAGAGGGCGGTGATGAACGCGACGAACCCGCCGGCGTCCAGCGCGGTGCTCGAGGCCGGATCCCGGAGGCCGGCGGTGAACTCCGTGAAGACCAGCACCAGGGCGGTGGTCGAGGCGGCAGCCAGGACCACCCCCAGCCAGATCCCGAGGACGCCGGTCCGGTAGCTGGCCCCCGCGACCCGCCCGAGACGGTCGAGCAGGTGCGACATCGCGCGACCGTGGGCCCCCTGGATCTTGATCTGGCGGACCCCGACCAGCATGTCCATGCCGAAGCCGTCGAGCTCGCCCTGGGCGACGGTGAGTCGGTAGTCGGCCCGGGCCATGCCGATGGAGATGAGGGTGACCAGGACGAGTTCGACCGCGATCACGATCAGGGCGGTCAGGCCCAGCGTCGCGTCGTAGAAGAGCAGGACCCCGAGGTTGCTCAGGCTCGCCACGAGCGAGATGGACACCGACAGCACCGACTGGGTCAGGGCGGAGCGGATTCTCTCGACCGCCATGACCCGCTGGGTCAGGTCCCCGGCGGAGGTCCCGCGGAAGAAGGAGGCGGGCAGCTGGAGCACCCGGTCCACGAGGGCGGCGACGATCTGGTAGCTGCTCCGGGTCTCGATGCGCAGGAAGGCGATCCCGGAGACCAGGTGCAGGAGGGCGCGCGAGACGGCGACGGAGACCAGCATCGCGCCGATGAAGACCAGCTGGGCGTGCTCCATGTTGGGGATCGCGGTGCCGATGATGTGCCCGGTCAGGATCGGGACCAGGGTGACCATCAGCGAGGTCAGCAGGGTCACGATGATGACCGTCACCAGGTCACGGACGTTGCGGGCGCAGAGCATCCGGAGCAGCTCGAGCACCCGGGTCGGACCGGCGGAGAAGGGACGGTAGAACATGGTCGCCTCGGTGCCGTAGCCGGCGGCCCGCTCCCGGTCCAGGGGCTCGATGGTGCGTACCCCGTCGGGGTGGTACTCCCGGGCGAGGTAGCCCCCACGACGGGGGATCAGCGCGACGGGGACCCCCCGGTCGGCGGCCTCCACGAAGAGCGGCCCCGCGTCATCGGTCCACCACGATCCCTCCAGCTTCACCGAACGATGCTTGAGGTGCAGGGCCCGGCCCACGAATTCGACCGGCGTCATGCTCGAGGGGGGATGCAGGCCGAGCTGGCCGCCGGTCGGCCCGCCCAGGGACTCGATGACGTCGAGGATCGCCTGGACCGAGCGGGATGGGCTTCGTTCGGCGTAGTCCACCGACTCCGAGGCGCTCCGACGGGTCATGGCGACCACCGACTGGTGCAGCGACTCGTCGTCGAGGATCCTCCGCCGGGACAGTCGATCCAGGGCCTCCTCCCGTGCCCGGACCACGCGCTGCGTCGACTGCTCCTCGAGGACGCTCCCCACCCGTTGCAGGAACTCGGACCAGGTGGTGCCCGGCGCCTGTCGTTCGTTCCAGTCGCTCAGCGCCTCGGGGGCCTCGGACAGCGGGCGGATGCCCAGGCCGGCCGCCTCGTGGGGCATGACCGCCCGGGCCTCGGTGTCGAGGCGCAGCCACGTCGCCTCGTGGGTGGCCCGGACCGAGAGGATCCGTCCGGCCCGGTCGGGGGGGACCACCACGAGTTCGCCCGCCCCCGCCTCGAGCAGGGTGACGGGCTGGCCGAGACGACCATCCTCCTGCACCTCGCGCACGATGAGGCTGACGGTCCCCGCGAGGACCCCGAAGGCCGCGATCCGGTCACGGTCCACGGGCAGCGAGGCGGGCACCCGCCCGGCCTCCAGCCCGATCCCCGCCCAGGCGGCTTCGGTGGCGGGCGTGGTCACGGCGCACCCCCGAATTCACCGGCGAACCATGGGTTCGCCTCCAGCAGTTCGTCGAAGCCACCACGGGCGGCCACGCGACCCTCCTCCAGGATCGCGATCTCGTCGACCAGGTCCAGCGTGGATCGCCGGCTGGTGACCAGCAGCACCGTGCAACCACGAAGCCGGATCCGGTCGATCAGCCGGGCCTCGGTGCGTCCATCGAGGGCGGAGGTCGCCCCATCGAGGACCAGGATGCTCGGTCGCTTGGCCAGGCAGCGGGCGATCTCCAGGCGCTGGCGCTGTCCCCCGCTGAGGTTGCGTCCCCCCTCCTCCACCACCGCATCCATCCCGCCCTTGCGCTTGAGCAGTTCACTGCACTCGGCATCCTCGAAGGCCCGGGTGATCTCGGCGTCGGAGAGCGTGGCATCCCACATCCCCACGTTCTCCCGAAGGGTCCCGGAGAAGATCGCCGGGGCCCCGCTGGTTCCCGACAGCGAAGCGAGTCGCTGCCCGGGATCGAGCGACTGGGCCGGCCGGCCGTCGAACTCCAGGCTGCCGCTCCAGGGTTCCTCGAGGCCGAGGACCAGGTCCGCGAGGGTGGACTTCCCGCTCCCCGAGGGCCCGACCACCGCCAGGACCCGGCCGGGATCGAGCGACAGGCTCACCGAGCGAAGCAGGGGGTCCTTGTGCCGGTCGAACCCGAAGGAGAGCTCCTTCAGTTCGACCAGGCCGCCGAGCGGCACCACCGGATCCTGGGCGTCGGCGGGTCGGGCGGTCGCGCCGTCCGTGGACCGCTCCTGGTAGTCCATGACGTCCAGCACGCGGTTCATCTGGGCCTGGGTCTGCTGCAGGGTCCGCGCCAGCTGCACGATGCTGGCGATCGGCGCGAGCAGCAGGCCCGCGATCAGCTGCATGGCCACCAGCTCCCCGATGGTGAGGCGTCCGGACATCACCTCCCAGCCCCCGAGGGTCAGCACCGCGCCGTAGACGATGGCACCCTGGAGCACGACCGGTGCCGCATCCAGCCACGCGTTGAGCCGCGAGATCTCCTGCTGGGCGTTGACCCCCTTGGCCTGGTACCCCGCCCACTGGCCGAACGCCTCGGATTCCCGACTGGTGGCCTTGAGTTCCGCGATGGAACGCAGCATGCCCATGAGGGCGCCGTACTGCCGCCCGATCTCCCGCTGGACCTTGGTCGAACGATCGATGAGCGAGCGATTGGTGTATCGCAGGCAGAGAAGCAGCAGCACCGCGCCGAGGATGGCGACGGAGCCGACCACCACGTCCATCAGGACCAGCACCGCCGCGTAGACGACCGCGGTCCCCACGCTCACGAAGTTGGTGAGGATCTGGTTCCCGAGGCTGCTCGCGATCGTCTGGTTGGAGGTGATCCGCTGCACCAGGTCGCCGGGGGAGCGCTGGAGGTAGAAGCGCAGCGGCCGATCCAGCAGCTGCTCGGTGAGTCGGGTGGCCTGCATCAGGAACATGCGGAAGACCAGTCGATTGAGCGCATAGCCCTTCAGGAGCGAGAGCACCTGCGCGAGCACCAGCAGCAGGAGCATGCCGGAGACGATCCAGACCGTCGACGGGGTGTACTGGTTCTGGACCACGTCGTCGATGAAGGCCCCGGTGAATCCCGGGAGCAGCACCCCGGGCACCGCGAGCAGGAATCCGCACAGGATCGCGTAGGTCGCGGCGGCCCGGTTCCCGCGAAGCCAGGTGGTGATCCCCCGGAAGAGCCCCGGTGGCGAACCGCAGGGCTCGAACCCCGGGCCGACGTCGAACTCGAGGGCGATGCCGGTGAAGGCCTTGGAGAACTCCTCCTCGTCCACCAGTCGCCGCCCACCCGCGGGGTCGTTGATCTGGTAGCGGTTCCCGCGCATCCCCTCGAAGACCACGAAGTGGCCGAACCCCCAGAACAGGATCAGCGGGCGCGGACTGCTGGATCGCAGCTCCTCGAGGTCCAGCCGCTTCCCCTTGGCGGTCAGGCCGTGGGACCGTGCGACCACCGCGAGCTGCCCGGCATTCGAACCGTCCCGGGTGACCCCGCACTCCAGCCGCAGGTCCGCGAGGGGGATCCAGCGGCCGTAGTACGCGAGGATCATCGCCAGGCTGGCCGCACCGCACTCGACCGCCTCCATCTGCAGGATGGACGGCACCTGGGCGAGCTCGCCGGCCGGTCTGGTCCTGCCCTGCCTCACCCGGGAGCGTCCGCGAGCACCCCGACCTGCGGGTCGAGTCCGAGGAGGTCCTTGAGCCAGGGAAGGACGAGGTCGATCGGCCGGTCGGTGTCCACGATGATCTTCGCCCCGCAGAGGGCCGGGTACTCGAGCGGATGCTCGTAGCCGTCCCCGGTGGTCCACTTCATCCCGGTCGGGTTCGAGTCGTCGGTGGCGATCCGCACCGTGATCGACATGATCGCGCCCATCTTCTGCTCCAGGCTGGTCGCGAGGTTCTGGCTGCCCAGGGTCACCGCCGCGGCGTCGTCGCTCACGAAGTCGGAGACCTCGAGGACCTCGCCCTCGATGTAGCCGTAGCGGGAGGGCTTCGCGAAGGGCAGGCTCAGCCAGGCGGTCATGCCCGAACGAATCCGGCGACCGGTGCCGTAGGGCACGTAGACCCTGGCGATGAGCTCGGCGTCCTCCTCCCCGTGCGGTCGGATCGAGGTGATGTGGGAACCCACCGCCACCGTCGAACCCATGTCGACCGCATGGAGGATCACCTCACCCGCGACGGGGGAGAGCACCGTGGTCGAGACGTCGAGGTTGACCTGCGCGGACCTGAGGGCCTCGCGGGCGTCCGCCAGGGCACTGGCCCGGTTGAGGCGGTCCCGATCGGTCGAGGTGACCAGGGAGAAGTACTCCTGGTTGGCCTGGGCGATCAGGGTCTCCTGCTGGGTGATCTGCTGGAGCAGGCCGAAGTACGCCTGCTGGGTGGTGACCAGCTGGGACTTCGGGACCAGCCGCTGCTCCACCAGTTGCTGGATGTCCGCGAGTTCCGCCTCGGTGAGGGTGCTGAGCTTCCGGGTCTGCTCGGTGATCTGCTTGCAGCTGGCCAGCTGCGCGTCCAGCTCGGTCTTCTGGCGGTCCAGCACCTCCTGCTCCGCCTTGGTCAGGCGGGCGTCCTGGTCCTCGAGCATCTTGACGCGGCTGCTGGCGTTCTCGACCTGGACCCGGAGTTCGTGGTTCTCGAGCTTCACCAGCGGATCCCCGACCTTGACCGAGGTCTGGGTGGGCACCACGATCTCGACCACGCCGCCGACCCCGGAGGGACTCTTGATGCTGATCGGCTCCGTGCCACGGGGAACGATGATCCCCTCGCCCTCCACCTCGTCCGGCACCCGCCCGAAGAACCCCCAGGCGATCGCGACCGAGATGATCAGCCCCCCCACCACCAGCAGGATCCAGGACGCCGGTCGGATCACGACCAGCCGCTGGTCCAGCTGCTCCGTGGAGGACAGCTCGCCGACGGCCTCTGCTCGCGCGATCTTGGACAGGTTCTTCTGGCTCATGCTCTCTCCTGGGTGATGGTGGATCATATCAATTCATGATGATGGTCAGGAAGGCCGGGAACCCGGCCCCGGGCCGGTTCCGCTGGTCGCTCGGGGCGGCTAGGCTTGGGGACCCCTCTCGCAGAACCATCCAGCGTCCACGCGGCCGCCGGACCAAGGAGTCCCCGATGCCCCGCCCCGACCACCCCGACTCCCGCACTCCCCGCCGGATCCTCCTCGCACTGATCGTGCTGCTGCACGGCGGGCTGGTCGCCGGATCCTCCGTCGCGCAGGAGACCACGACCCCACCGGTCGGGGCACCGGGCGCCCGGTGCCTCTTCGCCGGCCACAGCTTCTTCTGCCCGGTCGCGATCCAGTTCGACCACCTCGCCCGCACCAACAAGGTCCCCGGGCACTCGGCACGACTGGTCTTCCGCGGTGGGCAGGCGGGAACCGCGGGAGCGCTCTGGCGATCGCCCAAGGCCCGGGCGGAGGTGGAGGCGATCCTCGCGCAGGGCGACGTCGAGCTCTTCGGCCTGACCCCCGGGCTCGCCGACGACGCGGACAGCCTCGCCCTCTGGTTCGACCTGGCCCTGAGCCACAACCCCGACACCCGGTTCTTCATCGGGATCCCGTGGGCGATCGGCGGGCAGCGCACGGACACCGCGATGTTCGATCGGATGATCGAGGGCTACGCGGAGACCGGACGACCGGTGGTCGAGGAACTTCGACGCCGCTATCCCGACCAGCGCATCGACTACCTGGTGTACGGCAAGATGGCCCCGGTCATGAAGCAACGGATGGAATCCGGTGATCTCCCCGACCTCGAAGTGATGGTCGCGCGGGATCGCTCCGGGCTCTTCAGCGACAACGGGCTGGGACACGCCGGTCCGATGCTCATCGAGCTGTGCGCCCTGACCTGGATGCAGGCACTCTACGACCGTCCCCCCGGTCGGCTCGAACTGCGCGACTATCGATCGGACGTCCCCGGGATGGTCGAGGAGGTCATGGCGTACAACCGGGGCTTCCGCCCGGCCGCGGTTCCGGCCACGCCGGCGCCGGAGGTCGCCCCCCCGGCTGCGGACGCCCCCGCCTCACTCCCCGCAGCCGCCCCAGGCGTTGAGGACGAGCGTGAGGTCGGCTCCGTCGACCCGGAGGTTGCCATCGAGGTCGGCGAGGCACCCGTCGCCCGCGCAGCCCCAGTCGTTGAGCACCCGGGCGATGTCCGCGCCGTTGACCTGGCCGTCTGAATCGAGGTCGCCCTCGCAGGCGACGCACGCCTCGCAGGTGGTTCCCGGGCCGTTCCAGGCCCCGACGCAATCCCCGGCAAGGGTCCGGGTGCATCCGCCGTCCGTGCAGCAGGCCCCGACCAGCGGACCCACCAGTTCCCCGTAGAGGAGACAGAAGTCGTCTCCCCAGCTCTGGCTCCCCGGGGAGGGAGGGACGGTTCCGAAGGAGAAGCCCACCAGGCCCACGCTCGCGGTGGTGACGCCGGAGAGAGTCCGGAGTCCGGAGACGCTGGCGAACGGAACGCCCGGAAGGTCGCCGTGGCTGATGACGTCGAGGTCGGCGTCGTACCACACGTAGACCGTGGCCGTCTGGTAGGAGCGGTAGGCGGAGTGCTGGATCGTGGTGAAACCACCCTGCCAGAAGCGGGCGACCTCGTACGGGTCGTCGAATCCCCCGTAGTTCTGGGTGCCGCCGGAGAGGGAGTACCCCGTGAAGAGCGTCGGCTGGTTGGGATCGATGTCGAGGGCCACGATGAACCCCAGACCGGTGTCGCCGAAGGACGGCGAATTGAAGTTCAGGTTGTAGCGCACCGAGACCATCCAGTCCTCGAGCAGGTTGAGGCGCCATCCGTCGGAGACCACGCCCGCGAAGAGTTGTCCACCGAAGTTCTGGGCGTAGGCGGGGAACTCGAGGCGACCGTTCTGCTCGACGCACTGGAGCACCGCGGGGTTGGTGGCGAAGGCGACCCACTTGGAATCGATCACGCCGTCGCTGCAGTCCTCGTAGACGAGGCATTGCTGGGCATGCGACATCGAGCAGGCGAGGAGCACCGTCCAGGGCAGCAGTCGGTCAGGCATCTCGAATCTCCACGGGGTACTGGTGGGTCGGGGTCGGCAGGGCTGCCTCCCCACGATTACGGGAACCGATCGAATATAGCAGTCCACCAGCGGCACTGCGACGATCGCCGCACCCGTCCGGTGCCATGGGCGGTGCGTCGGTGCGAAGCCGACCGTGAGAAGCCCTCGGCCCGGGCAATTAGGGGCGAATCCCCCGCCTCACTCCCCGCAGCCGCCCCATGAGCCCAGGAGCAGGGCGAGGTCGGCACCGTTGACGAGGTTGTCGCCGTTGAGGTCGCCCGAACAGCCGCCGCCCGAGCCGCCGCCGTCGCTGCCGTCGCCTCCGTCGGAGTTCCCGCCGTCCCCGAGGCGGATCCCGACGATGCCGGTCGCATCCTCCATGGTCACGGTGAAGACTCCATCTTCCGGCAGGGTGACGGTGGACTGGTCGCTGGCCTCGTCGGGGAGCGGGAAGGAAGCGTACACGTTGCCCACCCACACCAGCGAGGCCTCGACGTCCCCGTTGACCGGCTGGAGCACGATGTTGTTGACGAAAGTGGGCTCAGCGGACCCATGGAACCACAGCCACTGCTGTTCGCCCGCGGGATGGTAGCTGACGGTGCCCCCTTCGACGAAGAAGCCCGGGATGGAGAGGTACGGCTCGGAGCCTGGGTTGGCCGACTCGGTCCAGGTGAGGGTGACCGACCCCGGGCCGGCATAGCTCAGCTGGTGCCCCCCCACCACGAGGGGGATGGTGCCGGAGCCCGTCGTGTAGGGCTCGTAGGTGGCCGTCCCGATCGGGTGGTGGGTGAGGGTGCTGTCGGTGACCTCGTAGGCGATCACGTTCGAGGCACCCGCGACGTCGAGGCCGAAGGTGATCGACTGCCGCGCGTCGGCGGTGAAGCTCAGGCTGTACTCGGTACCCAGGCTCGTCGAGTTGGTCGAGAGGATGACCGTGGTGCCGTCGCCACCGGCCTGCAGGAGGACCACGCGGATGCCGTTGTCCTCGCTGCCCCCGTCGTCTCCGGAGGAGCCGAGGGCGGCCGGCACCAGGGCCAGGGCGAGCACGGGGGCGAGCAGGGACGCACGAATGGTTCGATTGGTCATCATCAGTCTCCGGTCGGGGTCGTTGTGGATGGCTTCATCCTCGCGGATGTCCGGCCCAAATCAATGCCCAACCGGGACTTGCGACGGTATTTGCCGGGTCCTGCTGATAAAAGCGATCGGACCAGGCCCGCGAGGCTCAGGCCCAGTTCCGGCGCTTGCTGGTGCGCCCGACCCCGGCGTTGAACGAGTTCGTGGGGTCCAGGGAGCGGTAGAACCCCCGAAGGGTCTCGTTGGCGGTGTACTCGTGGCCCACGTTGTGCTCCGCGGGGTACTGGGCGCCGCGCGCGTCGAAGGTCGCCAGCAGTCGTTCCTTCAGGGCCTTCGCGTCGACCCCCTTCTTGACGATGTAGTTCTGGTGCAGCACGTGGCAGAAGAGGTGCCCGTAGTAGAGCTTCGCCTCGAAGAGCTCGTCGATCTCGGGGGGGAGCCGTTCGAACCAGTCCCGTTCGTTGCGGGGGAAGGCGATGTCCATGGTCATGATCGCCCCGAACCGCTTGCGGTGGACCGCGTGCCAGCGACCGATGGTGGTCCCGGAGACGAAGCGGTGGAGCATCGCCTGCTCGCCCTCCCGGGGGGTGCATTCGAAGAAGTCCCCGTCCTCGGTGGCGAAGAGCTCGGTCAGGTAGCGGCGGGCCTCGTCCACCCCGTCGTCGGCCATCTCGATCACCCAGTGGTGCTCGAACCGGTCCCGGTACTCCTCCATCCGGCGGGGCAGGTGGTTCGGCCAGCACTTGGAGAGCAGCTGCATGAACAGGTCGGTGAACTTCTCCGGCATGAACGGGACCTTGCGGGCGATGCGGTCGGTGAAGCGGCGGAGGGCGAAGAGCTTGGGGATGAACCCCGACCCCAGCTTGTCGATGACCACGAAGGTGTCCTTGCCGTAGCGCTTGGTGGCGTCGTAGCAGTCACGGTGGATGTACTCCCCGGAGATCGGGAGGTTCCGGAAGGTGGCGAGGACGTCGCGTCGGATCCGGCCGAAGACCTCCGCGGAGTTGCTCCCCACGTAGAAGACCTGCTTCTCCCGCGGGATCGGGAAGGTGTCCAGCCGCACCGCGAAGACCGCGATCTTGCCCGCGCAGCCCGAGGCATCGTGCAGCCGCCGACCGTCGGCGTTGTAGCGGGCGGGTTCCGCGGAATCGATATCGCGGACCCGCTGGGCGTACTCGTTGTCGGAGGCCAGCTTGTCGGGATGCCGGACCGACTCCCGGGGGAAGTCACCCGCCTCGAGCGCGCGCAGGACCTCCTCGGGGTCCTCGCCGAGGTCGATCCCCAGTTCGTTGACCAGTTCCAGGGCCCCGTCGTCGCCCACCTGCGCGTAGAGCGAGAGCTCGGTGTAGGCGGGCCCGCGCTGCACCAGCGCACCGCCGGAGTTGTTGCAGATCCCCCCCACGATCGAGGCGCCGATGCAGGAGGATCCGATCACGGAGTGCGGTTCCCGCCCGTAGGGCTCGAGCAGCTGTTCCAGCCCGAAGAGGGTGCTGCCCGCGAGGCCCACGATCTGCCGACCCTCGTCGATGACGTGGATCGCGTCGATCTTCATGGTGTTGATCACCACCACCTCGCGGTCGTAGTCGTCGCCGCTGGGGGTGGAGCCCCCGGTCAGCCCGGTGTTGGCCGCCTGCATGACCACGATGACGTCGTGCGCCACGCACGCGCGAAGCGCCCGCCAGAGGTCCACCAGGCAGTCCGGCTTGAGCACCGCGAGGGCGGACCCCTGCCCGAAGCGGAATCCCCGGCAGTAGGGCTCCTGGCGGCTGGGCTCCGTGATCACGTTCCGCCTCCCCACCGCCTCGCGGAGCGCGTCGATCAGGGATTGGGTGGGCACGGTGGGCATGGGGACTCCTGAGGGTACGACGGCACCAACCAGCTCATCGGCTGATCGACGCCCCGCCGACATACTACTCCGCCGGATTCGCCGGGTTCCCCCAATCCCGGCGACCACCGGTCACCGGGGGCCGGGACCGGTCGACGGGGCGCCCGGAGACGACGCCGCCCGCCGGGTGACCGGGCGGGCGGCGAGGGTGGACGAAGTGGAGCGGTGGCTGGCGATCAACCGGTCCAGGAGGACAGCACGATCGTGATGTCGGGACCATTGATGACCCCGTCCCCGTTGAGGTCCGCCAGGGGGGTGCTGGTGGAGCCCCAGTTGGCAAGCACCTGGGCGAGGTCCTGGCCGTTGACCTGGTCGTCGCCGTTGATGTCGCCGGGGATCGAATCATCGACGCAGTCGATCACCGTCTCCAGGGCATGCTGCGAGACGAACGCCCAGATCAGGGCGGGCGCGTTGCCCGGGACGTCGTGCCCGCCGCCCTGGCGGCGGAAGTGCTGGTACCCGGCCTCGCA
>PKCS01000101.1 GCA_002862305.1 Phycisphaerae bacterium | reverse complement strand
TCCGCGGCCGCCACCGCCATCGCGGTCTTGGCGTCGAGGTTGTCGAGCTGGGACACGAAGATCGCCTCCGGCGTGGCGGGGACCACCGGGGAGCCGAACTCCCGCTTGCCGTGGTGACTGAGCACGATGTGCTCGATGCAGTGACGCAGCGGCAACGAGATCCGCTCGCCCCCCATCGCCTGCTCCGCGGTGCGGATCTTGGCGCCCAGCAGCTGGACCCCGAAGACGATGTGGCCGACGAGGTTGCCGGTGAGGGTGTAGTCGAAGCCCTTCTGCCACTGGAGCTCGTAGCCCTTTCCGAGATCGTGCAGGAACAGGCCCAGCAGCACCAGGTCGCGGTTCAGGTCCGGGTACAGCGGCAGGATCGAGTCCGCGATCTTCATGAGCTGGAGGGTGTGCTCCAGGAGCCCGCCGATGAAGGCGTGGTGGAGGGAGACCGCGGCCGGGGCCTGGCGGAATCGCCGCATCAGGGGCTGGTCGTCGAGGTAGGCGTCGGCGATCGCCCGGATCATCGGATCCCGGACCGAGCGGAGCAGCTCCACCAGCTCCACGTACATCTCCTCGACGTCCTTGGTGGTGTGCGGGAGAAGGACCGCGAGGTCCTTGTCGTCGGGTTCGTAGGGCTTGATGTCCTCGATCTTGAGCTGGATCTGGTCCTTGTAGGTCTCGGTGCAGCCGGAGATCCAGGCGTACCCGGTGCGGGTGATGTCGTCCGCGGCCGCGGGATCGATCGACCAGAGTCGGCCCGGGATCTGGCCGGTCGCATCGCGGACCAGGCACTTGAAGTACGGGGATCCATCCCGCTTCGGCGCGACCTGGGGGTTCACGAGGGAATAGGCACCATCGACCCGGGTGCCGGAGGTCATCTCCGAGATGTCGAGGTGGTAGCGGCCGTCAGCGTACTTGGACATGGGTTCGTTCTCCGCGTGGATTGTACGGGCTAGCTCACGGGTACGAGGCGATCGCGTCGGGGATCGCCTCGATCAGCTCGCGGGCGATCAGCCGGGGGGTGCCCCGCCGTCCGACGAGGAGGTCCGCGGCGTGGCCGTGCACCCACGTCGCCATCGCGGCGCATTCGAGGAGGTCGAGCCGCGGGTGGAACTGGGCGACGAAGCCCGCGCAGAGACCAGTGAGCACGTCACCCGAGCCCCCGGTGGCCAGCCCGGGATTCCCGGTGGGGTTGACGTAGGCCCGCAGGCCGTCGCTCACCACGGTCCCGGGACCCTTCAGCACCACGACGACGCCGAGGCGGGCCGCGAGCGCCCGGGCGGACTCGAGCCTTCGCTCGGGGCCCACCGGGTCGGGGTCCATGTCGAGCGATCGCGCGATGCGCGCGAACTCGCCGGGATGGGGGGTGAGGATCGCGGGGGCGCGGAGGTCGCCCTGGACGTCGCTGGTCGTCGCCATCAGGTTGAGGGCATCGGCATCGACCACCAGCGGGTGGTCCTCGCGGGCGAGGAGCCTCAGCAGGACCTGCCGCTGGGGCTCCGCCTCGCCGAAGCCGGGTCCGATCGCGATCACCCGGGCGCCCGCGAGCCCGCGGTCGATGGTCGCCGCCGCCGCGGAGGCATCCAGCGCCCCGGAGTCGAGTCGGTCGAGGGGGAGCCCGGTGGCCTCCGGCACCACGGAGAGGATCGTGGGCAGGATGGGGCGCGGGGCGGCCAGCATCGCGAGCCCGCACCCGGAGCGAAGCGCGGCGAGGGCGGTGAAGGCGGGGCCGCCGATCATGAGTTCCCCCCCGCACTGCCCGCCGATCACCCCGACGGTCCCGAAGGTCCCCTTGTGGCCGTCGGGATCGCGCGGAGGCATCGGGGGCGGGGCGTCGTGGACGTCGGTCATCGGGGAGCTCCATCGGGGGCAAGCGGCGCGCCGTCGATCATGAGGGGTTCCACCCGGACGCGCCCGACCAGCCCGAGCAGGAGCTCGTAGGGACGGGGCAGGCAGTCGTCGCAGAGGGGATCGACGGCGAAGAGGAGGTGGCCGGCATCGAAGCGGCGGGGCCGGGTGGGGTCGAGGTCGTGCCATCGACCATCGACGAGTCCCTGCGTCCACATGTGCCACTGGAACCGCTGGCCCGATCCGTTCCGGTCGGCCGCGTTGACCAGTCCGACCGCCACCCGCGAGGGCGTGCCGTCGGCGCGCAGGGCGGCCGCGAGGAGCACGGCATGCTCCGTGCAGTCGCCGCTCCGGGACCGGACCACCTCGCTCGCGGTGTCGAAGGTGCTGGCGAGGCCCTTCTCCCGGATGTGGCGGCCAACCGCCACGCGAAGTCGTTCCGCGCGCGTCAATCGGTCGGGGCCCGTTCCCTCCAGACTGCGCCGGGCGAACTCCACCACCAGCGGGTCCTTGGAGTCGAGGATGCGGGAGGCCTCGGTGAAGACCGGATCGGAGGCGGCGGCCTCGTCGGGCGAGCTGCGGGAGGCATCCAGCTCGAATTCCCAGGCCCCCTCCCCGATCCGACGCGCGCGCTGGGCCCCCGCGTTGGCGGGAAGACGGTCGAGCAGCCCCGGGGATCCCACCAGGTGCACCCGGTAGCCGCCGGTGCGCGAATCATCGGTGTCGAGGGCGGGCGCCGCCCCCAGGAGGGAGTCCTCGGTCATGAGTTCGGGACCCGGCACCGGGTGGTGGGTGAGGATGTGCTCGGGGCTGCAGTGCGTGGTGCGGATCGGTCCCAGGCCGGTGACCAGCTCGGAGCCCAGCAACCGGCCGGCGGGATCCCGCCACTCACGGAATTCGAGCGCCTCCCCGGACCGGCGGACCGCCCAGTGGCTGCGGGGATCGGAAGGTTCCCCCGCCGATCCCGTCTCCTCGTCCGCGAGCCGGGTCATCTCAACGTCCTGGATGGTTCCCGGGACCCCCGTGGTGCGGAGCACCCGGTACTCGATCCGCGGGGCGCCCGCCCGGACCTGCCGCCGGACGTGCGCGTCGGCTCGGGCCGGGGTCAGCCAGCCCCCCGGGTCCGGCAGGCGCTGGACACGCTCGTCGCCGGAGGATCGGTCGGTGGTCACCGTGATCAGGGCGTCGTCGAAGTCGATGACGCAACGTCGGGCGTCACTCCCCCCCCGCTCGCGCGTCAGCTCGACGCGCAGGGGACGACCATCGGTGGTCTCGCGGAAGCGGGTGGTGGTGGTGGTTCGGATCGGCACGCCCGACCGCTGCACGCTCAGCCGCTCGAGGGTCCGGGTGGTCAGCACCTCGCCCTCCCGCGTGGTCGAGCGGCTCATGAACCCGCAGGGGATCTCGCGGATGGTGAACTCGAACCAGCGCTCCTCGCCCGAGGGTGCCTCCCCGGGTGGTGCGACGAGGGCGGGAGGCGACAGGGACGCCGACAGGAGCATGACGGCAGCGACCGGGTGCACGATCAGGCCTCGGCCCCGGGGTCGTCGTCGGAGGCGTCCCCGTCGACCGGTCGCATCAGCGGGAAGAGGATCACGTCGCGAATCGACGGGCTGTCGGTGAGCAGGATCACGATGCGGTCGATCCCCAGGCCCAGCCCGCCGGCCGGGGGCATCCCCACCCGGAGGGCGTCGATGAAGTCGGTGTCGAGGGACCGGAAGGTGGATTCCTCGTCGTCCAGTCCCGCGATCTGCTCCGTGAACTTGCCCAGCTGGAGGTCGGGATCGTTGAGTTCGGTGTAGGCCGGTCCGATCTCCATCCCGCCGATGAAGAGGTCCACCCGCTCCGCGAGCTCGGGGCGATCGCGGTGCGGTCGGGTCAGGGGCGAGATCGCGCTGGGCCAGTCGAGCACGAAGGTGGGGCGGGCGGGGTCGATGGTCGGTTCCGCGAATTCCTCGAAGACCTCGTTGACCAGCAGCGTCTCGTCGAGACGATCGACGTCCTCGCACCCCATCTCGCGCGCCTTCTCCCGGACCTGGTCGAGGTCGCTGGCGGGGAACCCCAGCGCCCGCTCGAACAGCTCGAAGTAGCCCACGGTGTCGAAGGGCCGCCCGTAGTCGACGACCAGGTCGCCGAAGGGAAGCTGCGGGGCCTCCTCGGTGCCGAAGGGACCGTCCGCGCCCTCCTCGAGCAGCTCCGCACGCCGGGCCTTCGCCAGCTCGTGGATGAGCGACTCGGTCAGCTCCATGATGGTGTGGTAGTCGCCGAAGGCCTCGTAGACCTCCATGGCGGTGAATTCGGGGTTGTGGGACCGGTCGATCCCCTCGTTGCGGAAGTTGCGGTTGATCTCGTAGACCCGGGGCAGCCCCCCCACCAGGAGTCGCTTGAGGTAGAGCTCCGGGGCGATGCGCATGAACAGCGGGATGTCGAGGGCGTTGAGGTGGGTGGAGAAGGGTCGTGCCGCCGCGCCGCCCGCCATCGGTTGCATCATCGGGGTCTCGACCTCGAGGTAGTCCCGGGCGTCCATGAAGGAACGGATCCGGGAGACGATCCGGGAACGGGCCTTGAAGACCTTGATGGTCTCGGGATTGGCGTACATGTCGACGTACCGCCGTCGGTAGCGGATCTCCGGGTCGGAGAGGCCGTGGTGCTTGCCGGGAGGGGGCGCGAGGCTCTTGACGTGGATCTCGAACCGATCGACCCAGAGGCAGACCTCGCCGCGCTGGGTCTTGCCCATGCGTCCCTCGGCCACGACGATGTCGCCGTAGTCGACCTTCTTGGCCAGCTTGAAGGACTCCGCGGGCAGCGCCGCCTTCGAGACGCTCAGCTGGAGGTCGTCGGAGTGGTCCCTGACCACCATGAAGACCAGCTTGCCCACGTCGCGATGCTGCACGATGCGGCCCGCGACCAGGACCCGGGGGCGATCGTCGACCAGCTCGACCCCCTCGTCCTCGCGACGGGCGGACACCGAGTCAACGTGCGCCTGGTGGGCGGACTCGTCGAAGCGCGCCCGGGCCTCGCGCAGGGGGATGATGCCGTCCACCCGCGAGCCGTAGGGCTCGACGCCGAGTTCCTCGCGCATCCAGGCCAGCTTCGCGCGCCGGGCGGCGACCAGCTCGCTCTCGTCCTCGAGGTGTTCTTCGTGTTCCATCGTCATCTTCCCGGTCATCATACGGCCTCAGATGAGAACCAGCGGCGGGAGCTCGTCCTCGACCAGGTAGCCGAACTCACTCGCGAAGCCCGCCGGGGAGAGGTTGCAGGTGGTCGCGAGGGACGCCAGCTTCCCCGGATCCTCGAGGTCGTCCCGGCGGAGGCGGATCATGTAGCGCCGGGCGATCGCGTAGCGGGTGCTGTGCACGTCGACCATGCGCACCTGCATCCGCCCGGTCCCGGGATCGATCAGGTCGGCGAGCCGGACCGGGACGAACCGCCCCGCCTGCATGCTCACCAGGCAGCCGCTGCCCCCCTCCAGCAGGAACTTGGAGGCGCAGTAGCCGAGGTCCCGGCAGTACTCCATGTCGAAGGGGACCGGATCCGCGCAGCGAAGTTCGTAGCCGAGGTTCTTCGAGACCACCGTGAGGTCGATGCCGAGCTCGCTCAACCGGGCGCGAACCCGCTTCTTGATCAGGATTCCGATGTCCACCTCGGCGAGGCGCACGTGACCGTGGGCGTCACGCTCGGCGGGGCCGAGCGATTCGAGTTCCTGGGGCTCGATGCCGAGGGCCACGCCCTCCGCGACCACCGCGACCCCGTCCTGGCGACCCTCCGCCCGACGCTTGATGATGCCGCCCACGATGGTGTCCACCACCCGGGAGAGGGTCAGCGTGCCCTCCGGGAACTCCTCGGGGATGATGGTCAGCGTGGCGCCCGCGGACTTGCCGATGCCCAGCCCGAGGTGGCCCGCCTTGCGTCCCATGGCGATCACCAGGTACCAACGCTCCGTGGTCCGGGCATCGACCATCAGGTTCTGGACGATCTCCACGCCCACCGAGCGGGCGGTGTGGTAGCCGAAGGTGTCGATGGCGGGCGGGAGGTCGAGGTCGTTGTCGATGGTCTTCGGCACGTGCGCGACCGCGAGGCGACCGCCCGCGCGGTCCGCGAGGCGCGAGCAGCTGAAGGCGGTGTCGTCGCCGCCGATGGTGATGAGCTTGTCGATGCCGCGCTGTTGAAGGGCGTCGAGCACCCGGTCGAGGTCGGCATCGCTCCGGGTGGGGTTCGCCCGCGAGGTGCCGAGGGTCGAGCCACCCCGGAAGTGGATCCGGGAGACGTCGTTGATGTCCAGGACCCGGAAGGCGTCCCGGGGATCCTGGTGCGGGTCGACCAGCTTCTGGAAGCCGTTGGTGATCCCGACGACCTCCGCCCCGGAGAGTCGGGCACGGATCGTCGCGGCGGCGATCACCGCGTTGATGCCCGGGGCCGGGCCGCCACCGACGAGGATGCCCACGCTTCCGTTGGCTGCGTTGCTGGCGTTGCTGGCTCCGGCCGGTGTCATCGGGGGTCCTGCTCCGGCACCATGTAGCGTTCGAGTCCGGTGGAGATGATCTCCACGCAGCGGGAGAGTCGCTCCCGGTCGAGGACGTAGGCGAGTCGGACCTCGTTGCGTCCGAGGCCGGGAGTGCTGTAGAAGCCCCCGAGGGGTGCCATGCACACCGTCTCGCCATCAAGGTCGAAGTCCCGGACCAGCCACTGCGCGAAGTGCTCGGCGTCCTCGACCGGCAGCGGGACCGCGATGTAGAAGGCACCCTTCGGGGCGGGCACGTGCAGCCCGATGGAGGAGAGTCCCTCCACCAGCAGGTCGCGACGCGCCTGGTATTCCTCGAGGACCTCGTCGAAGTAGGCCCGGGGGGTGTCGAGGGCGGCCATCCCCGCGCGCTGGGCGACGGTGGCGGGCGACAACCGGGCCTGCCCGAAGTGCAGCGCCGCGCGCCGGACCTCGGGGTTCCTGGTCACGAGGCAGCCGAGCCGGGCCCCGCAGGCGCTGTACCGCTTGGAGACGGAATCGATCACGATCCCGAGCTCCTCCGATCCCGGCACCGCGAGCAGCGAGGGGGCGAGCGTCCCGCGGGGCTCGTCGTAGACGAACTCGCGGTAGACCTCGTCACAGATGAAGAACAGCCCGTGGCGACGGCAGATCCCCACCATCTCGACGAGTTCGTCGTGGGAGAGCACCACCCCGGTGGGGTTCCCGGGGGTGGGGAGCACGATCGCCCGGGTTCGCTCGGTGATCGCGGCCTCCACGCGGGCGGGATCGATCGCGTAGCCCTCGCGGACGTGGGTGGTCACCGCCGCGGTGGTGATCCCCAGCATGTGGGAGTACCCCGAGTAGTTCGTGTAGTAGGGCTCGCAGACCAGGATCTCGTCGCCGGGGTCGGTGACCGACGCCATCGCGAAGAGCAGGGCCTCGGACCCCCCCACCGTCACCACGATGTCCTCGGCGGTGATCGGGGCGAGCTCCCCGACGAACTCGTTGTAGTACCGGTCCGCGAGGGCCTCCCGATAGGCGGGCACCCCGTCGCTCGGGGAGTAGGCGAGCACCCGCTCGTCGAAGCTCCGGTAGGCCTCGATCATCGCCGGGGGGGTGTCGATGTCCGGCTGCCCGATGTTGAGGAAGTGGACGGTCTTGCCCGACTCGGAGGCGGCCCGCGAGGTCGCCTCGAGGGCACGAATGGGCGAGGTCGGGGCCTCGAGGCCTCGTCGGGAGAGGGTGGTGGTGGTCATGGGGTGCTCCTGGCACGGGGGCTCGGAAAGTGGATCCTATCAGCGCGGATGCACAGCGGCCGACCCGGGCCGGGTATTCTCTCCAACAGCATGCATCCAGCCGTCTTCCTTGATCGCGACAACACCCTCATCGCCAACGACGGGGACCTCGGGGACCCCGACGGGGTCGTGCTGCTGGAGGGGGTCCGGGAAGGCCTCGGCCGCCTGCATCGGGGGGGCTTCCGGCTGGTGGTGGTCACCAACCAGGGTGGGGTGGCGCGGGGTCGCTACGACGAGGCCGCGGTCCATGCGGTCCACGATCGGATCCAGGAACTGACCGGGCGGCCCCCGCTCTCGTTCTACTACTGCCCCTTCCACCCGGGGGGGACGGTCCTCGAGTACGCCCGGGAGCACCCCTGGCGGAAGCCCGCTCCCGGCATGCTCCGCGAGGCCGCGGATCGCGAGTCACTCGACCTGGAATCCAGCTGGATGATCGGGGACCAGCCACGCGATGCGGAGGCGGGTCGCGCCGCGGGCTGCCGGACGATCCTGCTGGCCGGTTCCGCGGACTCGACCGGGGAGGCGGACCACGTGGCGACCGGTTTCCTGGAGGCGGTGGACCTCGTGCTCGGGGACGGTGCTTGACGGTGGGTGCAGCGGTCCGACTCACCTCGGAGCTGGGCGCCCCCCTCGCCGACGAGGCGGTGCGGGGGATCGTCGAGGCGAGTGCCCGGGCGATCGGGGAGCGCACCGGGATCGAGGTCCGGGTTCGCGAGGTGGACGAGCGTGCGATCGAGCTCGAGGTTGAGGCGGGCACCCTGGAGGCGACCGCCCTGGCCGCGGAGCTCCGACGCACCACCGACGACTGGCACCGGGAAAAGTACGGGTGCCCGTTGTGGAGCCACGCGTGAGCGGGCCCGCGCGGGACCTGCTGGTGGTGATGCCCTCGTGGATCGGGGACGTCGTCATGGCGACGCCGGCCCTGGCCGCCCTGGCGGAACAACGGCCGGAGCTCGTGATCCGGGCGGTGGCCCGCCCGGGTCTCGGGCCGGTGCTCGAGGGACTGCCATGGCTCGGCGACGTCGAGACCGCGACCCTGCGCGGCGTGCTGGGGCCGCTGGGGGATGCCCGCCGCCTGTCGAGACGGCGTCCCGACGAGGTGCTGCTGCTGCCCAACAGCCTGCGCTCGGGACTCTTCGCTCGCCTGCTCAACAGCCCCCGCCGGATCGGATACGCGGTCCAGGGCCGGGGATGGCTGCTCACCGAGGCGATCCCCTTCCCGTCCGGAGCGAGCCCGGCCCCCACCACCACCCTCGATGACTACTGCGGGCTGGTGGAGGCGGCGTTCGGGATCCGGGTCGCGGATCGCGTTCCCCGGCTCGGGACCACCCCCGACCAGGAGGCCGAGGCGGACCGCATCCTCGAGGGGATCGAGGGCCCGCTGATCCTGCTGAACCCCGGGGCCAACCGGATGGACAAGCGATGGAGCCCCGGCAACTTCGCCGAGCTCGCGGATCGGTTGCGCGATCGATACCCCCATTCGATCGCGGTCAACGGCTCGCCCGCGGAGACCGGGATCCTCGAGGAGGTCTGCCGGCGTGCGGGACCGGGCGTGGTGAACCTCTCGAAGCGCGGCGGCAGCCTTGGTGCGCTCAAGGCGGTGGTCCGGAAGGCGGAGCTCATGGTCACCAACGACACCGGTCCCCGGCACCTGGCGGCCGCGCTGGGTACGCCGTCGGTGGTCCTCTTCGGACCCACCGACCGCCGATTCACCGTGCTGGAGGGGATCCGGGAGCGGCACCTGGTGGCGGAACCCTTCCTGACGACGGATCGGATCGCCGACGACCATCCCCGGGCGTGTCGGATCGACCGGATCTCGGTGGGCGACGTGGTCCATGCGGTCGAGGAGCTGCTGGGTGGGAAGGATGGAGCTCGATGAACGACGCGTACTGGATCGCCTGGATCGTCCTCGCCTTCGGATGCGGATCGCTTCCCTTCGGCATCATCATCGCGCGGGCGAAGGGGGTGGACCTCAGGGCGGTGGGCTCGGGCAACACCGGCGCCACCAACGTCGGCCGCGCGCTCGGGCGGGGCTGGGGGATCGCCTGCTTTCTCCTCGATGCGGGCAAGGGGGCGACCCCGGTGCTGGCCTCCGGTGCCGTGATGGGCGTCCTCGGCAGGGAGGCGGGGGCCGCGGGGCCCACCGCGGAATGGGGGTGGATGGCGGTGGGGATCGCGGCGATCCTCGGCCACGTGTACTCGCCCTTCCTGAACTTCAAGGGGGGCAAGGGGGTGGCCACGGCCTGCGGGGCCCTGCTGGCCCTCTATCCGGTGATGACCTACCCGGTGCTGATCGGCGGCGGGCTCTTCGCGATCTGCGTGCTGGCCACCGGCTACATGTCCCTGGCGAGCATGGTCGCGGCCGCCTCGGTCCCGGTCTCGGTCGGGCTGATCGGGATCCTCGAAGGAGTCCCGGAAGGCGGTTCCCCCGCGGGGGTGGTGCCCGGACTCTGCGCCGGGCTGCTGATCGCGTTCACGGTGGTGTGGCGGCATCGGGGAAACCTCCGAAGGATCCGCTCGGGAAGCGAGCCGCGGGTGTTGGGGCGCGGTAGGATGCGGGCCACCGGCCAACCCGAAGGCGGAGTCGAACCATCGAAGCAGGACACGACATCTACCAATCACCCCTGACGGCCCGCAGCGCCACCGGGGACATGGCGAGGATCCTCTCCCCCCGTCGGAGGATCGACACCTGGCGGAGCATCTGGCTCGCACTCGCGGAAGCCCAGCACGAACTCGGGCTCGGCATCGATGAGTCCCAGCTGGAGCAGCTTCGCGAGTCGCGGTCGGAGATCGACTTCGAGGCGGCGGCCGCGCACGAGAAGACGCTGCGCCACGACGTGATGGCCCACGTGCACACCTGGGGCGAGAAGGCCCCGGACGCGCGCGGGATCATCCACCTCGGCGCGACCTCCCAGGACATCGTCTGCAACGGCGACCTGATCATCTTCCGCGAGGCGCTGGAACTGGTCGCCCGGAAGCTCGCCCTGGTGATCCACCAGCTCGGGGCGTTCGCCGAACGCTGGCGGTCCCTGCCGACGCTCGGATTCACCCACTACCAACCCGCTCAGCCGACGACGGTCGGACGTCGCGCGGTGACCTGGGCCCAGGACTTCTCGATCGCCCTCGAGGAGGTCGAAAGCCGGCTGGAGGGGCTGAGGCTCCGCGGGATGCGGGGGGCGACGGGCACGCAGGCCTCCTTCCTCGGGCTGTTCGAGGGGGACGTCGGGAAGGTGGACGAGCTCGAACGACGGGTCGCCGAGAAGCTCGGTTGGAACCCCGAACGATGCTGGACCGTCAGCGGCCAGACCTACCCGAGGCTGGTCGACGTGCAGATCCTCTCCGCCCTTTCCACCGCCGCGGCGGCCGTCCACAAGACCTGCAACGACGTGCGGCTGCTGGCCAACCTGAAGGAGGTCCAGGAGCCCATCGGAAGCTCGCAGATCGGCTCGAGCGCGATGGCGTACAAGCGAAACCCGATGCGCTGCGAGCGGGCGACGGGACTCTCGAGGTTCGTGATCTCGCTGTGGCAGAATGGAGTCGACACCGCGTGCACCCAGTGGATGGAGCGGACCCTTGACGATTCTTCGAACCGGCGGCTGAGCCTCCCCGAGAGCTTCCTCGCCCTCGACAACGCCCTGGACATCATGGGCAACGTGACCGACGGGATGGTGGTCAACGAGGCGATCATCCATGCGAACCTCCAGCGCGAGCTGCCCTTCATGGCCACGGAGGACCTCATGCTCGCCGCCACCAAGCTCGGCGCCGACCGCCAGGACGCCCACGAGGTGATCAGGACCCACTCCCGGGAGGTGGCCAGGGAGATGATGGAGGGGGCGACCGACAACCGCCTGCTGGAGCGCCTGGCGGGCGAGCCGATGTTCGCCGAGGTGGACATGCAGTCCCTCGCCGACCAGTCGCGGTTCGTGGGCCGAGCCCCCGAACAGGTGGACCGGTTCCTGGGGGAGGTCGTCGAGCCGATCAGGTCCCGCTACCAGGGCAGCTTTCCCAGCGCCGCCGAGCTCAACGTCTGAAACAGCGAATCGAGCTAACGATCCCTTTTTATTGGACTTACAGAGCGGCCCCCCTGGCTCGGGAACGGGGGTCAACCGCGTTTTTGGGTGTTCAGCCGGGTTTTCGTGGTGACATTCGGCCCAGAATCCCGATACGGTAGGCAGCACGGAAACCCCGTGGAGGCCTCTCGGACGGCCTCCCGCAGCCAGAGGTCCAACCACCATGGTGACACAGCACTACGAAAACATGAAGCGAGTTCTCGCCGAGTGCGAGACTGACGTCCTCAAAGCAGCCGGCGGCAACAAGGCCGCTGGAACCCGGGTTCGCAAGGCGATGCAGGATGTCAAGAACATCGCTCAGGAACTCAGGAAGTCGATCCTGGACGCCCAGAAGGGCTGATCCAGCAACCGACCTCCCCGCTTCCGACAACCGGTCCGTCCGGTCGTCGAAGATGACGCCCGTTCCCAGGGGCCGTTGCGTGGCAACGGCCCCTGTGACATGGACGGCGATGATTCGTCACGCATCCGACGTGGAGGAGCCGCAGGCTGTTCTGTCGGTGACCGCCGATCTGGGCTATATTCGTTGCATCGATGACCAACAGCCCCCAGCCAGCCACGAATGAACGATACCTGATCGATCTTGACGGGATCGACATGGACCAGACGTGGGCGGGGCCCGAGGACATCGAGGCGGTCAACCCCCACCGCGGGGAGATGAGGCACCTCGATCGCGTCATCTGGTGGAACGAGGACCGGACCGAGGCGGTCGGGATCAAGGAAGTCGGCGACGACGAGTTCTGGGTCCCCGGCCACATCCCCGGGCGCCCTCTCTTCCCGGGGGTTCTGCAGATCGAGGCCGGAGCGCAGCTCTCGAGCTTCGTGCTCGCGGAGCGGTTCGGCGACGCCCCGTTCGTCGGGTTCACGCGGGTGACCGACTGCTCCTTCCGCGGGCAGGTGGTCCCCGGCGACGAGATGATCCTGTTCACCAAGGAGGTCAAGGTGAACCGCCGACGGTTCATCACCGACATCCAGGGGATCGTCAACGACAAGATCGTCTTCGAGGCACGGATCACCGGGATGGCCTTCTAGCCGGGGATCCGCATGGCACGTTCACTGCTTGCGTTCGAGCCCATCCTGAAGCAGCGGGCGTGGGGCGGCGACCGGCTCGCGGCCTTCGGCAAGCGGGTTCCCGAGGGCCAGCGGATCGGCGAGTCCTGGGAGGTCGCGGACCTGCCCGGCGCTGGGAACCCGGACTGCTCGGTGGTCGCCGAGGGACCGGATGCGGGCCGGAGCCTGCGCTCCCTGATCGAGGAGGACCCGGCCTCCATCCTGGGGCGGGCCGAACCCGGACCCGACGGTGGATTCCCGTTGTTGATCAAGCTGCTCGATGCGAGGGAGAACCTCTCCGTCCAGCTGCACCCCTCGGCGGAGTACGCCGCGAACCACGGGGATTCCTTCCTGAAGACCGAGGCCTGGGTGGTGCTGGAGGCGGAGCCGGGCAGCCGGGCCTACGTGGGGCTGGATCCATCGCTGGACCGCGAGGGATTCGACCGGGCGATCGAATCCGGGGGCTTCATGGACGTCATGATCGAGCGATCGCTCGAGCCCGGGGACTGCCTCTTCCTGGAGAGCGGGCTCTGCCATGCACTGGGGGCGGGCACCGTGGTCGCCGAGGTGCAGACCCCGTCCGACACCACCTTCCGGGTGTGGGACTGGAACCGGAACGACCCGGAGCGGGCGCTCCACCTCGAGCAGGCCCGCGAGTCGATCCGCCTCGGCGAGGCGCAGCGCACCGACTGGCCGGTCATGACCCGCCGGGCCGATGCGCGCGGCACCGAGTCGGGTGGGTTGCGACGAAGGCGCCTGGTCGAGTGCGACCGGTTCCTCATCGAACAGCTCGACTCCGGCGAGGACCCCGGCCCGACCTCGGAATTCACGTTCCCCGGCAACGGGATGCCGCACGTCTTCCTCTGTTCGTCCGGGGAGGGCACGGTGGTCGATCCGGAGGGCAACGTCATGCGTTTTTATCCGGGGCGGACGATATTGATGCCGGCTGCGCTGCAGGAAGTCACCTTCAGGATGCGGGTCCTCGATAATGCCCGGTGGAGCATCCTCCACGCGATGCCCCCGGATCCCTTGTCGACGGTGCGGGCCGGCTGACTATCTCGGGTTAAATTCGAGCAAATCAAGTGTGTTGCCGAAAAAGGAGGTTCTACTTTCCAGAAGGAACACCATGGACACCCACGGCATCCATCCCGGTCTCGCCGCGAGCTACGAACCGCTCGCCAGGCATGCCTCGTCGACGGACGGTGGTCGGGCCGTGGCCTTCTCCCGGGTGGTGGCGGATCGCGCCACCGCCGGGTCGACCTCGAGGATGCGTTCGCTGGTGGCGGGCAACGTCGCCAGTGGGATCAACCGGGGAGCGGGCTTCGACGCCCCCCCGCCGCGGGCGAACGCCGCGGGCAACCTCCAGCTCTACCGGAGTCCCGCGGCTCGCATGGAGGCCGCGACGATGCTCGAGGCCGGGCGGATCCTCGACACCACCGCCTGATCCCCGGCCCCCGCTCCCGGGGAGCCCCCCCGTTTTCGAATCTCTCGAAACCGGCCTGCCGACCGTGTGGCGCGGTGGGTGCCCGAGCACTATCCTGATGCTCCCAGCGCGGTCCAGTCGTGCCGCGTCAAACCCAGTTGCAGGACGAAAGACCGAACCATGGCAAGTACCGGAACCATCGCGCAGGTCATCGGATCAACCTTCGATGCCCAGTTCCCCGAATCCGATCTCCCCGAAATCTACAACGCGGTGAACGTCGAGTTCAAGAGTGGTGGCGAGACCCAGACCATGGTCGGCGAGGTCGCCAAGCACCTCGGTGGCGGCCTGGTGCGATGCATCGCGCTTGCGTCGACCGACGGGGTCCGACGCGGGGACGCCTGCACCGATACCGGGAACAGCGTGACGGTCCCGGTCGGGGAAGGGGTGCTCGGACGCGTCTTCAACCTGCTGGGCGAGGCCGTGGACCAGAAGGGCGAGGTCACCTACGAAAAGCGGGCACCGATCCACCGCGATCCCCCCGAGTACGTCGACCTCAACCCCAAGACCGAGATCCTCCAGACCGGCATCAAGGTGGTGGACCTGCTCTGCCCGTTCGTCCGGGGCGGCAAGATCGGACTGTTCGGCGGCGCCGGCGTGGGCAAGACGGTCGTGATCCAGGAGATGATCGCGCGTGTCGCCCGGAACTTCGGCGGCTACTCCGTCTTCTGCGGGGTGGGCGAGCGCACCCGCGAGGGGAACGACCTCTGGCGGGAGATGGCCGAGGCCGAGTACACCGACAGCGAAGGCAACACCGCGCACGTCCTTGACAAGGTGGCGATGGTCTTCGGTCAGATGAACGAACCCCCGGGTGCCCGACTCCGGGTCGGCCTCTCCGGGCTGAGCATGGCCGAGGAGTTCCGGGACGCCTCCGGCAAGGAGACCCTGATCTTCATCGACAACGTCTTCCGGTTCACCCAGGCCGGTTCCGAGGTCTCCGCGCTGCTGGGCCGGATGCCCAGTGCGGTGGGCTACCAGCCCAACCTGGCCACCGAGATGGGTGCCATGCAGGAGCGGATCACCTCCACCGCCAAGGGCGCGATCACCTCGGTGCAGGCGATCTACGTCCCGGCCGACGACCTCACGGACCCGGCACCCGCGACCACGTTCGCCCACCTCGATGCGTTCGTGGTCCTCGAGCGCGGGATCGCGGAGAAGGGCATCTACCCCGCGGTGGACCCCCTGGCGTCCACCTCCCGGATCCTCGACCCCCAGGTGATCGGCGAGCACCACTACGCGGTGGCGCGTCGCACCCAGACCATCCTCCAGCGGTACAAGGACCTCCAGGACATCATCGCGATCCTCGGCGTCGACGAGCTCTCCGAGGAGGACAAGCTCACCGTCTCCCGCGCACGGAAGATCGAGCGATTCCTCTCCCAGCCGTTCTACGTCGGCGAGGTCTTCACCGGCATCCCCGGGATCACCACGCCGCTCGAGGACACGATCGACTCCTTCGAGCGACTGTGCAACGGGGAGGGCGACGACCTGCCCGAATCCGCGTTCATGTACGTGGGCTCGCTGGACGAGGCCCGGGAGAAGGCCCAGAAGATGGCGGCCGAGGCCTCCTGAGCGCATCCGACGACGGACCGGGTCCTCACCGACTGCGCGACGGCACCCCGGGCTGGACGGGATCCTGCATCCTGCGGAGCTGTTCCCTGCCTCGCGCCTCCGCCCCGAGGTCCGCGGCCTGCACGCGCACCACCCGCCCGTCCTCGTCGAAGAAGACCGCCCAGACCGACTCGCTCGGCAGATCCGGATAGACCAGCCCGGTGGCCATCGAACTGGCGTTGTCGCCGTACTGCCAGCGTTCGAGACGAATGATCGATCCGTCCGCGGCGGTGACCCGCTCGAAGGTGGAGGAAGGTCGACCCATGAGCTCCCGGACCTCGGCCCGGGTCTGCCCGGGCCGCACCGCGTCGAATCCCGGCTGGGAGACCGAGCGGCAGCCGCCGCCGGGGAGGACGAGGGCGGCGAGCAGGGCGATCTGCCCCGTGGAGGGGAGGAGGTGTCGAAGCATGCCTCGAGGATAGCTGGATTCGAAAAACGAGGGCGCCTCCGTGGAGGCGCCCTCGGCCGGGTTCGGGATTGGGACGGGGAGACGAAGGATCAGTCCCAGGCCCCGAGCAGGCGTGCCAGGTCCGCGCCGTCGACGGCCCCGTTGCCGTCGAAGTCCGCGTCACCCGGCTGCCCCCAGGAGGCGAGCAGCAGCGCCAGGTCCGCACCGTCGATGGCGCCGTCGCCATTGAGGTCCTCGGCCGCAGCGGAGTTGGAGCCCTGGTCGACCGCGATGGTCTGCACCGCATCCATGCCGTTGCGATCGTCGACCCAGGCACGGAGGGTGAGCTCCTGCGCGTCGCCGACGTCGAGTCCGGCGGGGATCTGCAGGCGGCCGTCCGCACCGCTCATCCCGGTGAAGATGGGACCCTGGGGACCGCTGAGGGTCACGATCGCCTCGGGGATGACCTGGTTGCCGTCACCGAAGACCAGGATGTCGATGGGCAGCTCGGGCTGGAAGATCTGGAAGCTCTCCAGCAGCAGGCGAAGCTGGAAGGGCGCCCGGTTGTAGACCCTCATCTCGGGATCACCGAAGACCGAGTACACCTGCTGGTTCCAGCGCGACCACTGGTCGCCGTGCGTCGCGGCCGCGGCATTCAGGGCGGACATCGTGGTGGCCGCGACCGAATGGAGGTTGTTGGACTGGAGGTAGACCCAGGTGTATTCCGCGAAGGTGTTGTTCTGCCAGCGATACGAGGGGTGCATGGCTCCGATGCTCGAACTGGCACCGGCCTCGTAGTACATCCACTCGCGGCCGATCGCGTCGGCGTTGTTCTGGATGCCGTGGTTGCTGCAGGAGACGCTGAAGACCACGGGGCTGTAGGTGGTGTCGGCGAGGGTGCCGAGATCGGCGTCGTTCACCGCATTGCCGTCGAAGTCCCAGGGCGACCAGGAGTTGGTCGACCCGTGACCGCGGTACATCACCACCCCGACGTGCTTGTCGTCGATGTCCGACATCACGAGGTTGTCGCGACCGTCGGCGGTGTCGCCGCCCCGGTCGATGAAGTTCCGGGGACGCTGGTAGAGGTGGTCCTGGGCCATGATGGCGTCGATGCAGTCGAGGTACGCATCGGCTTCGCCGGGATGGGCCGCGAGGGTGGCGGTCTCGTAGAAGTCGATGTCGAAGAACATCTTGGTCTGGTACTCGACGCTCTTCCTCACCATGGTCTCGCACTCGGAGGCGCTCATCGCGGGCAATCGTCCGATCCAGAGGCTCGGACAGGTCTCGCTGTGGAGGAATGCGTAGCGCATGTCGGACTGGCCGATCACGCCGTTGTGGTTCGCGACGGAGGTCTGACGGTGCGGAATCCGCGAGGTGTCACCGACCAGGAGCACGTAGTGTTCCGCGGCGGATTCACCGTCGGCGTACCAGTCGGCGATCGCCTCGAAGAAGTCCTCGGAATCCGCGCCGCCCATCGATTCGATCTCGATGCGCTGCACGCTGTAGCCGCGCTGGCGCTTCAGGGTGATCAGGTCGCGGAGCTGGTCGTGCCAGGCCTTGGGATGGATGACCAGGTAGCGACCCCTCCAACCGATGGGCGCGATCTCGATGATGCGCTTCTCGATGAGCCAGTCGTAGTTCGGGAGGAACTGCTGGAGCGAACGGGCCCAGGACCGCGAGATCTCGATGGGACTGGAGCCGGCCGACCGGTAGGTCAGGTCGAACTCGATCTCACGGGCCACCCGAAGCTGGTTCAGGCTGGGGTCGTACTTGAACATCTGCAGGTCGGTGCTGGCGTAGGGCACCCGGCCGAAGTTCCGGTCGGGACCAGCGTCGGCCTGACCGGCACCCTCGGGCCAGGCACCCTGGTGGCCCTGGTAGAAGGACTGGTCGATGATGAAGGGGCGAGGGGATCCGTCGCCGCCCTCGGGCTCGAGGTCGGCGCCCTGGAACGGAACGACCCGCGCATTGTCGAACTTTGCGAAGAGCCGCATGTCGGGCGCGACCAGCTTGACTTCCGAGGCGGTGCCGGGAAGCCCGATGGCCCCGCTGACCACGGGAAGCTGGGGGAGGCCGACCGCGTCGGTCACCCCCATGCCCGGGACGCGGAACTCGAGGAAGCTGCGATCGACTTCGCTGTCGCTGCTCCGGTTGGGCTTGACCCAGAAGCCATGGACCTGGGCGAGTACCCGCATCGATTCGTCACCGCCCTGCGAGGAGGACTGGACGCTGAACGTGGGCATCGCGCCCACGTTCTGGCGACCGTGTTCGTCGAGGGGGATCCAGGTCGGGTAATGGGGCATGGCCGAGGGATTCGGGAAGTAGGGATCCCCCGGTGACCAGTTGTCCCCTCCCTGGAGGAAGGGGCTGGCGGCGAGGATGAGGCACGTGAGCGAGATGGGCATGGTGTTTCTCCTTGAAAGGACGGTTCGAGCACGGACTGGCGCCCGTGACCGGGGTTTCAGGGGGTTTCCGGGGCACGGGACCCGATCTCTCAGGAAAAAACGCGAAATCACCGGGACTCGACGGATCCCGGGGAGCGGGATCGGGAATCGGGGGGCCGGACTATCATGAGCCGATGAGCACCACCGAGACCATGACGGACACCGAGGCGACCATCGGACGACTGATCGAACGACACGGGGAGGACCAGCGGGCGAGGATCGAGTCCGGGGTCGCGAGGTGCGCCTCGATCTGGCGGGCCCCGGACGGGGATGGGGAGGCGTTCGAGGCGTTCTGCCTGGATCACTTCATCGCCGGCGAGGAGGAGCTCGCACGCCTGGTCGAGCGACTGGAGACCGCGATCGCGCAGATCCGGGGGCACCTCTACGAGATGCGACGGAACCTCCGGCGATGGGCGGACCTTCGGGGGGACGAGATGGCGCACGTCGACGAGCTGCTGGCCACCTTCGATCCCGCCCCGGACCTGTCCGAACAGGTCTACGTCCAGAAGCTCGCGCACCTCGCATTGCTCAACCTCGACCGGCCGGACCTGGAGACGATGCTCGAGCACGGCGAGGGGTGGACGACCGATCAGTGGGCGCGCACCCGGATCTCGAAGCACTTCGGGGCCCGGGTGCCGAAGGAGATCTCGGACCTCGCCCGCGAGCTCGGCTTCAAGGCCTCGCACTGGGTCTCGAACTTCCACGTTCCGGTGGGGACCGTGGTGGACTCCACCGGAAGACGCTGGTTCGAGCAGGACCGACGGCTCGTCGCGCACTGGCTCATCCGGGAGGAGCTCAAGGGCGGCTACAACGAGCCCGACGGCCTGCACAAGCAGCGGGCGCTGGCCTGGGTGCTGGGCCGGCACATCGACGGCACCATCCCGAGGTCGGTGATGAACGAGGACGGGAACGGTGACTGGGATCCGGAGCGCAACACCGTCGGCGGGTCCCCGGCCGGGGAACTGGTGGGCCTGGAGCGCTACGAGCACTGGATGATGCAGGTCGAGGTGGCCAGGGCCCTGGACCCCCACCACCCCGAGCATCCCACCGCGATCGCCAGGAAATGCGAGCTCCAGAGGGAGATTCCCGAGCAGGAGGTCGAGGGAATGCTGGTGGAGCTGCTCTCGGCCGACGTCCGCGGGGGGTTGGCGGCGATGATGCGGGAACGGCTGGGCCGGCCGCTCGAGTCGCACGACATCTACTTCGAGGACCTGTTCGAGCAGCGGAAGTCATCGGAACTGGACGAGCTGGTGCGAGCGAGGTTCGAGGACGAGAAGGCCTTCGAGCGAAAGCTGCCCCAGGTGCTCTCCGAACTCGGGTTCGACGGGGAGCAGGCCGAGTTCCTCGGGACCAGGGTTCGCGTGGAGATCGGCAAGGGGGCGGGTCACGCGATGAGGCCGATGCTCCACCAGTACGACGCGTGGCTCAGGACCAGCCGGCTGAAGGACCAGCTGGGCTGGGACGGGTTCGACACCGCGATGCACGAGCTCGGGCACAACCTCGAGCAGCTCTGCTCCTGCTACTACGCCCCGAGACCGATCCTGGAGGGGGTACCGAACACCGCCTGCACCGAGGCGTTCGCGTTCCTCTACCAGTCACTCGCCAAGCGGGTGCTCGGGATCGAGGACGAGGCGGAGGCTGAACGGTCGTTCCAGGAGACCACC